>JAIYDW010000046.1 GCA_027487315.1 Verrucomicrobiaceae bacterium | reverse complement strand
GATTTTGCCACCAAAGGCCGCCAATGAAATTGAACACGACATGGATGGGGCGTTCCCGGTCGAGTCGAAAACAACCGAAAACGATGATCCAACAGGAGGCAGACTGGCTACTTGGACATCTGGATAATGTTTGGCAATGAATCTGCGCCTGTCTTCGTTGGGTTCGACCACCGTCACGTCTTTCGAGTGGAGTCGGGCGAATTCGAGGGTGGCGAGGCCGATCGGACCTGCGCCGAGGATGAGGACCTTATCACCATCGGATATTTGGGCTCGATGAACGGCGTGGCAACCGATGGCCAACGTTTCAACGAGAGCGAGTTGGGGAAAGGTGAGCTGCCGCGAAGGATGAAGCTTGTGTGCTGGAACCACGAGCCGTTCGGTCATGCCTCCATTAACATGAACGCCGAGCACCTTGAGCTGTTCGCAGCAGTTGGGCTTTCCGTTGATGCACGGGGCACATGAACCACAATTCAAATAGGGCTCGATGCTGCAGCGGTAACCCACTCGGACATTTGATACGTCTCTGCCAATTTGAAGCACTTCAACCCCAAGTTCGTGTCCGAGAATTCGCGGGTATTGAATGAAGGGCATTTTGCCCAAGTAGCCACTGAGATCCGTACCGCAAACGCCGATAGCGTGAACGGCGACTAGCGCCTCGTTATCGCCCGGTGGTGATGGCTCAGGGTCTTCTTGAAACTCGAAGAGTCCAGGTTGGCGAAGACAGAGAGAGCGCATGGGATTATCAAAGATGCGTCATGGCTCTAAAAAGGAAGCTTGTCCCGGGTATCATTCAGGGCGGATCCAATGGATGGTGCGCTTCTGATCAATGTGCTTCGTCGTGCGGAGACCACTGATCTGGTGGATCCGTATTCACAATATCGGCTGACGCCTTGAGTTCCTCGAGGAAGACGTTGAATTTTTGGTCGCGGTATTCGTCCAGCATCCTTTGAAGGACGGCGGATCGAGCGTCTTCGAAGAGCATCGGCTTGGGAGGATTGCGGCCCAGGACCGTGCAAAGGTGCAGACCCAATTGGGTGGTGAAGACGGGACTGATTTCGCCTTCGTTCATCGAAAAAGCGATGACTTCAAATTCCTCCATGAACTCGCCACGCTTGAACCATCCTAGGTCGATTTGCTGTTGCTCATCCGCCCGATCACGTTCGGCGAGCGTCATGAAGTCGGCGCCATTGAGGATCTCCTGACGAATGTCCCGCAGTTGTTTGAAGATGGCCTCACGACTCTGTGCCCCTTGCAGATTCTTGGTGATGTGAGCGGCCCGTACCTGCTCATCCGTCATGAAGAGTTCGAGGTGAGCTTCGAACCAGGCGCGAAGTTCGGACTCTGTGTATTCGGGCTCAGGCTGGTAGACTTCTCCGAGTGTTTTGTCCAAGCGAACGCCGTTGGCGATGTTCGGGCGGATCGCGGCTTCGTCTTTGGCGACGAGGCCGATGTTCATGTAGAACTGAGACTCGCCTCCGGCTTCGGCGATGAGTTTTTGTAGTCTGTCGGTGACTTCCTCTTCGGACACTTCTGGAAAGCGATTCCTGGCGGCTTGAGTGAGGAGCGTGCGGGAAATGATATTGTCCTTGGCGTAGCCGCGGAATTCCGGATCACGCTCGCAGCAAGCGACTTGGAGGGTGCGTTCGTAGTGGGCTTTGACTTGGCGAAATTCGGCTTCGACGATGTCTTCGTCGATTTCTTCGCCGTTGATGATGAGTGGCATGGGAGGAGGCAGGGAGGGTTAAAGAGTCAATGAGGCTTCGTAGTCGGGATTGACCCAAGCGAGGTCACCGAGAGCGTTGGTGAGGGGATCGATGTCTGAGGTGCTCAAGCCAAGATGGAGGTGGCGGCGCCAGCCTTCAGCGAGGTTAAAGCGTCCTGCCCGTTTGGCAACGGCGGCGGAGGCTTGATCCATTGACACGAGATAGGAGTCCATGCCTTGGGAAACGTCCAGCCAATGTTTTTGGCTCACGTGGGCGGCGAGGGCCATGCGCTTTTGGGCGTGGACTGAGGTGGTGTTCACGTAGAGGCCGGCGTGGATGGCCTTTCGGAGCGGATCGCATAGGCCGTGCGGCATGGCGTGATAGACGGTGACATCGTGGCCGAAAGAGGGGGCGGGTGGATCGGTCTGAAAATTGGGGATCCCGTGGGCGAAGGCGGCGGTGACGGCGAGGCGGGAGGTGGTCATGTGATCCTCCATGTAGTCGGCCGGGGAGTGGGTGAGGACGATGGAGGGTTTGGCCTGACGGACGACCGAAGCGACCTTTTTGAGCAATGGGATCGAGTAGGTCAGTTCGAGGTCGTCACAGATGGGGGGATAGAATTTGGCGCCGAGAATGCGGGCGGCTTCGCGGGCCTCCGCTAAGCGGGTGCGGGCGGTGGTAGTGCTGTCCATTTCGACCGAGCCGCCATTGCCGGTGCAGAGGTTCATGTAGTGAAGGTCCCAGCCTTTGGCTGCCAAGAGCAACATGGTGCCTGCGGCGACGAATTCGATATCGTCGGGGTGGGCGAAGAGGGCGAGGACGGAGGGCACTTTTGGAACGCTCTTTTTGGGATTGAGATTAGAGGTCCGAGGGGCGGACGGGTTGGCCACCGAGTTCGGCGCTGCGGTCGGCGGCGAAGATGACTTCGAAGGATTTGAGGGACTCCGGGAAGCTGGTCCACTTCATGTCGCGGTTTTCGTCGAGGGCGTCGAAGAACTCCTGGAACTGGGTTTGGTAGGGGTGGTCGCTGACGTCGCCGCTATCGAGCATCTTCATGGAGAGGTCACTCCAGGCGGCTTTGTTTGTTTGGAGTTTGTTGGAGTGGAATTTGTTGTCGAGGAGGCTGCCTTGGCTGCCGACGAGGTGGGTGTGGAAGTAGTAGGGTTGGAGGCAGTCGACGATGGCGGCGCATTTGCCAACGCTGCCGTTTTTGAACTTGATGATGGTGACGCTGGAGGTGTCGTACTCGTAGGGGGCGAAGATCTCGCTCTTGGATTTGGAGGAGAAGCTGGAGACGGATTCGACGTCGTTGCCCATGCAAAGGAGGAGGGCGTCCATGGCGTGGCAACCAGCGGTGAGGAGGGCGCTGCCGCCGTCTTTTTTGCCGGTGTTCCAGCGGAACTGCCCATACCAAGGGCCGATGCCGTGGTAGTAGTCGACTTCTCCGTAGTGAATGGAGCCGAGGAGGCCCTCGTCGATCATGGCTTTGGTGGTGATGAACTGGCCGGAGAAGCGGCATTCGAAGCAGACGCAGCCTTTGACGCCGTTGGCTTTGGCGGCTGCAGTGATGTCGCGGACTTCCTGGAGGGAGTTGGCCATGGGTTTTTCCAGGATGATGTGTTTCTTGGCATTCGCGGCGGCGATAGCCTGGTCGCGGTGCTGGCTGGGATAGGAGGTGATGTCGACGATGTGAATGCTCGGATCGGCGAGCATGTCGTCGAGGTTTTGGTAGGCGGTGATGGTGCCGCCGTGTTTGGCGCTGAGTTCGGCGCTATCGAGGGGGCGGGAGGAGAAGATGGCGGTGACTTGAGCCTGCTTGGAGGCGTTGATGGCGTCGATGTGCGCTGTGGCTGCCCATCCGTATCCGATAATGCCGACGTTGTATTTTTTCATGGAGGTGAAAGGTGAGGAAGTAGAACGCGGCTAGGATTGAAACCTTTGCAGCGATCCGGCAAGGTCTTTTCCTGATTGGGAGGCGGCGAAGTTATTGCGCGGCGAGGGCCTGGGTGATGTCGCCGGCCATAGGGATGCCTTCTTGAGCACCGGGTTTGAGGGTGGCGAGGGCGCCGGCGACGTTGGCCCATGCGATGGCTTCGAGGAGGGGCTTGCCGGCGTGATGCTGGGCGGCGAAAACGCCGGCGAAGGTGTCGCCCGCGCCGACGGTGTCGATGGGGGTGACGGGGTGAACGGGGACGGTTTGGCAGGTGCCCTGGGTGAGGGTTTGCGTTGGCTGATTGCCGCGTGTGACAATGAGGGTGTGGATTTTCTTCTCGGCGAGGGCGGAGGTCCAGGCGGCGGTCTCCGACTCGAGGGTGTCGGAGGAGAGGTTGAAGAGGGACTCGGCTTCGGTTTGATTGACGATGAGGAAGTCGATTTTGCAGGTGCCCCAGGGGAAATCGGGGTTGATGGGGGAGGGGTTTAGGACGACGGGGATGCGGGATTCGTTGGCGATTTCGATGGCGGCGACGGCGGCTTCGAGGGGGATTTCGAGTTGGACGAGCAGGGCGCTGGCGACGGCGATGCGGGCGCGCTGGTTGCGGACGGCGGCGGCGGTGAGTTGGCTGTTGGCACCTGGATAGACGATGATTTGGTTTTCGGCGTTTTCGCCGGCGACGGTGATGAAGGCGGTGCCGGTGCTGGTGGCCCGGGCGGTTTTCATGGTGCTGACGGTGATGCCTTCGCGGCGGAGCTGATCCATGTAGGTGCGGCCCTCTGGGTCGTCGCCGACACAGCCGATCATGGTGACGCGGGCGCCCTGGCGGGCGGCGGCGAGGGCCTGGTTGGCGCCTTTGCCGCCGAAGCGACGGGTGAGTTGGGTGGCGACCACGGTTTCACCGGGGCGGGGCAGTCGCTGGACGTCGGCAAGGATGTCGACGTTCAGCGAGCCGACGACGGCGATGACGGCGTTGGTGGCTCGACTCATGGTTGGGGGGTAAGGGTCGTCGTGGTGGGGGATTCGTCAAGGGCGGGTCGAAGTGGGAGGGGGCAGCGGGGAGATACAAGTTGGGGTAGCGGAAACGGGGGTATTGTGGTAGGGTCGGATTTGTGATGGAAACGCCGAGGATCATTAACGTGGAGGAAACGATTGGGAAGACGGTGGGGCGTAGGCGACCGCCGGTGGATGCCTTGGCGGCGGGGTTCGCGATGCAGGAGACGTTGAATGAGTTTTTAAAAAGCTCCGGCCATCGATTGGCACCACGCGGGGTGTTTCGATTTCGCTCACATGAGGAGGCAAATGCATGGACGATGAAGATGTTGAGGCCGGCGAAGGGGAATTGATTTCTCGCGCACCGACTCAGGAGGATGTGGTGAATTTGTGCCGAACCCTCAACGAGATGGGGGTGAAGTATTTGGTCGTGGGCGGGTTTGCAATCATCCATTCAGGCTATCCTCGATCCACGGGGGATGTGGATCTTTTGATGGAGACGAGTGCTGAGAATGAGTCGCGGATGTTCAAAGCGCTGGAGGTGCTGCCGGACAAGGCGGTGCGGGAGTTGAAGGCGGGGGAGGTGTCGCAGTATGTGGTGGTGCGGGTCTGTGATGAGATAGTGGTGGATTTGATGGCGTCGGCGTCGGGGATCGGGTACGCGGAGGCGAGTTTGGAGACGGTGGTGCGGGTAATTGACGGGGTGGCAATCCCGTTTGCCTCGCCGAAGCTACTTTGGAGGATGAAGGTGAACACGCACCGCGAGAAGGACAAAGCGGATTTGGTGTTTCTCAAGCAGCACTATGGAGCGGAGATTTTTGGGGAGGGTTTGGGTTGAATTCTCTTACTTGGTGATGAGGTCGACGGGGGTGGTTTGGGGGGTGGGTGGGGTTTGGGTTTGGAGGCTTTTGAGGGCGGCTTCGATGGCGGTGACGGCGAGTTGAGTGGTGTGGGGGTCGGCTGTGGCGGTGACTTGACCGTTGGCGATGAGAGGTTGGATGGCGGGGATGTGATCGAAGCCGGTGACGAGGATTTGACTGGTTTTGCGGGCGGCTTGGATGGCGGAGGCGGCGCCGAGGGCCATGGTGTCGCTGGTGCAGAGGATGGCTTTTAGGTTGGGGTGCTGGCTGATGAGGGATTGGGTGAGGGCGTTGGCTTGTTCGAGGTTGTTGTTGGCGGTTTCGGTGGCGACGATTTGGAGTTGGGACTGTCGGAGGGCGGTTTCGAGGCCGGTGCGGCGTTGCTGGCTCGTGAGGTCGGCGGGCGGGCCGTGGATGATGGCGACGGGGTCGCCAGGCTGGCGTTTTTTGGCGAGGGCGAGACCGATTTGATGGGCTGCGGTTTGGTTGTCCGGGCCGATGAAGGCGGATGGCAAGTCGGAGGCGGTTAGGGGGGTGTCGATGGTGAGGATGCGGATGCCTTGGGCGGCGGCGCGTGTGAGGGCGGGGATGAGAGCACTAGGGTCGGCTGGGGAGATGATGAGGGCTTGGATGCCGTTGGTGGCGAGCTGGTCGATGTGATGAACCTGGGCGGCGAGGTCGGTGGTGTTATCGATGCCTTTGATGATGAGGGTGTAGTCGGTGGGATGCTCGGCTTGGTGGGCGATGGCTTTTTGGACGAGGGTGGCTGTGGGTTCGGTGGTGAGGGATTTGAGGACGAGGGCGATCTGGGGAGGGGAAGTGGGCGCGGAGGGAGTGCAAGCCTGGAGAAGGCAGGTGCTGATAAAGAGGAACCATCTCATTGGGAGCGAGTCAGAGGCGTTTGGGATTGACTGGGGTGGTGGGGGGGAGGGGGCTGACGGTTTGGGGGAAGCGGGCGCGGAGGTTTTGGATGAGGGCGTTGTGTGCTGGGTTGTCGGCGAGGTTGAGGTGTTCGTTGGGGTCGGTGGAGTGATCGTAGAGTTCGCGACCTTTCTCTCCTTGATTCCACTCGATGTAGCGGTGGCGTTCGGTGGTGATGGCGCGGCCCATGATTTGGGGGAGTTTGTCGAGCGGGGTGGTGGCGGTTTCGGGGGTGCGGGCGAGGCGGAGGATTTGGGTGAAGGCGGGGCGGGTCCAGGTGGCTTCGGGATTTTCGAGGAGGGGATGGAGGGAGGTGCCTTCGAGGGCGGGGGGTGGGGTGAGGCCGGTGAGGTGGCAGAGGGTGGGGAAGAGATCGATGAATTCGACGATGCGTTGGCAGGTTTTGCCGCGCTGGGCGGCGGGGATTTGAGGGGCGGCGATGAGGAGGGGGGCGCGGGCGGATTCGTCAAAGAGGGTGCGTTTTTGCCAGAGGCCGTGCTCGCCGAGGTGGTAGCCGTGGTCGCTCCAGAGGACGACGGTGGTGGTGGGCCAGAGTTGGTTTTGGTCGAGGGCGTCGAGGAGGAGGCCGAGTTGGGCATCGACGAAGGCGACGCTGGCGTGGTAGGCTTGGAGGGCTTCGCGGAGGGTGGTTTCGGGGAGGTCGTAGCCGGGGGTGAAGCAGTTGTGGGGGAGGGCGGCGGTGGGAATGTCGTTGCGGCTGGTGTGGGGAAATTTTGGGAGGTGGATTTGGTTGAGGGGATGGGTTTTGAAATAGGCTTTGGGGGCGACGAAGGGGGTGTGGGGGCGGAAGAAGCCGGTGGCGAGGAAGAAGGGCCGCTTTTGTTTGGAGAGGGTGGTGAGGCGTTGGGCGGATTCGCGGGCGATCAGGCCGTCGGTTTGTTCGGCGTCGGTGCCGTCGGCGGCGAGCCAACTGAGGGCGGCGGAGATGGGTTTTTCGGGGGTGGGGTTGGTGATGAGGGGTTCGTCGGTGACGTCGCGGCCTTTGGGGTTGAGGACGGTGTCCCAGGAGGGGGGATCGTCGAGGCCGTTGGTGCCGATGCCGTTGGGGACGTCGTAGTGGTAGATTTTGCCGATGCGGTGGGCGGTGCCGCCGGATTGGCGGTAGAGTTGGGGGAGGGTGATGGCGTTGGGGAGGGTGTCGCGGAAGTGGCGGTCGAGGTCGTAAACCTGGGTGGTGTCGGGGCGGAGGCCGGTGAGGACGGAGGCGCGGGAGGGGTTGCAGAGGGGGATCTGGCAGTAGGCGCGCTCGAAGAAGAGGCCGCGGGCGTGGAGGCGGTCGAGGTTGGGGGTGGCGAGGCCTGGGGGGCGGGTGCGGTCGAGGACGTTGCCGAGGTCGTCGATGGCGATGAAGAGGATGTTTTGGGTGGGGGCGGCGGTGAGGGTTGAGGTGAGGAGGAGGAGGGCGGTGAGGAGGTGGCTCATTGGGGATTGCGGAATGGGGGACCACGAATGGCACGGATGGAACGAATGGGAAGGGGAGGTTGAACGTTGAGAGTTGAACGCTGAACTTTGAAAGGGATTAGTGTTGGAGGGGGGGGATGAGGGTTTGGCACCGCGAGAGATTGGATGGCCGCAGAGGGGGGAGAGGTTTCTGGGACGAGTTTGCGGGGTTGTGGGACGACAGGGTGGCGTTGGGGTACGACATTGCGGGGTTGTGGTACGACAGGGTGGGGGAGTCGTACGACTGGGACGCGCTGCTGGTGGGGCTGTGCGTTTGGTTTTTTGGGTTTTGGGGGGAGTCGACAGGGGAATGGGGACAGATGAATGAGGAGGGAGGTGGATTTGTGGAGGGGGAAGGGGGGCAGGTCGGGAGACCTGCTGGCCGTTGACAGGTCGGAAGACCTGTCCTCCTTGGGGGGTGGGGTTGCGGGATTGGACACAGGATTTGCTGATGGGGAGGGGGGGTGAGGGGCGTTGGTATGGGATGAAGCCAACCTTTTGCTGCTCTATGAAATCTTTTTGCTGTGCTGTTTCGGTGTTTGTTTGTTTGTCGGTGAGTGTCTGCGCGCAGCAGGCGACGCCGGTGGAGGCGATCAAGCTGAAGGAGGGGTTTCAGGTGGAGTTGCTGTATTCGGTGCCGAAGGCGGACCAGGGGTCTTGGGTGGCGATGACGCAGGATGACAAGGGGCGGCTGATTGTGAGTGATCAGTATGGGAGCTTGTATCGGGTGACGCCGCCGGGGCTGGGTGGGGCGAGCGGGGAGACGAAGGTGGAGAAGATTCCGGTGGAGTTTGGGTCGTGCCAGGGGTTGCTTTATGCGTTTGGGGCGCTGTATGGGGTGGTGAATGCGGATACGGCGCAGGGGCGGGGGCTGTATCGGGTGAAGGATACGAACGGGGATGATCAGTTCGATGCGGTGGAGCAGTTGAAGGCGTTTCCGAACAAGGGGGGTGAGCACGGGCCGCATGGGCTGGTGGTGGGGCCGGATGGGAAGTCGATTTATGTGGTGAGCGGGAACCAGACGCCCCTGCCTGAGATGCAGAGTAGCCGGGTGCCGAGGATTTGGGATGAGGACCAGCTTTTTCCGATGCTGCTGGGTCGGGGCTTTATGAGGGATGTGACGGCGCCGGGGGGCTGGGTGGCGAAAACGGATCCGGAGGGGAAGAACTGGGAGCTGATCAATGTGGGGAACCGGAACACGTATGATATTGCGTTCAACAAGCAGGGGGATCTTTTTGGTTTTGATGCGGACATGGAGTGGGATTTCGGGATGCCGTGGTACAGGCCGACGCGGGTGTCTTTGATGGCGAGCGGGGGGGATCTGGGCTGGCGGACGTGCAGCAAGAAGTGGCCGGTGCGGTGGGAGGACAGTCTGGCACCGGTGGTGGACATCGGTCCGGGGTCGCCGACGGGGGTGGTGTTTGGTTATGGGGCGAAGTTTCCGGCGAAGTATCAGGAGGCGCTGTATGTGGCGGACTGGAGCTATGGGAAGCTGTATGCGGTGCATTTGAAGCCGGAGGGGGCGGGGTATTCGGCGGTGTTTGAGGATTTCATGAGTGCGGCGCCGCTGCCGCTGACCGATATGGAGGTGAGTCGGAAGGATGGGGCGATGTATGTGACGGTGGGGGGGCGGAAGGTGCAGTCGGGGCTTTATCGGGTGACTTACGCGGGGGATGAGGCGACGGTGGCGGCGGCGAGTGCGGCGGTGACGGCGGAGCAGAAGCTGCGGTATGAGTTGGAGGCGCTGCATGGTGCGATGGACGGGGCGGTGCTGGACAAGGCGTGGCCGCAGCTGGGGCATGCGGATCGGTTGATCCGGGCGGCTGCGCGGGTGGCGGTGGAGCACCAGCCGGTGGGACTTTGGCAGGACAAGGCGCTGGCGGAGACGGAGGCGCGGCGGGTGATTCAGGCGATGATGGCGCTGAGCCGGGTGGGGCGCGGGAATAAGGAGCTGCAGCCGAAGGTGCTGGAGGTGTTGGGGCGGATCGATTGGAAAGCGCTGGAGCTGGCGGATCAGGGGGCGCTGCTGCGGGCGTACATGCTGGCGTTTACGCGGTTCGGTGAGCCGGAGGCGGGGGTGAAGGCGGCGCTGGCGCAGCGGTTGGGGGCGTGGTTCCCGGTGGCGGACACGGGCTTGAACCGAGATCTGACGGAGATTTTGGTGTATCTGGGGGATGCGGGGGTGGTGGCGAAGGCGGTGCCGCTGGTGAATGAGTCGCCGACCCAGGAGGAGCAGATCGATTACGCGCGGATTTTGGGGTTTGCGAAGGTGGGGTGGACGAAGGCGCTGCGGGAGAGCTATTTCCGGTGGTTTCCCCGGGCAGCGAACTACAAGGGTGGGGCGTCGTTTAACCTGTTCATTGACGAGATCAAGGCCAACGCAGTGGCGACGATGAGTGAGGCGGAGAAGGCGGAGCTGAAGGGGGTGATCGAGCTGAAGCCGGAGTCAGCGGTGCCGACGTTTACGCTGAAGCCGATGACCTTCGTGAAGGCGTGGACGATGGCGGATTTGGAGGGGTTGCTGGGGGCTGGGCTGGAGGGGAATCGGGATTTCGAGAATGGGAAGAACATGTTTGGTGCGGCGACGTGCTTTGCGTGTCACCGGTTTGGTGCGCAAGGAGGCGCGGTGGGGCCGGATCTGACGAGTGTGCGCGGGAAGTTCAGTCCGCGGGATTTGCTGGAGAGCCTTTTGGAGCCGAGCAAGGAGATCAGTGACCAGTATGGGAGTTCGATTTTCACGATGGCGGACGGCAGTCAGGTGGTGGGGCGGATTGCGAACCTGAACGGGGACAATCTGCAGGTGAGCACGAACATGATGGATCCGCATGCGTTCACGACGGTGAATACGACGAAGCTGGTGAAGACGGAGGAGAGCAAGGTCAGCATGATGCCGCCGGGGCTGCTCAATATGCTGAAGGATGACGATATTCTTGACTTGCTGGCGTATCTGCTGAGCGGGGGGAATGCGAAGGATCCAATGTTTACGGAGTGAGGGGGGTGGGCGAGTTGCTGGCCCACGGAACGCACTGAATGCACGGAATTGGGGTGAGCGACTCTGGCGGGTGCGGTGTGGAAGCGAGTCAATTCTTTCGGGCGAAGAGTGCGATGACGTTCTTCACTTTGGACGCCTCCTTGAACTCGAACACTTGCCCTTTTGCGTCGTGACTCCAGAGACCTGAAGACGGACCGCCGTCGAGATTCATGGCGGTCTCTGTGCGCAGCTCTGAAATCACGTCACCCCGCGCAAGCAGACGAGCTAGGCCTGACAGGCTGATGCGATTGCAGGTGCCAATCATCCATTTCCCTTTGCCGTCAGTCGCGACAAATGTGCGGCGCACTTCTGGCTCATCAGGCGCAGATGGGAGGACTGCTCGACCCTGTTCCACCAAGAGGGGACTGCACTGAACCATCTCCGAGATTTCATTGATGGCGGACAAATTGCGTGCTCGCTCGATGCCAAGCTTTCCGTTGCGAACGAGGAAAGCGCCCTCCCTTTCGGAGACGTCGCCAATCTCACCTTTGGGGACTCCACGACTGATTTGGAGGCCGTACACTCCAAAATCACGCATCTTATAGTACCCGCCGTTGCAGCCGGCCAAAGCGTTTGCATGTGTCAAGATGTCTGCGATGGACAATGCGGTATTCCGGTCGGCTTGTTCTATCACGTGCATTTCAACCTCGTTTTCAGAAAAGACCACGGCCCAGACCTTCACTTGTCCATCATCTGAAACGCTGCGGTTCAAAAACAACGCTCCGGCAGTTAGTGGCAGGGGAGCTTCACGTTCAGCATCCGCGCTGCATCCAGACAATAAGAGAGCCACCAATGTGATTATACGATGTTGATACAACCGATGCATGGGAGGAGGACGTGGGTTTGTTTTTGCGAGCTAGATGACTCATCACCCGGAGGGTGATGGCTACTGTACGAAAAAAGCCGACCTTTTCGGGGTCGGCTTTTTTGGAAATTGGGTCCGGCTGAGGGATCAGGCGGTTGGGGGGGCGTCTTTTTCGTTGGCCTTGGGCATCATGAAGCGGAAGCGGATTTTGCCGCGCTTAGCGGTGGCGCGGGCTTTGCGCTTGAGGCGCTCCTTGGCGGTTTCGTGGCTGCGGAGACGGCGGACTTCTTCGAGAATGCCTTCCATTTCGAGCTTGGTCTTGAGGCGTTTGAGGGCGCGGTCGACGGGCTCTCCTTTGCGGACTTGGACTTCGGGCATACTTTCGGTGGTGCGGGTTAAGTTAAAATTGGGGCGGTAGAGTAGGGGCAAAGCGGGTTTCGTCAAACGGATTTCTGGGGTCCGAAACGGGAGGGGGCGAAAAAAAACACGGCAGGGAGCGGACTCCGTGCCGTGTTGTGAGAAGCGGCTGTTTCGGGCGGCTATTCCTCAGCACCTTTCCAAGCACCGAAGTCGGCACCCTGGGCGATCCATTGTTTGATGAGGTTTTTTTGCTCGTCGGTGAGGCGGTCGCCTTTAGGGGGCATGGCCATGTCGTCGTCTTCGGGGAGCATGGTGGAGGTGTAGACGGTGCTTTCGTCGGGCTTTCCGGGGGTGAGGTCGCCGCCTTCGGAGCCGCCTTTGAGCATGAGGGTGGGGTTGTCCATGCGGAATTTGCCTTTTGGCTTCTTCACGCGACCGGTGTCATCGGTGTACTCTTTTTGATGGCACTCGAAGCAGCGCTCCTTGAAGATGGGGAGGATCTGGGTTTCGAAGCTGACTTTGGCGTCCTGGGCGGAGGCGTTGGAAAGGAGCAGGGCGAGGCCGAGCAGGGGGGCGAGGGTGGTTTTTAGGTTCATGGTGGTTGATTTTGGATGGAATACGATCCGTGGGGCGAGAAAAACGGTGATTTTTTGCCGAGGTCAAGCGGGTTTGCTGTGGCGGAGGGCGAGGACGGCGTTGTGGCCGCCCATGCCGATGGCGATTTTGAGGATGACGGAGCCGGGGGCGATGGGGGTGGGGTGGGTGGGGGCCTGGAAATGGGGGGAGGGGGCGAGGGTGTTGGGGAGGTTGGAGGGGAGATGGTTTTGGCGCAGGGCGGCGGCGAGCAGGGCGGTTTCGAAGGCGCCGCTGGCTCCGAGGGAGTGGCCGGTGAAGGGTTTGAATTGATGGGTGGAGAGCGGGGAGTTGGGGAAGGCGGTGGTGAGAGCGGCGGCTTCGGCGAGGCGGTTAGAGGGGGTGCCGTTGGCGTGGGGGCAGAGGGCGACGATGGGATCGGAGATGGCGGTTTGAGCTTGGGCGAGGAGTTGGGCGAGAGCGCTGCCGTCCGGGGGGAGGGCGATGGAGTCGTAGGCGTCGGAGTTGGCTCCGTACCAGAGAATTTCCGGGCCGGTGAGGTTGGGGGCGACTTCGAGGGCGAGGGCGGCGACGGCTTCGCCAGGGAAGAAGCCGCTGGTTTCGGGGTGGAAGGGGTTGTTGAGGTGGGGTGGGGTGGCGAGGAGGCCGGTGTCGTTGAAGCCTTCGAGGAGCGTGGGGCAGAGGGGGAGTTCGACGCCGAGGACGAGGGCGCGCCGGGTGGCGCCGGAGCGGAGGGCCATCCAAGCGAGGCCGAGGGCGTCGAGGCTGGCGGAGCAGCCGTTGGCGAGCATTTGCCAGGGGCCGCGGATGCCGAGTTCGATGCTGACGGCGGCGGCGACTTCGCTGTGCATGGAGTTGCTGGCGCGGAATTTGGCGATGGGGCGGCGGGCGGGCCAGGCGCCGAGGAGTTCGCCGACATTGGCGCGGCTGCTGCCGGCAAAGATCCAGGCGGAGGCGGTTTGGGCGGGGGTCCAGCCGGCGTCGGAGATGGCGAGGCGGGCGGCGTGGACGGCGGCGTTGGAGGCGGCGCCGTAGCGGCGGCCTTTGAACCAGGTTTTGCGGTCGGTGATCCAGCCTGCCGGGAGGTTTTGGAAGGGGCTGGTGGCGAGGGGGGCGTCGGGGAATTCGGAGAGGGGGCGGAGGGCGGAGTGGCCGGCGTTGATGGCGGCGAGGTGGGCGGCGGGGGTGTCACCGAGGGCGCTGGCGGCGGCGAGGCCGGTGATGTGGACGGGGGGCGATGCCATGGGTGGGTGGAGGGTTGGTAATGCGGATGGGGCCGGGGATCAACCGAGAGCGAGCGGGGAGTGGTTCAGGGGGGACGAAAAGGCTGCTGGAAGGAGGGGTTTTATTTCACACACCTTAAATAAATGGCTTTACCGGAGGCGGTCAGTGGGCTAATTTCTGTAATTGACATACTTTTTGTGGGTATCTGAAAGTCTCATTGATGCACTTTTGGTCCTGCTCCCCAACGTTTTCCCTTCGGACACGTGGTTTACGGCCTCTCTTTTTTGACATGGAAGGTTCACTTGAGCCTGACCAAGGGCGGCAGCATGCAAAAAGCTTAACTGACGGTTCGACAAAAGGGGTGTTTCCCTGCATTCTGCCCGCCCTTTTGAATCTGCCCCTCATAACCGATGTCTAGTCCTGATTGTTCTTCCCACCGCACCGACGATTTGCGCGTTGCGGAGATTTTGCCTTTGTTGCAACCGGCGTTGCTTATGCATGACGTGCCGTTGCGCGAGACGGATGCTGCATTCATTGAGAAGGAGCGGCGGGATGCGGAGCGGTGTTTGGTGGGGGAGGACGATCGTTTGTTGGTGATCGTGGGGCCGTGTTCGATTCATGATACGAAGTCGGCGCTGGAGTACGGGCGGCTGATTGCGAAGGCGCGGGCTGACTATGCTGCCGATTTGGACATTGTGATGCGGGTTTATTTCGAGAAGCCACGCACGACGGTGGGATGGAAGGGGTTCATCAATGATCCGAACCTGAACGAGAGCTATGACATCAACAGTGGGTTGCGCGGGGCGCGGCGGTTGTTGATCGATCTGGCGGAGATGGGGGTGCCAGCGGGGACGGAATTTTTGGATGTAATCACGCCGCAGTACATTGCTGATGTGGTGGTGTGGGGGGCGATCGGGGCGCGGACGACGGAGAGCCAGGTGCATCGGCAGCTGTCATCGGGACTGTCGATGCCGGTGGGGTTCAAGAATGGGACGGATGGGAGCATTCAGACGGCCTTGGATGCCATCGAGGCCGCGAGAGGACAGCATTGTTTTCTTTCGGTGACGAAGGATGGTGTGGCTGCGATTGTGCGGACGCGGGGGAATGATTCGTGCCATGTGATTTTGCGAGGGGGCAAGGGTGGGACGAACTTTGATGCAGAGGCGATTCAAAATGTGACGAGTCAGTTGGCAGCTCGCGGGCTGCCGCCGACGGTGATGGTCGATTGCAGTCACGGGAATAGTTTGAAGGACTACCGGAAACAGCCGCTGGTTTCGCAATCGATTTCGGAGCAAATCCGAGGAGGTAGCAAGTCGGTGACCGGGGTGATGATTGAGAGTCACCTGGTGGAGGGTCGACAAGATGCGAAGCCGGGTGCGGCGTTGGCTTATGGACAGAGCATAACGGATGCGTGTGTGTCCTGGGAGACAACGGTGACGATGCTGGATGAAATGGCTGAAGCGGTGCGTGCGCGCCGGGGATGATCCTTTTTTGATTGATGTTTTCTGCTGAAGAAGCTGCGCGAGCAAACGAGTTGTTTGAGAAGTGTCGTATCCTGGTGATCGGGGATGTGATGCTGGACCATTTTATTTGGGGCAATGTGCGGCGTATTTCGCCGGAGGCTCCGGTGCCCGTGGTGGAGGTGACGAAGGAGACGTGGTATCCTGGGGGCGCGGCGAATGTGGCGCGGAACATCGCGCCGTTCTCGAAACATGTGCATTTGATGGGGCGAGTGGGGAGGGACGGCGCGGCTGACAAACTGCGAGAACTTTTGGTGGTCGACACAGTGGATCCCGCGCCGTTGCTGGTGAGTGATGAGGTGCCGACGATTTCAAAGGCGCGAGTGACGGCGAGGCAGCAGCAGATCGTGCGGGTGGATCGGGAGCGACTATTGAAGTTGACGGAGGTGGAGTTGGAGGAAGTGGAGCGGCGTTTGCGGGCGCTGGTGCCGGTGTTGGATGCGGTGATCATTGAGGACTATGGGAAGGGTTTTGTGACGGCCGAGTTGGTGGAGGTGATCGCAAAGGTGGCGGGAGAGACGGGATTGATCGTGACGGTGGATCCGTCGCCGCATAATCCGCTGACTTGGCGCGGGGTGAGCCTGGTGAAGCCGAATCGGTTGGAGGCTTTTGCTGCGGCGGGGTTAAATGATTCGCTGATGCCGTTGGCGCCTGTTGAAAATCCGGAGCTCTTGGAGGTTGGGCGAGTGTTGATGGAGAAGTGGGACACACCGAAGATTTTGATCACGCTTGGGGAACAGGGGATGCTGCTGTTTGAGCGAGAGAAGGCGCCGCATCACATTCCGACACGAGCGCGAGAGGTGTTTGATGTTTCGGGTGCTGGAGATACAGCTATTGCACTACTGACATTAGCGTTGGCGGCGGGGCAGGATGCGGTGGCGGCGGCGGAGATTGCAAATCGTGCGAGTGGTGTCGTGGTGGGCAAGTTGGGGACGGCGAGATTGACACCGGAGGAGTTGGTCGCGGCGTTTGAGGATTAGATGTCGGACCAAACCGGGTCAGAGGGAGGCGTTCTTGGCGATGAAGACGTTGCAAGTATTCAACATCTACCAGCAGTATGGGGGGGAGGAGAATGTGGTGAGGACCCTGTCACGATTGATGGAGGGAGAGGATTGGCGAGATGTGTTCTTTGAAAGTCGGGCTTGGGCGAATGAGTCGTTTCTGGGCAAACTGAGTCAGCCGGGTAGGACCTTTTGGAATAGCGCAGCCTTGCGGCAAATGGATGACGTTCAGAGGGATTATGAGGCTGATGTGTGGTTGTTTCACAATGTGCTTCCAGTGGGTTCATTGGGCATGTTTCATCGGGCGCGAAAACTCGGGGTGCCCGTGATCCAGTATTTGCATAATTACCGTCCGTTTTCGGTGGCTGGCACGGCTTGGCATGAAGGGCATTTTCTTGAGGGGGGATTCAAGCAGCGGTTTTGGCCGGAGGTGAAAGCTGGCACTTACCGTGGCTCAAGGTTGCAGACTCTGTTCATGTCTCTTGTTCTGCATGGATATTTCAAGACTGGGGCAGTGAATGCGGTGACGATGTGGCTTTCGCAAACAGCGTTTCAAAAAGCGAAGTATGTGCAGGCGGGAATTCCTGCGGAGAGAGTGGAGGTGCTGGCTCCGCCACGTGAAGAGGCGCCGGCTCCTGCGAATTGGAGAGATGACGGCTATTTGTTGTTTCTTGGAAGGTTGGTGCCGGAGAAGGGCATTCGATTTTTATTGGAGAGATGGGAAAGGGCGGCGCAAGACGGCAAGACGAAGTTGCCTCGGCTTCTGATTGCTGGTGCAGGTCCTCTCGAGGAGGAGGTGAAGCGAAGGGTGGGAGGAATGAAGGATGTGAGTTATGTGGGGGAAGTGAATGCAACGGAACGGACGCGGTTGTTGGAGGGTTGTTCAGGATTGGTGGTGCCGTCGGAATGGTGGGAGGTATTCGGTTTGGTGGTTGTGGAGGCTTATGAAATGGAGAAGCCAGTTATAGCGGCACGGGTAGGTGGTTTGGGGGAAATCGTGACTGCAGGCAAGACGGGATTTCAGTTCGAGGCTGGCGATGGTGAAGGATTGGAGCAGGCCGTGAGTGATTTGATGAAGTGCACCCAGGAGGAGCGGCGGGAGTTGGGGCGGAATGGTCGGCTATGGGTCAGGGAGGAAATGAATGTTGAACGATGGAGGGGAAGGTATGGCAGACTGGTGCAGAAAACAGTGGCATTGAAGAGAGATGAAATGGCCAATCGGCAAGGAAGGATCATGGACAGGTCGTTGTTGCAGGTGAGCATTCCATCAGCAGAGTGACGGACCTATGAGCGATACTTTTTCAACACTGCTGGCTGATCATGTGAAGGAACATGAGGCCGCCGTTTCCGGTTTGCCGGCAATGGCCGGAGCGTTGGAATTGATTGCAAAGGCTTGGGAAAAAGCGCTGATGGGTGGTGGTAAGGTCTTGTTTTTTGGGAATGGCGGCAGCGCGGCCGATGCACAGCATCTGGCTGCCGAGTTGGTGGTGAGGTACCGGAAAAACCGAAGCGCGATGGCCGGGTTGGCGTTGACAACCGACAGTTCGGTCTTGACGGCTCACAGCAATGATTTTGGTTATGAGCAGGTCTTTGCACGGCAAGTGGAAGCGTTCGCGAGACCGGGAGATGTCGTGGTCGGGATTTCGACTTCAGGCAAAAGCGCCAGCATTGTGGCTGGGTTGCAGGCGGCTAATGAAGCGGGTTGTGTGACGGTTTGTTTCACCGGGATGGATGGGGCGGACTGCGGCAAGGTGGCGCAATTGGTTTTCCATGCGCCGTCAACGATTACGGCGCGGATTCAGGAGTGTCACCTGCTTGTAGGACACGTTTTGTGTGATTGGGTGGAGCGGCATTGTTGCGTTGACTAGACGGAGCCTTTCTTTGGCGTGCTGCGAACTTATGGTGCTAGGCGAAACTCACCTGGTGTTGTGCAGCAAGCGGTTCGGGGAGTTGGAGGGAGAGTGTTAATGGGAAATGATTGATGGACGTTCGTTTCGTTAAAACGTTCTCGTTTTCTGCGGGACTCAGGGTGATGCGGCTGTTGATTGGGTTGCTACTCGCATCTCAATTGGCGAGGCATGTGGGAGCCGATGGATTTGGGCAGCTATCCGTTGCGATGGCGACTGTCGCCGTGCTTCTCTGTTTGGGGGAGTTGGGACTCACACGCTATACGGTCAGATTGATGATGACCAGTAAGCGGGCGGACGAAGTGGTTCTGGGAATGACGGTCGGGGCCAGGCTTATTTGGTCCAGTGTCTTGTTTGGCATCCTATGCGTTGGGCTCTTGGTGGTGAGACCTGCGAGTTGGTTGTTGCTGCTGATCTACGGCGTTCAATTGATGACCAATCCAATTACTGAGGTATTGTGCTGGTTTGAATCAAAGCAACGGATGGCGGAGGTCGCCACCGCTCAGTTTGTTGGCTTCTTTGCGAGTGCGATATGCATTGGATTGGGGATTTGGTATGATGCCCCACTGTATTTTTTTGCTATCACTTATGCGGTGGAGGGGTGGACTTTTTTGGGGTTGAGTTGGTGGTGGTTTCACTGCTCTGGGGGACGGATTCAATTGAGTGCCTTTCGATTTGATGAGGCAAAAAATTTGGTGAGGCAGTCCTGGTATGAAATGGCCTCGCAGTTGGCATTGATCTTATTGTTCCGAGTGGATGCGATCATGGTGGGGGCACTTTGCGGTTCCGGTGAAGCCGGGCTGTATGGCGCATCTGTGAGGCTTTCGGAATTGGTCTATTTTGTGCCTCACATACTAGCAAGTCTCTATCTACCGCGAATGATCGAGTTGAGGCAGTCAAATCCGAGAGAGTACCGCAGTCGAATGACAGACTATTTCTCACTCTCACTGTTAGTTGCGGGTGTTTGCGCACTGCTTTTGGCTTTTGGATCTCCTCTTTTGGGGTGGGTTTTTGGTGAGGAGTTTAAGGAGGGTTCCCGCATTCTGGAAGTGCATGCATGGTCATTCATTCCCTATGCGATTGGAATCGCCAGAACACAGTATCTGACGGTGGAGAATCGCTTGTGGGTGAACCTACCATCGGTCGCTGGGGCTCTGATCCTGAATGTTGTGCTTAACTGGTTTTGGATCCCGATTTATGGAGGATTGGGAGCGGCATGGGCAACCCTTGTGGCGTATGGTTTTGCCTGGGTGGTATCTTCCTTCTTTCTGCCATCGGTTGGTCGGGATGTCGGGGTAATGCTGTCTCAAGCGACGAAGCAATTGCCCCGGTTTGTGATGTTATTGATTCGGCAAGTGTGGGCCGTGAGATAAAAGGTGGAGGTTTCCATGAGCATACCCATATCTTTGAAGTTGCGGTTGGTGCGCATTCGTGACCGTTTGCCCATGTGGTTGCAGCGCGGCGTTCACCGTATCGTATTCTTGACGTTATTGCCAAAGACGGAGCGTGAGTTATGGGATCAGCGATTGACTGATGCCCTGTCATGTCGAGATAATGTGCATCTGCCTCGACATCCTGATGCAGGAGTCGTGCGCGGGGGTGTGATGACCATGCACAACGGTGTTCGTATTCATGCAGGAAGTTACTATGGATGGGGATCGCATCGTATCCTCCAAGCGAATAAGGGCTGTCATGAGCCTCAGGAAGAACGCGCCTTTGCACAAGTTCTAGAGCATGTGAAGCCGGGCGGAACCATGATTGAACTTGGAGCCTACTGGTCTTTCTATTCGCTTTGGTTCGCGACGGCAGTGGTTGATGCCAAGAATTGGATGGTGGAGCCTGAAGAGGGAAACATGGAGAAAGGAAAAGCGAACTTCGCACTCAACGAGAAGAAGGGTCGGTTTATTCGAGGCTACGTAGGAAAGGAACACTGTCCTGATGGGCCGATCCCACAGATTTCAGTCGACGGCTTGATGAGCGAACATGGTCTGACGCGCGTTGAGGTTCTGCACTGTGACATTCAGGGATATGAGGAAGAGATGCTGTTTGGGGCGACGAACGCCTTTGAAAAACGGGCAATCGATTATGTATTCATCTCAACCCACTCCAATAAACTGCATGTGGATTGCTGCGAGTGGTTGAAGACGAAGGGCTATCTTATTCATCAGGAAATTGACTTGGATGCGAGCTTTTCCCACGACGGCTTGATTGTTGCGGTGAGTCCTGATTTACCATCACTACCTTATCAGGAACTAGATCGTAAAACGAGGAGATGAATTGGAACGGCTGAGCTAGCCTTACAACTATGAATTCACGGCTACTAACGTATGGGATCGGCTTTGGGCTAATTCTCTACATTCTGATATCGACGCTACTGGGCGGTGGTAATGTGATCGGAGAGGTAGCATTCTTCGTGGCCGTCGCGTCAGGGGTTTTAGGACTGATGAAACCTTTGATTGCGCTGCACTATCTGGTCATTCTTGCGGCTTATAGTGATCTCATCAAAAGATTGATGGTTCTCGATGGGCGCTTTGGCATGATGGATGTGATGTGGGTGCGAGGCGTTTGCCCTTTGACTCTTGCTGGGATCATGGTCGGTACGTTAGCGCGAGCGTTCCATGAAGGGATGCTCAATGAGCGAAGGCATCAAGTGACGCTCATGATATGTTTTGCTGGATTTGGTATAGCAGGGGTTTCCGCACTGCGCGCCGGGGGCTTAATGAATACAGTAACTACACTGGCGGATGGAGCATCCTATTTGTTTCTTATGGCGGTGGTGCCATTCTTGCTGAAGACTCCAGGGGAAATCATCCGGTTTATCCGGTATCTGTTGGTGGTTTTCATTCCAGTAGCTCTGTATGGGCTCAAACAGCAGTTTTTTGGGTTGGGTGACTTTGAGATTGAGTACTTGAAGTCGGGATTCACGGTGCTTTCCAAGCATTTGGAAGATGTTCGCCCGAGGCCATTCTCGACTTTGACGGATTCATCTCCGTTCGGAACATCGTGTGCCATCTGTGCCTGTCTGGCCTTGATGGTGAGAAGCCATTATCGAGGACTGGGTTCGTCGAAGTGGCAGGTAACGGGGGTGGTATTTTGGATGATCTTTGTCGCGGGTTGCGTGGCGAGTTTGACTCGGTTTGCGAATGTAAACTGGATTCTGCCGCTTATGTTAATGCCTCTCTTTGCGAGCGCCCGGGCCACCTTGTTTTTGTATTCGGGCACTGCGATCTCGTTCGGATTGGCATGCGTGTATGCGAAGCCCCTCAAGGAGATCGTAACAAGCGCAACGCTTTGGGCGATGGACGCGTTCGGAGGAAGCGCGCTGGGAGAGCAGTTTGCGCGGTTCTGGACACTTGGCGCGAGGTTGGATGGGATGTATGAGTTGGCTCACAATGGCAAGATGTGGACCCTTTTCGGTTACGGGCCAACCGTGGCGGAGCAGATGAAAAAGAGTGGTGATGTGGCATCCCACGATGTGATTTCGGGAATGCTGTTGGAGATCGGGTGGTTACCGATGATCGGTGTTGGAATTCTTGCCATACTCTGTCTGAAGGCGGTTCATGGAAGCGTGCTCAAGTTGAGAGGAACGGCGATCTTCCCGATGTGCTTGTGGATGCTGGCGACAGTGTTTGGATTGTTGGTACACAATGTCTTTGCAGGTAACGTGACAGCAACCTTCCCTGTTAACTTTTTTGTTTGGTTTATCATGGGAAGCATCAATGCGTGTGTCGCGTGGGATGCGCGCAAGCGCGGTGTTTCGCAGCCGCAAACTCGTGAGGCTTCAGGTGGTCCTAACCATTCGGAACAGGCGCGTTGGCCTGGATCCCTTGGGCAGGCGAGGGCGGGATGAGTTCAGTTGGCGGTTGGGATTTAAAGATGAATTCAAGTCGACGTCTAGGAGTGCTGACGACTCACTCCGAGAAGATGCGAGTGCTGGCGCCGAGGCGGCACTTAGATGGGCACGATTTGCCAAACGGTTCCGAATTGTTGGTCGGGAGATGGTTTGAAGACGATCTCGAAGTGCAGACGGCCTTTCATGAAAAGGTGCCCGGGCCAATCATGAGAATGATGAAAGAGATGAGGTGGCTGGTGAGTCAGCGGCGAAGGCTTGTTCAATTCAGTCATGTATACTGCTTGGAAGGGATTCACTTCAATCTTCTGATGGTTTTGGCAAGGACGCCTGTCTTTCGTCCGAGAGGGAAAAGCATTCGCCGGTTTGCATTCCGCGATCGGGCCCTAGAGAGAATGGCACCCTTATTGCGGCGATCGGATGTTGGCTTTCAGGTGGATTACATTACCATGGAGCAGGTCGAGCGGGCGCGGGCGCGTGTGGGTGAAGAGCGGGTGCTTCTGCATCCCTGGAAGGTAGATGTTGAATGGTATCGACCTTCGGAAGGCAAGATGCCCACTGGGCTGAAGGGAAGGGTTCTACTCCCGGGCAATATGTTTCGATGTGAGTCGCTGGTCGATCCGCTATTGGAGAGTGGGGTGAGCGTCTGCCGAATGGGTAGACATGGAAAGCTGAAGGAGAGATTTGCGCATTTGCAGGAGCATCAAGGCTTTGAATTGGTGATCAACGCACCGCACGTGAAGTACCTTGAGGCCTTGAGAGCATCTGAGGCCGTTCTCTTGCCGATCGAGGACTGTGATGAGCCGGCGGGTTTGACTGCGGCAATGGAAGCGGTGGCGTGTGGGCGCCCCGTATTGGCGAATCAGAGCATGGGAATTGCTGAACTCTTTGGGGAATGTGAGTATCCTTTGCCTATGGTGGATGGGTTGAGGGCCGGTGAATGGATTCGTGCGATCACAGGATTAAGACGCCTCGCTGGAGAGGTCGAATTTCTTGATCGGTTGCGGCTATCGATGATGCGACTGAGGGAGCGGCGGGGGATTCTTCCAAGAGCTGGAGACTGGGTTGAGACACTCGGATGGAAGGAGGAAGCATGACAGAGGAGGTTTCCAGGAAGAGTTTATTGGTGGTATCGCACACGTATGCGGTGAATCCCCACGCCCTAAAGTTGGTGGCGCTGGAGGAGTATTTTGATGTCACCTGCGTAACTGTGAGTCGTCAAAATGCTGGATTTGAAGAAGCAAGGGAGGTGGATCAAAGGTTAGCTGCGGTTCGGACAGAACTGCCCGTTTTAGGATCGGTGACGAAGCAGCGATTTGTATTTTGTGGGCTAAATGAATTGATTCGGTCGCGCCATTGGGATTATCTTTTGGTTGAGTCGGAGCCTTGGCAGCCAGTTAAGTGGCAGGCATTGATCTTGGCGAAGTTGGCAGGTACTGTGAAGGGTTATGGCGAGTTCACATGGGAGAACATGATACGGGCGGGACTCAAAGGGATGATTCTCGAGTGGGTCTACCGGTTCTCAGCGAGGGCGCTTGATTTTTGGATTGCTGGCAATGCGAGGGCAGGAGAGATCTTGTGTGGCTACGGGATGCCGAGTGAAAGAGTTCTGGTCTGTACACAGGTGGGTGTTGAGATTCCCAAACCGTTTGATGGGGTTCGGGAAATACGTTCGAAAGAATTACGGACGCGTGAAGGCATTCCGGAAGGTGCATTTGTAGCGGGCTTCGCCGGTCGATTGGTTCCAGAGAAGGGGATTGAGGATTTGTTCGAAGCTTTAAGCAAAGTGAACAAAGACCGTTTGGTTCCGATCTATATGGTGCTTATGGGACGAGGTCCCCTAGAGGGCGTAATGAGGAGACGGCAAACGGAAGTCTCTTGGTTAAGGATTCTGCCTCCTGTAAGTCACGATGAAGTAGCGGAGCATCTCCCGATTATGGATTTGCTCGTCTTAGGAAGTCATGCTGTGCGTCGTCGTGGCATGTGTTGGGAGGAGCAATTTGGACATATCTTAGTTGAGGCGATGGCTGTTGGAACGGTTGTTGCCGGAGCGCGTTCAGGTGCGATACCGGAGGTGATAGACGATTCGGAGGTCTTATTTGATTCAGGGAATGTGGATCAACTAGCTGCAATTTTGAGGCGGTTTGTCGATGAAAAGAACTTTTTGGAAAGCCGACGCAGCATTCAAGGGGTGCGTGTGCGATCCAAGTATTCGCATGAGGCCGTGGCGGCAGAGTATGCGAAGTTTCTGGAGGGGATTAATCCATGCCGATGAGTGAGCGGAAACTAGCCATCGTCGTGATTCCTGTGCACAACCGGAAGGCACATACAATGCATTGCCTGGCCGGGCTGAAATGGTGTTTGGGTTCACCCGAGTGGAAAGTTGTCGTTGTCGATGACGGCTCGGTAGATGGAACGGCAGAAGAGATTGCGAGAGATTTTCCTGAGGTTGATCTGGTCTTTGGCAATGGCAACCTGTATTGGACGGGCGGCATTCTGGCTGGGATGAGGCGCGGAATTGAGTTAGGAGCTACCGCCTTTGTGTGGCTAAATGATGACACGGAAACCTCGGAGAGCAGCCTTCGGAGTCTAGTTTCCCGAGTGACTGCCAATACAAATGAAATGGTCGGCGCGTCTCCCTGGGTCGATGAAAGTCCGATGGCGTTTTCAAGCCTGCGGGGGGTAGGAGTTGCAGCAAATGCGGGTGAGAGATTGAGGGTTGATGTTTTAGCTGGCTTCCTGGTGGCTTTTTCGGTGGAGGTGGTGAGAAAAATTGGTTTGCCCGATGCCGATGGCTATCCGCATTACGCAGGGGATAGCGAGTATACCCGCCGTGCGCAAAATATGGGAGTTGAGCTGTGGCTTGATGGAGATGCGGTCGTGAAGCTACGTGGATTCAAGCCATATCCGACCGTTGCAGAGCATTTTTGGGGTCCTGATACATTGAATTTAGCGGCCCGATTCAAGCGGACCTTTTTGGAAAGACGTTCGCAGTTTAGGCTGGCCACCCAGAAAAAGTTGGATCAGCTTTATCGTGGGAAGGTTTTGGGGATGGCGGCATTCATAATTAGATTGTGTTTGTGGGCCGGACAGATCGGTATTTCCAAACGTGGGCGGGCAGTGCGCTCGGCAAGAATGAGTTTTTAGACGTGTGAGCCTAAAAATCGAAAATGAACCCGCCACAAGGAACCCGACGGTTTTAGGGTGGGCGTTGGTTGGGGTTGTGAGTGTCGCGCTCATTTTGATGATGGCGATTCAACCATTTGATGCTGGCTATGCGGACTTTCGGCGAACCATCGTTCAAACATTGTTGATTTATTGGCGCGATCCGACCTGGCAACACGGAGCGCTGGCGCCGTTGATTGCGGTTTGGCTGGTGTGGAGGCAGCGAAGCGAACTGGTTCAGTTGCCTTTGAACGGTAGCTATTGGGGGTTGAGCCTTTTGGTCGTTTCAGCGATCCTCTACTATGCGGGGTTTAAGGCCAACAGTTTCTATTTTGGCGTTGCTTCAATTCAGCTCTTTTTGGCTGGTGCGGTCTTGTGGGTGTTTGGTTGGCAGTATGCTCACAAGCTGTTTTTCCCTTGGCTGATTCTTTGTTTTTCCTGGCCCCTCATCTTTCTAGAAGACACGATCGCCTTTCGCTTGCGTCTTGTGATGGTGGAGTGCGCTTCCTGGGTTCTCAATGTGCTTGGAGTCGATACTCTCGTTGAAGGAACCTCATTGATTTCGGCACCAGATCGGGAGAGTGGGAGCGGGCCTGGAGATGTGTTTAATTTGAATGTAGACGGTCCGTGCAGCGGAATGAGATCACTTTTTGCGCTGATGATGGTGTCTGCTTTGTTTAGCTATTTCCGTGAGACATCAGTCCAGCGACGGATTGCGCTTTTCGCCACAAGCATACCCTTGGCTGTTCTGGCGAATCTTGTGAGGCTTCTGATCTTGTTGGCTGCGACAGCGATTTTCGGTCAAGATTTCGCAGTGGGGAATGAAGAGAAGGAGGTCTCAACTTTTCACTTCCTGTCGGGGATTGCGGTTTTTGTTGTGGCGCTGGCCGGACTGCAAGCCATTGCGGGCTTGATGCGGATTGTTTGGCCAGTGAAAGTTCTAAAGAGAGCAAGCTAGGTTAATCGTGATGATTTGGTTGAGATTGGCAGTGGTATTTCTACTTGGGCTGGCCGGAGTCATGGCTTGCCGCTTGGCACCCGAGATGAAGACCGAAATGGATAGTGGGGTGGTCATGCGATTGCCTAGTGGGGTAGATCGCTTCTTGGGTGAGTCGGGATCGATGAGTGAAGAGGAAAAGAGATTGTTGCCCGAAGACACAGAGATGGTGAGGATGCGATATCAAACGGCGAGATACGGTGCTGGGACAAGCGACCAAGTTGAAGTGACTTTGGTGCGGGCAGGGGCCGAAAGAAGAAGTATTCACCGACCAGAGGTCTGTTTGACTGGCCAGGGTTGGACCTTGCTGAATAGCACGACTGTGCCGATTGAAATCAGTCCGGGACGTTTTCTCAAAGTGAAGGATCTTTACATCGAGAGGTTGATTCAAGTGGATGCTGGTCCAGCTGTTCCTTTGCGAGCACATTATCTGTATTGGTTCGTGGGTGACGACGTGACGACCTCCAGTCACGCCGAACGAATCTGGTTAACGGCCTGGGATAGTGTGACTAGAAATGTGAATCATCGATGGGCTTACGTGAGTGTCTTGGCTAAGGTAACAGAGGGTATTGATCCAGATAAGACAGGAGAACGCATCCGAACATCACAGGAGACCACCGATGTCATGGTAAGACTGATCAAAGAGTTGGTCCCAAAAATCCAGAAGGACTGGATGATAGCTGAACGGAAAGGAGTCTGAGGCAATAGGGCATGAAAAAGCTGAGTCGGTTACGCGCGTGGTTTGAGGTTCAAGCTTCTGTGGTGGTTGCGTACTCCGGTGGAGTGGATAGCAGCCTAGTGATGTGTGTTGCCCACCAAGTACTTGAGAAGAACTGTATTGGCGTGTTGGCGGTGTCGCCCAGTCTGCCACGTGTGGAGAGAGATGAGGCCATTCAACAGGCCAAGGTGCGCGGGTGGCAATTGCAGGAAATGGAGACTTCTGAAACGGATGATCCTGATTATCAGGCCAATGCGCCCAACCGGTGTTTTTTTTGCAAAGATCATGTGTACCGCGCGCTTTTGGAAAAGGCCAGAGGACTGGATAATGGTTCGGTTCTGGTAGATGGAATGAATGCTGAGGATACGCAGGATCTACGGCCGGGGCGAGCGGCGGCGATAAGACACGGAGTTAAGAGTCCACTGAATGAATTGGGTTTTACCAAAGCTGAGGTGCGTGAAGCCGCCTTGATTCTAGGATTGACCGTTTGGGACAAGCCTGCCGCAGCCTGTTTAGCCTCGCGTATTCCGTATGGAACAAAGGTAACTACTGAGTTGCTTCGGAGAATCGAGAATGCTGAAGCTTTTGTCAAGTCGCTTGGAATTGGCGCTCTACGAGTTCGACACCATGGGGATGTGGCTCGAATTGAGGTGCCTACCTCAGATTTCAATTTTGTTATCCAGCATTCGCAATCTCTGGTAGGGGGACTAAGGGAATTGGGTTGGCTCTACGTTACGCTCGATATGGAAGGACTTCGCCAAGGCAGCATGAATGCCCCGCTCTTGAATACACCATGAGACCTGAGGATATAGAGAGTCTACTTGAATCCGTTCGCGATGGTAGGCTGACACCGCTTGTAGCGATGGAAACTCTGAGGACACTGCCATTTCGGGAAGCCGCAGGCATACTGGCAGACACACATCGTTTACTGAGACAAGGATTTGTAGAGGCTGTGTTTGCCGAAGGCAAGACACATCAACAGGTGGCAGACGCGCTCAAAGTTCTTTTTGATTCGCAAGGTGCAGCGGTGGCAACTCGAGTGGATTTAAGTTGTGGTGAAACTTTATTTGGGCGCTTTCCAGAGGGAGTCTATGACTCAACATCACGCGTATTCTCGATTGGGCGATTTCCAAGCCGTTCTACCAAGCTAGAGATTGGAGTCATTTCTGCAGGGACTTCGGATATGCCCGTGGCAGAAGAAGCCGCCCGGATTCTTGAGTTTTCGGGCTGGACTGTGAATCGGATCCAAGATGTAGGGGTTGCAGGCCTGCATCGGATTTTGGGAAAGCTAGAAGAACTGCGTTCCTGCGCTGTCTTAATTGTCGTTGCTGGTATGGAAGGCGCTTTGCCGGGAGTAGTGGGCGGGCTAGTCGGGTGCCCAGTGATTGCAGTTCCGACGAGTGTTGGATATGGAGTTGGGCAAAACGGTTATGCAGCTCTTTTGACTATGCTGACCACCTGCGCTTCTGGGGTGTGTGTGATGAATATAGACAATGGATATGGGGCGGCGGTTGCTGCCCAACGGATTCTCAATGGCCTTAGCGGAGAGTAAAGAATGCAGAGATAGTCGAATCTTTTCGTGTTTGAACGAGCGATGGATGAAGCGGTTTAGAGTGCGTATCGTTTTTTGGCAAGTGAGAAAAGTCAATTGCTCTTGAGTGTAGTGAAGGTTCGTTATCGATATACATGAAGACTGCCTATTTTGACCTCATTGCCGGTGCCAGTGGAGACATGATCCTTGGTGCTTTGATCGACAGTGGACTGGATGTCGGATGGCTGCGTAGTGAATTGGGCAAGTTGCCGATATCGGAGTGGGAACTGCAAACACAACGAGTCGACAAAAATGGATTTACGGCGATCAAGGTAGATGTCGTGGTTGGGCCCCAACCACATGCCAGACCATTGCCTGAAATTGAAAGAGTGATTCGAGAGAGCACTTTGACGGAATCGGTTAAGCGGCGATCCCTTGAAGTAGTACGTATCATTGCAGCCGAGGAAGCGAAGATTCATGGAATGCCCATTGAGGAAGTGCATTTGCACGAAGTGGGTGGTGAGGACGCTATCATTGACATATGCGGCAGCATCGCGGCAGTAGAGCATCTCGGAATCGAGAGGATTGAATGCAGTCCGTTTCCGCTTGGGAGGGGATTTATCAATGGCGCTCATGGCCAAATTCCGCTTCCTGCTCCGGCGGCGGTGGGTATCATGAAGGGATTGCCCATTACGGGGTCACCGATCCAAGCGGAACTGGTCACGCCGACTGGGGCGGCATTGTTAAAGCACCTGTCGTCTCGATTCGGGAATTTACCATCGATGCTGCTTGAGTCGGTGGGATACGGTGCGGGAAGTTGGAATCTGGTCATTCCAAACTTGCTCCGAGTTTTCATCGGCCAGGCTGACACAGCGACCTTCGATACGGATATCGTTTCGATTCTGGAGACCAACATTGATGATCAGAATCCGGAACACTATGAGCACTTGATGGAGCGAATGTTTGATGCAGGCGCACTCGATGTGACGATGACTCCCACGCACATGAAGAAGAATCGTCCGGGCGTGGTCCTGAGTGTGATCTCCAAGCCACAGGATAAGGAAGCCATGCGCAGTCTGATCTTGACCGAAACAAGCTCGCTTGGCGTTCGAGAGAAGGACCTTCAGCGGAGTCTGTTGAATCGGGACCGTATCGAAGTGGATACGCCCTTCGGGAAAACCTTCGTCAAAGTGGCGCATTTGCCAGGTGGGGCCCACAAGTATGCGCCTGAGTTTGAAGATTGCCGTCGGCTTGCACGAGTTGCCAACGTTCCGCTGCGTGAAGTCTATGTGGCCGCTGAAACAGCAGCTCGGTATGTGCATGAGCATTCACACGGTCACCCGCACAAGCATTGAGGACTAATCACCCAGGGCTGAATCGAGTCGATCAAGGCACAGAGTTGTTCATTGATGCCCTTCGCGGCGTGGCAGCCTTGCTAGTGTTTGGTTCTCATGCGTTCGATTTGGCTGTATCCCGAATCTATGGATGGGACTTTTCAGAGAATCCTCCGATTTGGCGGTTTTTGAGGGCTATCTTTGGAACCGGGGAGCAATGGGTTTGGTGTTTTTTTGTGATCTCCGGCTTTTGTATTCAGTTGTCGATAGGCCGGAGTCTCAGAGAGGGACGTTTCAAGATTGGGCCCTACATGCTGGCCCGGCTGAGTCGAATCTATCCCCTTTTTCTAGTCGGATTAGCACTCGCAGTTATCACTTATAAGGTCGCGCCGGCAATTGGGGGATTTGATGGGCATGTGCCTACACGACAGTTTTGGGCTAGTCTTTTCAGTTTGCAGATTTTCACGAATACCTATCCTTCGTATGATCCTTCCTGGAGCCTGAGTTGTGAGATGATCTTCTATTCTGCATGGCCCTTGTTATTGATTTTGACTGGTAGGCGGTTGAGTCGTGCATTCTCTGTGGGAATGTGGTGCAGCATTGGCCTAATTGGTGTGATTCTAATTGTTTGGGCAGGGGCTCAGCACCATCGAATTGACGAGCGTGCGTTTGTGGACGGCCTTTGGGCATTGAGTGCGCTTTTTCCGTTATGGCTCTGCGGAGCTTGGCTAGCGACGAACTGGGATGCTTTTGCTGCCACTGTGAGCCGCCGTGTTTGGGTGGGAGGACTGATTGCCTTTGGAATTGGCATGACATTTCTCTTCACACTTCGATACCTTCAATACCCTGCTTGGTCTGTGCACATGGGTTCGTGGGTGGCTCTTCCAGGGATCTTCTTGTCGATTGCGGGAGCCCGGCATGTTGGTCTTGGAAATGCCTCAAAATCGATCAGTACGACATGCCGATGGCTCGGGCGGTTTAGCTATCCATGCTATTTGCTGCACTTTCAACTCTTACACCTTCTCGATGAATTTGGAATGCCCTTACTTCCAAGCTCCTGGAGCGTACACCCGTTGGTTCGATTTGGCTTTTATATGATTGTGCTTCTGCCCATTCTGGCGTGGATCGGGCCGCCATTAGAGGGCGCATTGATGGCGTGGCGAAGTCGACTACTGAAAAAGATAAATCAAAATTCTCTGCAGGCCGCAACATGACATTTGCAAGTTCAACGGTTTCGGTTTGGAATGGGGCAAAGGAATATGGTGATCGGGGTGCAACCGTTGGCCAAGTGGCGGCGGCGATCGACGCGCTGCAACTAGGCGCAGGCTTTGTGCAACGTGGGGACAGGGTGGTTATTAAACCCAACTGGGTGAAGGAGCATGATGAACGCTTTCCCGGACCGAATCAGTGGGAGCATGTGGTGACTCATCCCGATGTGATCGAAGGGGTGATTCACTGGGTAGCCCCCAAGTTATCGGAAGCAGGAAGCATCACGATATGTGATGCCCCACAAACAGACTCTTCGTTTGCAGCGTTGAGAAGGTACTGCGAGCTGGATGCCTTGCTTGAACGATGCCGCAATCGGTGGCCGACATTGACGATTGAGATACTTGATCTTCGTCCAGAAGAATGGCAATCGGTGGATGGCGTTACTGTATCGAAAGCCGAGTTGCCGGGTGATCCACTTGGGTCCACTCACATTCGATTAGACTCCGACAGTGAGTTCGTCGGATTTCAGGGTTTAGGCCAGTTGTATGGGGCTAGCTATAACATGGCGGAGACAAACGAACGACATCATAAAACGACTCACGAATACATGCTTAGCCGCACGCCGATGGATGCGGATGTGCTTATCAATATTCCCAAATTGAAGTGCCATAAGAAGGTGGGCATGACTTGTGCGCTGAAGAATCTCGTTGGTATCAATGCCAATAAAAACTGGCTGCCTCATCATACTGAAGGCACCCCCGAGCAAGGGGGGGATCAGTTTCCGGCCGGGACCCTTAAGTCGAGACTTGAGCATTCATGGATGGGACACATTAAACGGTTCTTGTTTGGCAAGAGATTGTTAAGCAGGCTTTTCGTTCCCATCAAAAAGGTGGGTCGATTGGTTTTTGGCGATACTCAAAAGGTTGTGCGAAGTGGCAATTGGCACGGCAATGATACGTGTTGGCGCATGGTGGTCGATTTGAACAAATGTCTGTTCCACTACGACGGACAGGGGCTGTATCGAACTAAGCCCATAAGGTATTTGGCCGTGGTGGACTGTATTGTTGCAGGGGAAGGCAATGGTCCGATGTCTCCAGATCGAAAGCCATGTGGAGTTATTGTGGCAGGTGCGAATCCCGTTGCCGTAGATTCAGTCTGTTGCGCCTTGATGGGCTTTGATTGGAGGAAGATTCGGCTTTTGACGGGTTGTTTCGCTGTAACGAAGCTGCGCATTGTTGATTTCGCTTATGAGGCAATTCAGATTGTATCGAATCACTCGCCGTGGAACGTGCCATTGAGCGCGTTTAGTCGCGAAGATGGATTTAACTTCCGGCCCCATTTTGGTTGGGTAGGTGCAATTGAAAAGGGCGAGATTAAGGCGTCCTAGTATTGATCGGAGTATCAGGAGTAAAGAAATGACCGCAAAGCCTATCAAGCTTCATCTGGGGGCGTTTAACGACCCAAAAGCCGGGTGGATCAATACCGATATCACACCCCATATCTGGGTAGCAAAGGTTCCGGGTCTTGCCTGGCTCCTTTACAAAGCAGGCCGGATGACGAGTGACAGATTTGAAGAACATCAACGAGGGGTCTTCAAAGACCTGAAATACATGAATGTTTGCAGGCCACTTCCGATACCAGACGCAAGTTGCAGCAGCGTCTTCAGTTCACACATGATGGAGCATTTGTTCAGTTGGGACGCGGAATCGTTGGTGAAGGAGATCTATCGTGTCCTGCAGCCAGGAGGTGTTGTCCGGATCGTCGTTCCGAGTCTTCAGTATTGTGTTAATCTATACGACCCGGAAGATCCTTCGGCGATGCTACAAGGCATATTCGAGTGCAGTCGATCGAGCGCGAAGAATCGTCATCAATGGATGTACACTGAACGATCGATGTGCGACTTGCTGGGTCGGAATGGATTTAATCATGTCAAAGCGTGGGAATACAGACAGGGGCGTTGCGAAGATGTGGAGCTGATAGATAACCGTCCAGAAAACAGTATCTACATTGAGGGCGAAAAGCCGGGAGCACACGTTGCATGAGACATGTCGATTGAGGATCGGCTCTATCCGTTGAGGAGACTTTATGAGGGTGCTCCTCAGATAGTCAAGACGGGTATTGGATTGGCCTATCGTCAGTTACCTCCTGGATGGAGGCATGGAAGAAACTTTGGCAGGTTCGCAAAAGAAGCCACTGAGTCAGAAGACTGGTCAATGGAAGCTCGGATTGCGTATCAGACCGAGGCGGTCAGGAGATCTCTACGTGCCGCAGCCTTGAGCCCATATTATCAACGCCGATTCTTAGAACATGGGGTTGATCCATTGCGATTTGAAGATCTATCCGAGTTGGTGGAGTATCCGATGCTCTCAAAAGAAGACCTGATTCTTCATCGTGACGCGATGCTCAATCAGCGGATTGCCGCCTCATCCCGGCTTTACATGTCAACGGGAGGATCGTCTGGTGTTCCCGTGGGGTTCTATTTGCATAAGGGAGTCAGTCGAGCGAAGGAACAGGCCTATCTGGAGGCTCAATGGAGGCGAAGAGGTTATCAATCGGGAGATCCGACGGCAGTCATTAGGGGGGCGGTGACGAGCCGTGATTCGGATGGGAGTGTTTGCTACTACGATGCCGGTCGGAATTGGTTGGTGCTATCATCTTATCACCTTACTCGGGAGCGATTTCCCGAATACTTGAGTGCGCTGAACCGATTCAAGCCCAGGCATCTGCATGCCTATCCCAGCGCTGCTCTTGCGCTTGCTCGAGGAATGTTGGAGCGAGATGCGAAACTGGAATTTCGTTTCACATCGATTTTGTGTGGGTCTGAGAAGTTGAGTCCCGAATCGCAGACATTTTTAGAGGCACACTTCGAGGCGCCCGTTTTTCATTGGTATGGGCATAGTGAGAGGGTTGTTTTAGCGGGTCAGGGGCGGCGTTCCAACCATTTGTATTTCTGGCCGGGTTACGGCTACGTCGAGTTTGGTCCTCCAAACGAGACTTCTCACCGAGAGATCATTGGGACTTCATTCCACAACGATGTCATGCCCCTGATTCGTTACCGGACGGGCGATTATGTCAAGATACCAGATGAGATTGAGGGTGAGTTGCCGATGACTGAAGTTGGTGAAGTCGTGGGGCGTGAATACGAGTTTCTCGTGAGTAGTAATAGCCGACGAGTGTCATTGACGGCGATCAACATGCATGACGACATTTTTGAGGGATTGCTTGCGGTCCAGTTCTTCCAGTCGATTCCGGGTTTAGTTGAGTTCAGATATCAACCAGGAGCCCATTGGAGGTCGGCGCGGTTGGTGAGTATTCGTGATGGGTTGAATGCGAAACTTGGGGAGGATTTTGATCTCAGGTTGGTCGAGGTGAAGGAGGTGGAAAAGACGGCGGCTGGCAAACATTGCTGGTTGTTGTCGCGATTGGGAAAGGAGGTGATCGGATGAAAGAGCGGTTGGTTACGGGTCAGGTCTTGGGTTGCGGATTAAACATTGAATCCTACGAGTCTGCGACCAAACTTCTGGTGGCGATGACACAAGATGGAGTGCCGCATTTGGTGGCAGCGGCGAATACTCACTTGGTAAGCGAGGCGCACGAAGATCCGGAATTTGGAAGGGTGCTTGAGCGTTTTGATTTGGTATTGCCGGATGGCATGCCTTTGGTGTGGGCCTTACAGTTGGATGGGCATGTCATTCGAGAAAGAGTCTACGGACCGTATTTGATGGACTATGTGATTCGGCACGCGCCAATCGAATTGAAGCACTATTTTTTCGGCGGAACTGAGCAATGCTTGCAGGCGCTGCGAAACAAACTGGTGAAATTGCGCCCCGGGCTTCAGATTGTTGGAATGGTATCTCCGCCTTTTGGAAAGTGGGATTCATTAACAGAGAATCGTTTGATCCAAGAAATCAATCGCTCTGGGGCGGATTTGATTTGGGTCGCCCTGGGTGGAGTGAAGCAGGAAAAGTGGTTAGCGGCACATCAAGATGAATTCAAGGCAGGTGTCTTTCTAGCCGTGGGTGACGCATTCGTGCTTCTGGCTGGTCTGAGGACTTTTGCTCCAGCTTGGATGCAACGAATTGGGATGACTTGGTTGTATCGATTGGCGCAGGAACCGAATCGTTTGATGGGCAGGTATTTGAAGTACAATGCCCGGTTTGTGATCTCGTTCATGAAGGAACGATGGGTGTTGGCACATGGTCAGAGATTGAGGGCGAAAAAATGAAGCAGGTTGCGCAATACCAAGATGGCCGACTTGAGTTGCAGGAGGTACCTGCTCCTCAGTTGGTTCCTGGCGGTGTGTTGGTTCGAACCACATGCTCGATCATTTCTCCAGGCACAGAGAAAATGAAATTGGAGCAGGCGCGAATGTCACTGATGCAAAAGGCCCGCGCGCGGCCTGATCAAGTCAGGAAGGTTTTGGACACAGCGCGGACGTTAGGCTGGAAGTCGGCCTACGAAAAGGTGAAAAACCGATTGGAGTCACCGACGCCGCTGGGATACTCTGCTGCGGGCATCGTCGAAGCAGTCGATCCGCTCAACAGGCGGTTTCGGGTGGGGGACAGAGTGGCATGCGGCGGCGCCGAATGTGCTTTTCACGCTGAGTACATTTCTGTTCCGGACCTGCTTGCTTCGCCTATTCCGGAGGGCGTTGAAGATTGGCAGGCCGCCTACACGACTTTGGCCGCCATCTCGATGCAGGGTGTTCGCCAGACGGATTCCAAGATTGGAGATCGAGTTCTCGTGATTGGACAAGGCCTTGTAGGTTTGTTGGTGACCCGATTGCTGCAACTCTCGGGCGTGCGAGTGCTTGCTTCGGACTATGACAACGATCGATTACGGATCGCCGAAACAATGGGTGCTGAGCGGGTCGTGAATCCAGGCGTGAATTCGATCACGGATTGTGTTTCGGAGTGGACAGCAGGCGAAGGGGTCGATGCGGTGGTTATCTGTGTTAGCGGTAAAGGCAATGGCATCGCTGATACAGCGATCGAGAGTGTGCGGGAACGCGGATTGATGGTGATTGTGGGGAATCATGATGCAGAGCTTTCATGGAAGACGGCATACATGAAGGATATTCAGGTTCGGTATTCGAAGAGTTACGGGCCAGGACGATACGATCCAAGTTATGAATGGGGTGGAATAGACTATCCGATTGGACATGTCAGATGGACGGAGAACCGGAATTTCGAGGCATGCCTGCAATTGATGAAGACTGGGCATTTGGACCTGGCGGCATTAACGACACGGCGTGCATCTTTTGATACCATTTTGCAGGTTTATGAAGAACTGGTTCAACCTGGGAATACGGACGTTGGGGTAGTCCTAGAGTATGGTTCCTCGGTGCATGACTCGGTGGGTGATGGACGGCAGATCGGTGGACCTCTGGAGAAACTACCTGCGATGACCTTGAATGAGGTCGACCGAGTTCATGTTCTTGGTGCGGGCAATTTTGCTCGGACCATGCTGCTGCCGCATTTAAAAGGGCATCTCCGTTTTGGCACGGTCGTCAATGGAACTGGGCTAAGTGCAAACCACGTGAAGGACAAATTTGGTTTTGAAACCGCAGGAACGGATCCTGGCGTGGTTTTTGGCGACAATCGAGCAGCAGTGGTGATCGCAACCAGGCATCATCTGCATGCTCCCTTTGTTTTGAATGGACTGAAATCCGATCAACATGTCTTTGTTGAAAAGCCATTGTGTCTGGACCGAGATGAACTTGAACAGATTGACGCGGCCATGACCAACAGTCGGGGCAGCGTGATGGTGGGTTTCAATCGCCGATTTGCGCCCGCGACGGTTGCGGCGAAGAAGCTCCTAAGCTTACAGGCCGGACCAAAATCGATGACCTACCATGTGTTTGCTGGCGAACTGCCAAAAGAGCATTGGTATGCCAATATCGATGAGAGTGGGGGTCGCATTCTCGGTGAAGCCTGTCACTTCTTTGACTTTTTCACTTACATGATTGGGAGCCGACCGATGACCATTTCGGCACTTCCGATCGGGAATGGGAATGGCGCAGACTGCTTGTGTGCTCAAGTGGGCTTTGCAGATGGATCAATGGCTCAGTTGCTGTACACTGCTTCAGGAGATCATGCCTTTCCGAAAGAGACTTGGCGTGTGTTTTGCGGAAATGCGGTTGTTGAATGCGACAACTTCCAGAAGCTGACTATCTATCATCGGCGAAAGAAGCAGGAACACAGATTCTCCTCAAAGGGTCACGCGGAAGAAATGAAAGCGTGGCGTGAATTCTTGATCGGTAAGGTCGAGCATCCCTTGCCCTATTCGGAGTCTCGCAAAAGCATGCTGCTTACCTTCGCCGCATTGCGAGCGGTTAGGGAAAACAAAACGATAGGCCTCGATTTGCCATGATTGGGACTCAAAGCATGAGTTGGTATTGGCATCGATTGCGGGCGATGGATGGCTCGGAGATTGCTGGTCGAATTGTTGAGAAGGGCAGAGAGCTTGGCGGGCGAAGATCGCGGGATCAACTGTCAGGCTTTCGGCTTGGCCCAGTGAGTTTTGAGACCGGAAGACTCATGCCTGATCCCAAGCAAGCATCTGAATTGCTGCGCTCAAATCTTCGCGCCAAAGCGACAGCGATTCGAGAAGGGCGATGGATGTTGTTTGGGTGGAAAGAGGTGAAAATGTCTGACCCGCCGCGCTGGGATTGGGACGCTGTGCATGACCGCACCGCCCCAATGGATGAGCCTTCGGCATCCGTTGATCATCGCCAATTGAGAGGCGGCGCTGACCCCAGATGTGTCTGGGAGATCAATCGGTGGTCAGAACCAGTCATTCTCGCGCAAAATGCTTGGCTCAACGGGGAGGTGGAAGATGCGCGAAGGGCGCAGCGGTGGTTGCGGGACTGGTTGGAAAAGAATCCAATTGGAGAGGGTATCAACTGGACAAGTTGTCTCGAGGTGGCCTTGAGGTTGATCAATTTTACTTGGGTTGATCAGTTGCTACGGGTTTCGGACGATGCACAGGTTCGAGCTGAGCAAGAGGCGTTGGCTTTGAAGATTGTGCCTGAGCATACTTGGTGGGTATGGCGGCACCGATCATTTGGGTCTTCGGCAAACAATCACCTCTTGGGTGAACTCACGGGATTAATTCTTGCTGCCCGTCGATGGCCAAGTTTGATCGGGATTGCATGCTCGGCGGAAAAAGCGTGGCAGCAGATGCAAGAGCAGATACTGATTCAGTTTGCGAGTGATGGTGGCAATCGGGAGCAGGCCTTGCACTATCATTTGTTCGCATGGGAGATGGCTTGGCAAGCGCAGCGAGTGATGGGTGGAGGGCGACCCGAGTTTGGTGCAGTGATCAATCGAGCGGCCGTTTTTTTTGCGGTCATGGCACAGGCTGACGAGCCTTGGGATTTCGGGGATAGCGATGACGCTGAGGTTACGCCGTTGACGGGCGATCGCCGTCGCTCTGTAGCGGAGTGGCAGGGCTGGATTCGGCATTCACCTGTTGGCGAAAGTCTTGCTTTTTGGCTTGGGCATCCGCCGAAGGTCGAAATTCCAGATCTGCAGGAATGGCATGTCTTTCCCGAGAGTGGGCATGCAGTCAAACAGGCAGGCCCTTGGAGAGCGCGCTTTGACGCTTCACCGTTGGGGTTTGGAAAGATGGCGGCCCATGGACACCTTGATGCGTTGCATGTGTCGCTTTGGATTGGGGGCAAGGCGGTTTTGATTGATCCAGGGACGGGTGCTTACTACAGCGATGCGAATCTGAGGGCAAGATTGGCGGGCTGGGAAGCCCACAACGGTCCGGTGCCGGAGACTGGCCGGCATGGTCCCGAGCGAATGGGGCCATTTCTTTGGGTTCGTCATCATGAGGCTCCGCGGTTGCGTTTGGAAGGGGATGCCGCTGTTGCGTGTTTGGCTTGTGATGGGCCATTTGTGAAACGCGAAGTTCGTTTATCCGAAGAGAGGGGCGTAGAGATCCTGGATCGAGTCTGCAACAGTCTGCGGCACAACGTGACTTGGATACTGGCTCCTGATTGGAAGATTGCGCCCTTTGGGGATGGTCGGTTTCGATTGATTCATGAAGATGGGACCCGGTTGATGCTTGAGTTTGATGGGCTTGATGCGGTCAAGGTTGAGTGTCTTGACGTAGAGGTGTCGCCGCATTTTCTTGAGGTGCGGGCGAGTCGTGCTATTCGGCTTTGCTTTACTCGCGAGGTTAGAACGCGGGTTCAAACTGCCCTTTGAATGTCGATTCTCTTTTGATCAATGGATGTCTCAATTTTTGGACTTGGATATGTGGGGGCCGTAACAGCGGGCTGTCTGACTGAGGGTGGGCACCGAGTGGTTGGAGTGGATGTTCAGATGGTGAAGGTTGAAGCTTTCAATGCCGGCAAGTCGCCCATCATTGAGCCTGAGTTGGACGGGATGTTGAGCCATGCGCGCAGGGTTGGCTTACTGAAGGCGACGGTGGATGTTAGGGAGGCAATTGCTGAAACTCAGCTAAGCATCGTGTGTGTTGGAACGCCTTCACTGGCCTCCGGGAGGCTGAATCTCGATTATGTTCGCAAGGTTACTCAACAGATTCGAGAGGCCCTTGTTCATCTGGGAAAGAGCCACACACTGGTGTTCCGGAGCACGATGCTACCGGGGAGCACCCGGCAAATGGTCTCTGATTTTTTGGCGGATCTGATTGAGGGGGGACGGTTGAAAGTTTTTTATTGCCCTGAATTTCTACGTGAGGGGACGGCAGTGAGCGATTTTCGCGAGCCTTCTCTATCGGTTCTCGGCACCCAAGATGGTCTGGCTCCCACCGACGTTGAAATAGCCAAGTTGCTCGGAGGGGATCCCGAGTTTATGAGCTGGGACGGAGCGGAAATGATCAAGTATGCGTGCAACTTTTTTCATGCGATCAAGGTTGGTTTTGCCAATGAAATTGGGCGATTGAGCAAGAGTTTGGGAGTGGACGGTTCGCGAGTGATGAACGTCGTTTGTCAGGATGCAAAGTTGAATATCTCCCGCTATTACATGCGGCCGGGGAACCCCTTTGGGGGATCGTGCCTGCCGAAAGATGTGAGCGCGCTGAGTTCATTGGCTCGGATGGAAGGGGTGAGTATGCCATTGCTGGACAGCACCTTGAGTTCGAACCAAGCTCATCTGGATGCTCTTATCAAACAGATCACCCAGCATGAAACGCGGCGGGTAGGGCTTCTTGGTTTGTCATTCAAGGAAGACACGGACGACCTTCGAGGCAGTCCGATGGTGGCAGTCGCGGAGACGTTATTGGGGCGCGGCTATCAGCTCCAGATTTATGATCCTCAGCTAAATCTGACTCGTCTAGTGGGTGCGAACGAAGCTGAGATTCAGCGACGCATGCCTCATTTGGCGAGTTTATTGCGTGACTCTGCGGTGGATGTTGTGGCCGCAAGTGATTTGATCGTCGTCGCGCAGGCATGCGCCGATCCGAATGAGTTATTGCCTCACATCCGGCCCGATCAACGGATCATTGATGTCAATGGATGGGACTCACTCAGAGATCTTCCGTGTCATTACGAGGGTTTATGCTGGTAGCAGGGTTAAGCGGATGTTGATCGATGCGAGTTCTCATCATTGTTGAAAATCTCCCGGTTCCGTTGGACCGCCGTGTTTGGCAAGAAGCCTGTGCTTTGAGGGATGCGGGTCATGAAGTGACCGTGATTTGTCCCCGGATGCGGGGATTTACGGTGGCGGAAGAGGAAATCGATCGCATCACGATTTATCGGCACTGGATCAGCGGGGAAGCGACGGGAATTCGAGGGTTTCTTGCCGAGTATTCGAGTGCTCTTCTTGGGGAGTGGCTTTGCGCACTCAAGGTCTGGCGTCGACGGGGTTTTGATGTGATTCATTTGTGCAATCCACCGGATTTGCTTTTTCTGGTGGCTCTGCCGTTCAAATGGATTGCGGGAGTGAAAGTGATTTATGATGTGCACGACCTTTGGCCGGAGATGTTTGAGGCCAAGTTCAAAAGGCGGGGAGTTTTCTATTGGGCAGTGCGGTTAGCAGAACGAGCGACGCTGGCGATTGTGGATGGGGTTATTGCCACGAATCAAAGTGTGCTAAACGTTATTCAAGAACGAGGGAGGAAGACCGAGCCGATCGTGTCCATTGTGCGCACGGCACCGCACTTGCTTGATACGCAAGCGCCGATCGAGCCAAGGCTAAAAAAGGGGCGTTCGTTTTTGGTGGGATACATTGGCGTCATGGGGGATGCTGATGGGGTTCATTTCTTGATTGAGGCCGCGCATCATTTGGTGGGCACAAGGGGCCGGACTGACATTCAGTTTTTGCTTATGGGGGCAGGACCAGAATATGAGAACTTGGTGCGTTTGCGAGATTTTCTGGGTCTGGCCGAGTTTGTGGACATGCCAGGGAGGGTAAGTGATGCGTTCCTCTTTTCAGGACTGCAGACAATGGATCTAGGTGTGGCCTGCGATCCGATCAACGATTACAACAACCATTGCACCATGAACAAGACGCTGGAGTATATGGCGTTTGGAAAGGCGCAAGTCATGTTTGGGACACGAGAGGGGCAGTTTTCGGCGGGTGAGTCTGCCCGGTATGTGATGGAGAATTCAGCGACTCAACTGGGAGATGCGATTGCGGAACTTTTGGATGATCGAGAATCTCGGGAGAAGATGGGGCAAATTGGCCTGGCGCGTTTAAGCCAGGAACTCAACTGGGAAAAATCGACGAGTAATCTTCGGGCGGTCTATGATCGTCTTGCTGACTAACGAGAGTTGAGCGCTTATTTATGCCACGCATTGCGCTAGCACTATTTGTCTTCGTCAGTCTGCTTGCGGGAGTGGTGGGCACTGAGACGCGTTTGCTTTTCTTCTGGCCTACGTGCCTGCTGTTGGGGTTGGCGGGTCTTGGGGTCGTGCTAGGGCCTCGAGTTCGAGTGCCGTATCCCCCGAGCGACGTTTGTTTAGGGTCTGCGCTTTTGGTGGCCGGTTATTTTGGGATCCGGGCTCTTTGTTCCCCTGTCATTGAGCATGCGAGAGAAGATTTTTTTGTGATTGGAGCTTCGCTGGCAAGCTACGTGGTGATGTCCACCGTGGCGGCCCGCCCAGGGGGAAGAATGGCCTTTTTGACGGTCCTATTGCTGTTGGCTGTGGGGAATCTGGCCGTGGGATTGATTCATTTTGGCGGGAATTGGGATTTCCATGTCGTCCCACAATTCGTGCGCTCGTTCGAAGCGGGGAGAATCGGCGGATTTTATAACAATCCGAATCACTTGGCAGCATTCTTTTCGTTGGTGGTGTTCACGGGGCTTGGGCAGCTGTGTTTTGGACGGGGATCTGCTACTTGGCGGTTGGTGCTTGGATTTGTGATCGTGTCGGCCATGTTAGGCATGGCATTGACGATCAGTCGTGGCGCCCTGCTGGCCTTGGGTTTAGGGGGGGCGGCGTTTGCCGGGATGGGGACTTGGATGGTCTGGAAGTGCCACAGGCATTTAGCGGGGCGGTTGCTCTCTGCCTGCGTTGTTCTTGGGTTAGTGTTGGGTGCGGTCTTGTGGAAGGTGAATGAGGACTATCTGAGAAAGCGGGTGGTGGATCAGTCGGCATCCCAGGACGTTCGGGCGGATATCTGGAAGGCGGCGCTGATGCAGCATGGTGAACAGCCTTTGATTGGAACGGGGGCGCGCTCATTCTATGAGGGAGGTGTTCGGTATCGGCAACCGGGGGTGGCGGCGTGGATTGGTGAGCCTGAGTTTGTGCACAATGAATACCTTCAGGCCTTGGCGGATTACGGATGGATTGGCCTTGGGTTGCTCTTGGTGGCCCTGGGGGTGCATCTAAAAAATGGTTGGAGTTATGTCCGCTGGTATGTGAAGGAATGTTTCCCTCGAACAGGAAGTTTATTGAGTGCCAGGCTGGCTTTGGTGATTGGGGCGCTTTCGGCGGTGTTTGCGTCGGCGGTTCATGCCGTTGTGGAATTTCAGTGGCATGTGGGGGGGCTAGCTGTTTTGACGGCGGCGCTCGCAGGGATTTTGGCCAACCCTGGATTTGAAAGAGAAGAAAGGGTGCCGATTCGGATCCCCGGGGTAAGGCCGGCATTGAAATTCACTTGGCTAGCTTACTCTGTCTGCCTGGTGGTCGGCAGCGTTGTTTGGGGCCGGGCGGATTGGATTCATGCCAAAGGGTTGATTCAGGCGGAGCAAGGAGAACTGGAGTCCGCGTTGGCCTCGATGGAGCGAGCCGGGGTATTGGACCCGCAAAGCGCTGGTAAAGCGGTGGATCGAGCGGACGTCAGGCTTCAACTCCAGATGCAGACGGAGTCGGGAGGGGAACGAAGGAGGCTTTTGGACGAAGTACGGGCAGATTTGGAGCAGGCGGCAGTGCGGAATCCGTTTGATTTTCTGACGGCGACAAGTCTTTCGGACGTTTACATGGCTTTTGGGCAACCTGAGAAGGCGCTTTCGGAGATTCGGCGGGCGTTGAGCCTAGCGCCGGCGTATGAAGAACCGAGGCTTGCATTGGCTTTGTTTCATCATCGGAGGCAAGAGTTTAGGCAAGCTGAAGAGGCCTATTTGTGGGCATCCAAGGCGGGTGCGGCAAATGCGAAGGGGACGGTGACATGGTTGACGGCGTATCGGCAATTGTTAATGGATGTCGGTAGTTTGCCCGCTGTGGGAGCAAGCGATCCATAGTTGTTTGTCGATTCCTGGCCTTCTCATTTGACGGCGGGCACATGCCCGCCTTTTTGTTTGCCATGCACGGAATGCTCAAAATCCTCAGTGGAACCGCCCACCCCGAACTCACACGCCGAATCTGCGCGAACATCGGCATCGAGCCCTGTGCTGCCACAGTCACCAGTTTTCCGGACGGGGAATCGTTTGTTCAGATCAATGAAAACATTCGTGGATCGGATGTTTTTATTGTCCAGCCCTCGTGTCCTCCGACTAACCAAAACTTGATGGAGCTTCTAATCATGGTGGATGCGGTGCGGAGGGCCTCGGCGGAGCGGATTACTGCGGTGCTGCCGTTTTTTGGCTATGCGCGCCAGGATCGAAAGGATCGCCCACGGGTTCCAATCACGGCCAAGTTGGTCGCGAATCTTTTGGTTGCAGCCGGAGTGCAGCGGGTTCTGACCGTTGACCTGCATGCCGGCCAAATTCAGGGGTTCTTTGATATTCCTGTGGATCACCTTTATGCGGCGCCTGTTTTGATCAAGGCGATTCGCGAGCGGGGGTTGGAGGACTTGGTGGTGGTGTCGCCGGATGTGGGGGGTATCAAAATGACGCATGCCTTTGCCAAGACGCTGGGTGCTCCGATGGCGATTGTGGCGAAAAATCGGGTGAGTGCGGAAGAAGTGGAGGCTTTGAACGTGATTGGGGATGTGAATGGCAAAAATGTGCTCCTGGTTGATGATTTGACCGAAACGGCGGGGACTTTGACGGCGGCGACCGGATTGCTGATCAAACATGGTGCCAAGGCCATTTATGGGGCGGTTAGCCATGCTGTTTTGGGTGAAAAAGGGCTCAGCCGGCTTGAAAATTCGCCGATTGTGGAGCTTTTCGCGACGAACAGTGTTCCCCAGGCGCAGGGCCCAAAAGTAACGACTTTGGACATCTCGCCGCTGCTGGCGAAGGCGATTGTTCGAATTCACGACAACGAGTCCGTCACTTCTCTCTTTGACATCCGGGACTAGGCGTGTAATCTCCACGCCCTTTTTCAATCCCCACTTATTCTCACAAGAGACCCAACGGCCATGGCAAATATCCTCGAACTCACAGCTCAATCCCGCGATCTCAGCGGGTCTTCATCCGTCCGTCGCATGCGCAAGGAGGGGCTTGTTCCCGCCGTTGTCTATGGCAGCAAGACCAAGAACGCCAACTTGAAAGTGAGCACGAAGACGGTGACTCAGTTGCTGAAGGAGAGTGCTTCGGAGAACGTTTTGGTCAATCTTCAGATCGACGGGACGAAAACGCAGCTGGCGTTGATTCAAAAGGTGCAGCACGACCATCTTAAGGGCGGAATTTTACACATCGATTTCCACGCGGTGGACATGAATGAGCCCATTCACGCGACGGTGCCAGTTGAGGTGGTGGGTGACGCCGAGGGTGTCAAGGCAGGTGGTCAGCTGGATCTGATGCTTCACGTTCTTGAAGTTCATTGCCTTCCGAAGGATCTTCCCGAGAAAATCGTTGTCGATGTTACGCATGTCGGCCAAGCCCAAGGCGTGCATGTGAAGGACTTGAAATTGCCTGAGGGCGTTTCCGTGCACCTTGACGGTGAAGTTTTGATTTTGTCGATCACCGAACCCCGCGTCGTTGAGACTCCTGCCCAGGCTGCTGCGGCGGCCCCGAAGGCGGCAGCGAAAAAGTAACTCTGAGCGGGGCTGCTATCTTGAGGCTGATGCGCCCGGAAACCTGACCACCCAGTGGACAAGACTTCGGCAGAAAGCGTTTCGATTCCAGAGAGCATCATTCCCCGCCTCATCGTTGGACTCGGAAACCCTGGCAACTCCTACCAAGACACTCGGCACAATATCGGTTTCATGGTCATGGATGTTCTGGCAACAAGGCTCGGTACGGCGTTCCAAGTGGAAAAGCGCTGGGAGAGTCATGTGGCTAAGTTTAGCGGAGGCTTTCTGGTCAAACCCCAAACCTACATGAACCTGAGTGGTCGCGCGGTCGGCAGTGTGGGGCGGTTTTACAAGATTACACCGCAGGAGACGTTGGTGGTTTTTGATGATGTCGATCTGCCGTTGGGGCGTTTGCGGTTGAGGGCCTCGGGCTCGGCTGCGGGTCACAATGGGCTTAAGTCCCTGATCTCGACATTGGGGACGGATCAGTTTCCGCGAGTCAAAGTGGGTATTGGGGCCGACAGTGGCCGTCCAGCAGGGGATCGGCTTGTTGGGCATGTTCTTGGCAAGTTTAGTGAGGAAGAAAAGGCCGCTGTTGCCCAGGCGGTGGACCGTGCGGCCGACGCCGTCATGGGGGCTCTGAAGAGCGGCTTGGGTGCCGCCATGAATTTTTTTAACCGCAAAGAAGGGGCTTAAAGGCCTTTCAATCACCAGAAACCGAACCGAAACCAAACCGCATCTACCCACATGACCCGTAAATACGAAGCCACCATCGTGCTCGACACCAAAGGCAAAGAACAGTCCATTGAGGAACTCGTCGGCCAGATCAGCAAAACCCTTGAAACTTCCGGCGCCCGCCTGGAGCAAGTCGATCAAATGGGCAAACGCGAGTTTCCCTTCAGCCCTCGCCACGTGACTCACGGTTACTTTGTGAACGTGAAGTTTGAAGCCGAGCCAACCGTGCTGGATACCGTGTCCGCCAAGCTGAAATTGAACGATAACGTTTACCAACAGTACTATCAGCGCTGCGACTGATAGGCAGCCGACTTATTACCCCCAAAACCTGGAGTCATCCAGATTTAAAGCCGTCCAGCTAGGCTGTGACGGCTTTTTTTTGCCCAGGTTTGGCAGGTTTAGGGACGGACGAGGGGGCGGTTTTTGGGGGGAGAGCGGTTTTTTTTGAGACTTGTTGAAAAGCTGTCATGGTGGCGGTTTCCGAAGCGGCATGTGGGAGTTTTTCAAGATGCATTGGCGTGACGGCGTGGAGATTTACATCCTCGCCGCATTGGCCTATTACCTGTTTCTGTTTTTTCGAGCGACACGTGGGGCACGGATTTTGACGGGGCTGCTGGTGCTGTTGCTGAGTTTGACGCTCATTTCGCGGTTATTGGAACTGGCGGTGATTAACTGGTTGCTGGAACGGTTTTCAGTGTTCCTGGTGGTGGGTTTGGTGGTTATTTTTCAGCCTGAATTGCGACGGGTGCTGGCTGAATTGGGGAGTCACCGGTTGTTTTCCTTTGGGAATCAAGAGAATGAGGCTTTGGATGAACTGATTGAGGCGATGAAACTGCTGTCTGCGAGGCGGAGTGGGGCGTTGTTTGCGTTGCAGCGGCACATTGATTTGAAGCCTTACGCGGAGTCGGGGGTTGAGCTGGATGCGGCGATCACACCCGAACTGATCACGACGATTTTCCACCCCAAGACTTCATTGCATGATGGGGGGGTAATCGTGGACCAAGGCCGGCTGCGAGCTGGTGGGTGCGTCTTTCCGGTGAGTCAGAGAGAGGTAAGGGACCGTGCCATTGGACTCCGACATCGGGCTGGATTGGGAATCACTGAAGAGACGGATTCGATCGCGTTGGTGGTTTCGGAAGAGAGCGGGGCGCTTTCGGTTTGTTTTAAAGGGGAAATCGCCCATGATTTGGAGCCGGAAGAGCTTAAGGAGACGGTCACACGCATCCTTCAGGGGGGAGGATTGAGGAAGAGGTCACTCGAACTTGAGGAGGGTAAGACACATGAAAAAGGGCGCTAGTGTTGGGGCTTCGATTTTGAAGGTGCTGACCCGGAATTGGCGGGAGAAGCTGCTGGCGCTGGCGCTGGCATTCCTGTTTTGGTATCTGGTCAGGTCGCAGGCGGTGGTTCGGAGCGGTTACCTGTATGAGCCGCCCACTTTTCCGGGACGCGGCCAGCTTTGACTTCCCGGTTTTATTGCGGTAAACAGCGCGCTTCCATTTATGTCAGCAAAACGCCAATTTTTCGGTACCGACGGGATTCGTGCGGTGGCCAATCGTCATCCGATGAGTCCCGAGTTTGTCATGAGACTCGGTCAGGCTGCGGCGGTTGTGTTGGGTGGTGCCACGGGTGATTCTGGGTTGAGGCCGAAGTGTGTGATGGGGCGGGATACGCGGGCTTCAGGGGAGATGTTGGAGGCTGCGATTTGTGCGGGATTGAATTCGGCCGGGGTGGATGTGATTCTGGTTGGTGTGCTGCCAACACCCGCGATTGCGTTTTTGACTCGTCAATTGGGAGGGGATTTTGGGATCATTGTTTCGGCGTCGCACAACCCTTTTTACGATAACGGAGTGAAGTTCGTGCGCGGCGATGGGAGCAAGCTCAACGACAAGACCGAGTCAGCCATTGAAGACATCATTTTGGGACGAGGAGACTATTCGGAGCCAAGGCCCGAGGGTCGCGGGCTGGGGCGGGTATCTCGTTTTGGGGATGGACTGGAGCGCTATGTGGCGCATGCGCTGGGATGCATGGATAATGTGAGGCTTGACGGTATTCGGGTCGCCTTGGACAATGCACATGGGGCAGCGTATTTGTCTAGTTCGGAGGCGCTCACTCGATTGGGAGCGGACCTGCAGGTTTTTCATTCGGAGCCCGATGGATTCAACATCAATGAAGACTGCGGGTGTACGCATGGGGAGGAAATTGAGCGACTCGTCAAGCAGTCAAGTGCTCATGCGGGATTGGCTCATGACGGGGATGCGGACCGGATTTTGTTATGTGATGAGAATGCGAGCGCCCTGGATGGTGATGAGTTGCTGGCGATTGCGGCGGCATCGATGTTGCGGAAGGGGACGATGAAGCACAACACCCTGGCGGTTACGGTGATGAGCAATTTTGGGCTGGATGATTTGGTTTCGGGGCTTGGAGGGCGAGTGGTGCGAACGGGGGTGGGAGATCGGTATGTGCTGGAGGCAATGCATGAGAGGGGTTTGAACCTGGGTGGCGAGCAGAGTGGGCACATTATTTTTGCGGATTGGGCAAGCACAGGGGACGGGTTGGTGGCGGGATTGCAATTGCTTCGGGTAATGAGGGAGACAGGCGAGCCCCTAAGTGTGTTGCGCCAGTGTTTGAAGAAGTTTCCTCAGTCGACGCGCAATTTGCGGGTCAGTCAGAAGCCGCCGATGGAGGAGCTGAAGGAGGCAAACAAAATCATCAAGGAGACTGAGAAGAAACTAGGCGACTATGGGAGGGTTCTTTTGAGGTACTCCGGTACTGAGCCGCTGATCCGGTTGTTGATTGAGGGGCGTGACGTGGAGTACCTTGAAGCCCAAGCGGATAAAATTGCCTCAGCGGTGTTGGCGCAAATCGGCTAAGTTTTTGGAATGGCGCATTACTTCATCACAGGTACGGACACGGATGCGGGGAAGACCTATGTCACCTGTTTGTTGTTGGAGTCATTGCGGCGGGCGGGACAAAGTGTGGCCGGGTACAAACCGTTTGTTTGCGGGCCGCGCACGGACGCGCATCAGCTTTTGGACAGCAGCTCGCCCGGGCTGATGCTGGAGGAGGTGAATCCAGTGTGGTTGAAGTCCTCGGCGGCACCGTATGCGGCCGGGCTATTGGAGAACAAACCTGTGTCAATCGATGTGGCGAGGGCTGGGTTTCACCATTTAGCGGCGCGTTTTGAAGATGTGTTGATTGAGGGTGCCGGAGGTTGGGAAGTGCCACTAACGGAAAGTGAGACGCTGGCAGATTTTGCGCAAAGCCTTGGGGTGCCGGTTTTGCTGGTTGTGAACAATCGCCTGGGTGCGCTCAATCATACGATTCTCACGGTGCGAAACATCCAGGCGCGGGGGCTGATGTGTGCGGGAGTGATTTTGAACCATGTCGGCGAGGAGCGGGATGCGGCGTCGATCTCCAATCGGATGGTGCTGGAGCGGTTTCTGGAGGTGCCGATCCTTGCGGAAGTGATGCACGGTGAGACGGAGATGGATTGGCCTTTGTGACGTGTTGGCGGGAAGGACTGACGTTGGTTTGGAGTTTTCAACTGCTTCGGGCTGAGTTGAATGCGAGGGTGAAACGGGTCTGGACGTCGATTAACTCTGCGTCCGAGAAGGGTTTTTTCTCATCGCATGCCCAGACGGTTCCTGGCCAAGCCACATCGTCCCGGTTGCGCCCAACGATGTGAACGTGGAGTTGACTGACGATGTTGCCGATGGCGGCGACGTTGATTTTGTCGACTTGAAAGGCGCCTTTGACCCAGGTCGAGAGCTGCCGAGTTTGGCCAGAGACCTCTTCAAACTGATCAGCGGGTAGTTCATGAAGTTCAGTGACTGCCGTTTCGGGGACGAGAAGCAGCCAGAGGAAGTGAGCATTGTTTTTCAGCAGCACACGGCTTCGGCCGAAGCGGCCTAATTCGATTGAAGAGCCAGCCAAGCGGGGATCGAGTTCAAAATCCATGGGATGAGTTATCGACGGACGATGAGGGAAAAGCATGAAATTTTTGTCCGGTTTTTTTTGTTTGACGGGGTAGAATGGGTAGGAGCTGATGAACACAGACGAGACGCACGCGGCACAGGCTTTTTTGACGCACCATGACTTTGTCAAAGGTGTGGCGCTGAAGTATGCGCCTTGGCCGGGTTTGGTGGAGGATGTTTGCCAGCAGGTGTTTCTTGAGTTTTTGGCGAAGGAGGATCGGTGGGATATGAGCCGGGATTTGAGGCCACTTTTGGCGACGATGACCCGGCATGTGGCGATGCGATTGTGGAGGGAGCGGACGCGGCAGCAACCCGAAGTGGTGCAAAAGCTGGCCGAGCACATTCGTCAATTGGCTGAGAGTCAGGAGGCGCCTCCGCGATATGAAGAGGAGATCGCGGTGTTGCGGAGTTGTTTGCAGAAGCTGCCGGAGAAGAGTCGGGAATTGGTGGAGCTTTACTATTACAATGAGGTGGGGACACCTGAGATTGCGGAGCAGATCAACATGAGGACGGACACGGTTTGCAGGGCGTTGTCACGGGTTCGGGAAAAATTGAGAGAGTGCATCGAGCGCTCGATGGAACGGGGAGGTGCGGCGCATGCCTGAAGTGGATACGCTGATTCAAAGGTATTTGGAAGGGGTGCTATCCGCTGAAGAAGCGGAGGCTTTGCACGGCTTGATTGAAGCGAATCCTGAGGATGGAAAGCGGCTTTTACGACATCTTGAGATGGATGCCATGCTGCGAGCGAGCAAAGGGCTGACAAATGGGGGGATGCGGGCTCCGGTGCTGCTGCCGAAACGTCGGTTCACGGTGACGACGGTTGCAGGTGTGGCTGCGCTTGCTGCATGTGTGGCCTTGGTGGGGGGATGGATTGGATCGGGTCTGATTGAGTCAACTCGGAGCGAAAGTGAGGCGACGACGGCATCGGTGGCAGTGCTGACGCGGGCGGTGAATCTGGAATGGGAATCGCCCGCGATGACAGCCGGCACGCCGCTAGTGCCTGGGGTCTTGAAAATGAAGTCTGGCTTGGCGCAGATTGAATTTTACCATGGAGCGCGGGTGCTTATTGAGGGGCCTGCGGAGTTTGAGTTGGTGTCGGCAGGAGAGGCGACATGCACGAGAGGAAAGCTGAGCGCGCAGGTGCCACCGCAGGCAAAAGGATTTCGGATCAACACGCCGAAGGGCACGATTGTGGACCTTGGGACGGAGTTTGGATTGGATGTGAGTTCAGGGACGTCTGTGGTTCATGTTTTCAAGGGGGAAGTGGAATTGCACCCCGTTTCTGATGCGATGCGCTCGCTGAAGGAAGGTCAGGCGGTCTCTTTTGCCGGCGCGCCGACGTCGCTTGCGGCGAATCCGTCGGGGTTTGCGTCGTTGGGAGACATTGATTCGAGGACAGTCGACTCACAGCGGATGGAGTTGGAACGGTGGAAGGCGAGGAGCGGGGCCTTTAAGCAGGATGCGTCGTTGAAGTTGAGATTTGATTTTCAAGATCGGTTCGGTTCGAGATCGTTGGTGAATCGCGCTGGGGCCGCAGGTGAACTGGGGGACGGCAGTATTGTCGGAGCGGAATGGACACAGGGGCGGTGGCCAGGGAAGGGGGCGCTGGAGTTCCGGAACGTCAGTGATCGGGTGCGCTTGAGCGTTCCTGGTGAAACGAGGGCGTTGACGTTGGCTGCGTGTGTGCGAATCAACGGACTGGACCGAATGTTTAACTCGCTTTTCATGTCTGAGAGTTGGGGGGACCGCAAGATTCATTGGCAGATCACCCGCGATGGGTTGATTCGCTTGGGGGTGGCGGGTAGCGGCGGGGATCGACATGTGGATTATGACGCCCCTGTGTTTTTCACGCCGGAGCGGTTTGGACGGTGGATTCAGATCGCAGTGGTGTTTGATCCGACTGCCAGGGAGGTGCGCCACTACGCGGAGGGGGAACTGATTGCCCGGCTACCAATGAAGGATGCGACACCGCTGAGGATCGGGATTGCGGAACTGGGGAACTGGAATGATTCGCGACAGAAGGGCGGGGTAGCGATTCGGCATCTGAGCGGAGCCATGGACGAGTTTGCCCTTTGGGACCGAGTGCTTCGTGACGACGAAATTGCAGGGCTGGCGAGATAGCTTTGATGTGTTGTGCTGGGGTGACCTCAGCTTGGGACCGTTCCGGTGTTGGAAAGAGAATTGATCTGGTTTGAAATTTTTTTGTCCGGTTTTGCTGTCTCGTGCGGTATAAGTTTTCTCCCAGTCATTCCAACCATGAAGATCCTTATTCTCACCCTCGCCCTCGTGGCGTCTTTTACCTCGGCGCAAGAGTACCTTGAAATCGCGGCCAACCCTGGTGGAGCCGGTCAAGGCAAGACGGTTGTGCTCGTCGCCGGAGACGAAGAATACCGCACTGAGGAGACGATGCCGATGCTGGCGAAGATTTTGGCCAAAACGCACGGGTTCAACTGCATCGTGCTGTTCTCGACGGATGAAAAGGCGGGATACATTGATCCGAACAACCAGAAGAACATTCGAGGGACGGAGGTGCTCGACAATGCTGATCTGATGATCATTGGCACACGGTTCCGGCAGTTGCCTGAGAGCCAGTTGGCACCGTTTGCGCGTTACTTGAATGCGGGTAAGCCAGTGATTGGTCTGCGCACGGCAACGCATGCCTTCTCCGGCAGTGCCAAGACGGGTGAGTTCAAATGGGCGGACTTTGGGTTGAAGATTCTTGGTGAGAAGTGGGTGGCGCATCATGGCGCGCACAAGAAGGAAGGCACACGCAGTGTGTATGAAACGGCGAATTTGAAGCATCCGGTGCTGCGCGGCGTGGAGGAGATTTTTGGCACAACGGACGTTTACACGGTGAAGAATTTGGATTTGAGCAAGGCGACCATTCTGCTGCGGGGAGCGGTGACGGAGAGCCTGAATGATCGCTCGTATCCGGTGAAGGGTCCGAAAAACGACCCGATGCAGGCGCTGGCGTGGTTGTTTGAATACGCAACGCCAGATGGCAAGGGCACAGGCAAGTCCTTCTGCACCACGATGGGTGCGTCAGTGGACTTCGCGGATGAAGACCTGCGCCGCTTGATTGTGAATGCGTCGTTCCACCTGCTCGGCATCGAGGTGCCTGCGAAGGCGAAGGTGGACTTCATCGATCCTTTCAATCCGACGATGTATGCCGCCATCAAGGGCGACTATTACAAGCAAATCAATTTGAAACCCGGCGACTTTGCAACGGGCAAGAGCCCTTCCACAGGCCTGCCTGGTGACAAGAAGAAGGAAGCTGTTGCCAGTGATCATCCGCCGCACGCGCCGAATGCCGAACCTCCTGCGGCGACCGCGGCTCGTGCTCAGGCCGTGGCTCCTCCGGCCAAGGGTGAGCGGATCGTGCTCATCGGCAACGGACTGGCTGAGCGCGACACCTGGTATAGCCGCATCGAAACCGAGCTTCACCTGCGCTACCCGAATGAAGAACTCTTCTTCCGCAACATGGGTCATGTGGGCGACACCCCGGGCTTTCGTCCCCATCCAGCACGCGTTTCTCAGTGGGCCTTCCCCGGAGCGGAGAAATTTCATCCTGACAAGCAGGTGCATCATGGCAAGGGCTTCTACTCCACGCCTGACCAGTGGCTCACGCATCTGAAGGCGGACACGATCGTGGCCTTCTTTGGCTACAATGAATCCTTCGACGGACCGAGCAAGGTGAAGAACTTTGAAGACGAACTGGACGCCTGGGTGCAGCACACGCTGAGCAAGGCTTACAATGGCAAAACGGCTCCGCGTCTGGTGCTTGTCAGCCCGATCGCGTATGAAAATCTGAGCGCCAAACGCGACCTGCCGAATGGCGACAAGGAGAACGCCAACCTTATCCTCTATTCCGCCGCTGTGGAGACTGTGGCAAAGAAGCGTGGATTGACATTCATCGACCTCTTCTCGCCCACCAAGGCGCTTTACGACAAGACTGAGCAGTTGCTGACGACAGGCGGTTTCGTGCCGAACGAAGAAGGTTATGAGAAGATTGCCGACCTGCTTGCCACCGGCATGTATGGGCATCAAAGTCGCGAGTCGAAGGCGGACCCGAAACTCGTGCACGCAGCCGTGAAGGAGAAGGACTGGTTCTGGAACAACGACTACAACATCCTCAACGGTGTCCACACGCACGGTCAGCGCTACAATCCCTTCGGCCCGCAGAATTACCCCGAAGAAGTGCAGAAGACCCGCGAGATGGCCGCGTTGCGTGATGCTCTAATTCACGATGTTGCCACCGCGAAGAAGAATGACCTCGCCGTCGATGATAGCAAGACGCTGAAGCTTTCGCCGGTGCCGACGAACTACCAGCCGAGCGTGAAGAACGGCAGCACGAAGTATCTTTACGGCGAGGATGCGGTGAAGTCGCTCACCGTCCCCGAGGGCTACAAAGTCGAGCTATTCGCCAGCGAGCAGGAGTTCCCCAATCTCGCGAAGCCGATGCAGATTTCCTTTGATGACAAAGGTCGGCTCTGGGTCGCCACCATGCCGAAGTATCCACACTATCGCCCCGGCGATCCGATGCCAAACGACATGCTGCTCATTTACGAAGACACGAACGGCGATGGCAAGGCCGATAAAGAAACTGTGTTCGCCGACAAACTGCATTTGCCCATCGGATTCGAGTTTGCGCCGGAAGGCGTCTATGTTTCGCAGGAGCCGAACCTGGTGCTGTTGACCGACACCGACGGCGACGACAAAGCGGATCGCACGGAGATCGTGCTCGGTGGCTTTGACACGCACGATACGCACCATGCCATCAGCGCCTACACCGCTGATCCGAGTGGTGCGTTCATGCTTTGTGAGGGCGTTTTCCTGCATTCGAATGTTGAGACGCCTTACGGTCCGGTTCGTTGTGTCGATGGTGGCTTTTTCCGCTACAGCCCGCAGCGCGGCCAACTCGAGCGCACCATTCAGATGAGCATCCCAAATCCCTGGGGCTATGTTTTTGACCAGTGGGGCCAGGATTTCTTCCTTCACACCTCCGGCACCAGCATGAACTGGGGATTGCCCGTGTCTGTGAAGCCCACCTTTGGCAGCAAGACGCCTAGCACGCCGGACCTCATTCCTTCGGCACACAAAGTGCGTCCGACGAGCGGACTGGAGATCGTCTCCTCACGTCACTTCCCCGATGAAGTGCAGGGTGATATCATCCTCGCCAACGCGATCGGTTTCCTGGGCATCAAGCAGCACAAGATCGAAGACGATAGCACCGGCTGGAAGACCAGCTTCCGCCAGGATCTTTTGGTCAGCAAAGATGGCAACTTCCGCCCCGTTGATCTCGAGTTCGCGCCCGATGGCAGTCTCTATGTCATCGATTGGCACAACGTCTTGATTGGCCACATGCAGCACAACGCACGTGATCCGCTGCGTGACCATGTGCATGGTCGCATTTACCGCATCACCTATCCGGGACGCCCGCTGGTGAAGCCCGTTCAGGTCGAGGGCGCGCCAGTTGCTGCTTTGCTCGAGAACCTGAAGGAGCCTGAACTCCGTGTCCGCTATCGGACTCGTCGCGAACTGCGCAGCCATCCTGCGAGTGAAGTGATTCCCGCGGTCAAAGCCTGGGCCGCCAAGCAAACCGATGTCCATGCCAAGCTCGAAGCCCTCTGGGTCACGTGGGGTATGAATCAGGTCGATGATGGTCTGCTACGGGAGATGCTCGCCTCACCTGATTTCCACGCCCGTGCTGCTGCCGTTCGTGTGTTGCGTTACAATCATCATGTCATTGCTGATCACGCAGCGCTTTTGGAAAAGGCCGCTGCCGATGAACATGGTCGCGTGCGGCTGGAGGCGGCTGTGGCGGCGTCGTGGTTGCCCAATGTGGCGGCGGCGAAGAAGATTGTGGAGGTGGCGGGCAGCAAGCCGCTGGATGTGTGGAGTCAGGGGGCGGTGAAGACGGCGATGGACCGCTTGAATGGTGTGGTTGAGGTGGAGAAGCCGGAGTTCGCGGAGATCCCGGCACCGGGGCATTTGAGTTCCGCAGAGAAGGCACAGTATTTGGCCGGGCAGAAGGTGTATTTCCGCGAAGGTCACTGCGCCACTTGTCACCAGGTCAATGGCAAGGGGTTGGATCCTGCGTTTCCTTCACTGGAGAAGAGTCCGTGGGTGGCGGGAAGTCCGGAGCGGCTGATTAAGCTGGCGATGTACGGGCTGATGGGGCCATTGGAGATCAATGGCAAGAAATACGATGGTCAGGTGCCGATGACGCCGTTTGGCGGAATGCTCAAGGATGATGAGATGGCGGCAGTCCTTACGTTTGTGAGGAACAGCTTTGGAAACAAGGCCTCGGCTGTTACGCCTGAGCAGGTGAAGAGCGTGCGGGACGCGAATGCGGGGCGGGTGATGTTCTTCATGACGGACGAGCTGTTGAAGCAGCATCCGCTGGAGTAGTGCCTCCCGGGAGTGCCGGATGGTTCAGGGGGCGCGGCCTTCTTCGGTGTCCATGAGATCGAAGAAGGTCACCAGGTCGGTGCGGTGGGCGAGGCCGGCTTCGGCGCGTTGTTGTTCGAGGCCGGGGGTGGCGGGGTCGCGCCAGCCACGTTTTTGCATGAAGCCGTTGAAGAGTTCGATGTGTTCGGGTTCAGGCTGGCGACCGGTTTGAAAGCACCAGTGGAGGATTTCCTCGTCGGTGCCGCCTTCGAGGGTGCGGGCGGTGAGGGCTTCGTAGGTGACTCCGAGGAGGCGGCAGATGCGGTCGTCGAAGGTACGTTTGCCTTCGATGACGCCGACGTGGTAGCCTGGAGGAAGCAGGCCCTGGGCGTGGAGGCGGATTTTGTCGAGGATGCGGCCGAGGACCATGATGCCGCCGATGGTGTCGCGAGGGGAGCGGATGGGGAAGGACATGGGGGATGGGTAAACAGGGATGACCGCTTCGTAAAGGGATTCGCGATCCGAGTTGCGAGGAGAAAAGTTGGGCGGGTGAGCGTCTCCCGTCGCTCACCCGCCTTGGGTCTCTCTGTTTTTGCGGCTCTTTAGCCGACAGGGTGGTCGCGTTTGGTGGAGTCCACGCGGAAAGGGATGACGAAACATGGGCCGACCGAAGACGCGGTGGTGGAGATCACTGCGGCGTTCAGGGTCGGAGGAGAAAACGGTGGAACCATATCGACTGTTTTATACTCGATCAGAACAATTCGTTCCATTTCATGTTGATTCAAAGATTGTTCGTTTCTATCAATGTGAAAAATCATGCAGCTGAATTTTCATCACTTGAGGTATTTTCATGCGATCGCGAGGGAGGGCAGTTTGACGCGGGCGGCGAAGCGTTTGAATCTGTCGCAGTCGGCGTTGAGTGTGCAGTTGAGGAAGTTGGAGGAGTCGTTGGGGCATCCGTTGTTTGATCGGGAGCATAAGAGTCTGGTTTTAACGGAGGCTGGAAAAGTGGTGTTGGACCATGCGGAGTCGATTTTCCGGTTGGGGGATGATTTGGTGGACACGTTGCAGCAGCGGAGGTCGGATCGGCGTCAGGTGCTGCGGGTAGGAGCGGTGGCGACGCTGTCGAGGAACTTCCAGATGCGATTGCTGGGGGACTTGGCGCGACGTGAGGATGTGGAGTTGGTGTTGCGGTCCGGGAGTTTGAGGGAGTTATTGACTCAGATGCAGGCGCATACGGTGGACCTGGTGTTGTCGAACCAGCCGGTGAGGCGGGATATGGAGACGAATTGGTTCAGCCATTTGCTGGCGGAGCAGTCGGTGAGTTTGGTGGCGGCGAAGGACAAGAGGAAGAAAGTGTTTCGGTTTCCGGAGGATTTGGATGGGCAGCCGGTTTTGGTGCCGAGCATGGAGAGTAACATTCGGACGGCGTTTGATTTGGTGATGGAGCGGTATGGGGTGAGGCCGGTGATTGTGGCGGAGGTGGATGACATGGCGATGCTGCGATTGCTGGCGCGGGAGTCCGGGACACTGGCGTTGGTGCCGAGGGTGGTGGTATTGGATGAGTTGGATTCGGGAGTGTTGGTGGAGAAGCATCGATTTCCGGAGATTCGAGAGGGGTTCTATGCGATCACGCCGAGCCGGAAGTTTCCGAATGCGCTGGTGAAGGAGTTGGTTGAGCATGGGCTGGGGCTTCAATTTGATGAATGAGGGTGTCGAATGGCGGCGTTGTGGGTGGATGTTGCGAGCGATTGTGTTTTTGAGTTGGGTTTCGGTGGGTGGGTTGCATGCCGAGGCGTATTGGCCGGAGTTTCGAGGGCCTTTGGGCAATGGAATCGTAGCTGAGGGGCATGCTCCGGCGAAGTGGAGTGAGACGGAGAATGTGACCTGGAAAACTTTGTTGCCAGGGAAGGGTTGGTCATCGCCGGTGGTGGTGGAGGGGCAGGTTTGGATGACGACTGCGATTGAGGTGGAGGCGACTGAGGAGGAGAAACTGGCGATGCTGAAGGCGACCGGGGTGGAGGAGCGGAAGTTCAAGGAACTGCAGACGAAGAAGGCGGTGACGTTGAAGGCGCTGTGTGTGGATTTTAAGTCGGGAAAGCTGATGCACGAGATTGAGCTGGCGAGCCTCGCGTCGCCGAGTCCGATTCATCACTTCAACAGTTATGCGTCTCCGACGGCGGTGATCGATGGCGGCCGGGTGATCTGTCATTTTGGAGCGTTCGGCACGTATTGTTTGGACCGGGCGGATGGGAAGATTCTTTGGAAGCAGGTGATCCCGATTGAGCATGGGGTTGGGCCGGGGAGTTCGCCGATGGTTTATGGGGACAAGGTGATTTTGATTTGTGATGGGATGGATGCGCAGTTTGTGGTGGCTTTGAACAAGGAGACGGGCGCTGAGATTTGGCGCACACCGCGGCCGCCGATGGATGCGGAGACTGGAGATCGAAAGAAGTCCTATTCGACGCCGATAGCGATCAAGGACAATCGGGGACGGGAACAGTTGATTTGCATGAGTTCGCAGTGGTTGGTGTCATTGGAGCCTGCAACGGGGAAGGAGATCTGGCGGGTGAGGCATGGCACGGGGTTTTCGGTGGTGCCGCGGCCGGTGTATGGCAATGGGATTGTCTATGTGTGCACGGGTTATGGGAAGCCGCAACTTTGGGCGGTGAAGGTGGATGGTGATGGGGATGTGACGGAGACGCATGTGGTGTGGAAGGAGATCAAGCGGATCCCAGCCAAGCCGTCGCCTCTGCTGGTGGGAACAGATTTGTATGTGACGGATGACGCGGGGATCGTGAGTTGTTTTGATGCAGCGGAAGGGACATTGCGCTGGCAGGAGCGTTTGGGTGGAAACTTCACGGCGTCGCCGATTTTGGCGGGTGGGAAGATCTACTTTGCGAGCGAGTCCGGGAAGGTGACTTTGCTGGAGCCGAGCGCGGCTTTTCAGGTGGCGGGTGAGAACGAGGTGGATGGGAAGTTGATGGCCTCGCCAGTGGTGGTGGATGGTGTGTTGTTGCTGCGGAGTGAGGAGGCTTTGTATCGGATCGAGTCGAAGGGATGAGCGGCGATCCATTTTTTTTAGCGTGTGTTGAATAGCGGGGAAGGGGCTGCGTCGAATGCAGTGAATCCGATATTCACACACCTATGAAAAGAACACTCGCTCTCCTCGCTGCCCTTACCACGCTGGGCTTGTCGATACCCTCAACCGCGCAAGCGGATTATTGCAATCATGGCGCACGTCGCGTTGTCAGTTACACGTCCTGCGGGCAGCCGATTTTTGCGGTTTATCAGATCATTGGTTATGACCGATGTGGCAACCCGGTCGGGCAATGGATCACGCAACGTCAGAACTGCGGATGCCAAGTTTGCAATCCCCGCCGTCCGTCGTATTCGGGGCATCATCATCACTATGATTCGTGCCGTCCCGGCGTTGGATTTGGACGATCGAGTGGAGGGTTTTTCTTCCGGTTTGGCCGGTGAGTGATTGAGGGCTGAAAAATTGAATTGGGGCACCGTCGCGGCGCGAACCGCGGCGGTGCTTTTATTTTTTTGCAACCTTTGGTGAGCTGTTGGGTTGATTTCGCTGCTATGAAACCAACCACCCTGTTATCTTGTTTGTTTGCACTTGCGTTGACGAGTGTTGTGTCGGCTGAAGAACCTGGACGTCCGACTGAAGGGGGGCGTCCGCCAGAGGGCGGAAGGCCGCTGGAGCGTCGTGAAGACGGGGATCGTGACAAGCCGCGTGAACGCGGTCCAGAGACGGAGGTGAGAAAGGCTGAGCCAACGCGGGATGCTGGGAAGAAGCCGGAGGGAAGGGGCCATGAAGAACGGGACAGAGGGCCAAAGGGGCCCGAGGAGCAGAGGCATGAGGGGAGGGGTGACGGAAAGCGTCCTGGCCATGGGGAGTCAAGGCATCCTGATGGGCCAGAAGGGAAGCCGGAAATGCACAAAGGGCCGCATGGTAAGCCTGAGATGCCGAAGGGCCGAGGGGAAGGTCCAGAGGGTCGTCCAGGACCTGAAGGGATGAAAGGCCCACACG
>JAIYDW010000134.1 GCA_027487315.1 Verrucomicrobiaceae bacterium | reverse complement strand
CTCCAAGACGTCCTTGGTTGTTGCGCAATTGGGAACTAAGTATCGGCCAGACCTTTCGAGGACACGTGCGATGTATTTTTCCAGGCTTACCCCGGGCTTCAGAGAGCGGAATTCCATGCCATCGTGCAGGCACTGAGATTTGTTGAGAACAGATTCAACGCGGAGTTGGGCTTCCGTTTCTTCGATGAGCTTCCTCAGACAAGCAGTGGAGATTTCGCCCTGGATGCAGGCGAGAATGTTCATGTTTGAAACAAAGTCTGCCCTTGTGTTTTCAGGAAACGGAATGCCAAGTTTGTCCAGTTTCCTCTCTGCTTGCCATAGGCTGGTGCCGCCCTGAGACCATTCCTTTTTGGCTTCTGGAAACCAAAGCGATGCAAGGGCTTCAGAGATAGGCAGGTTCCTGTACTCCAGTCTTGACCAGGGATTCAACGTTGGAGAGGATAAGCCAAAGGTCAGGGTGTTTTCTTTTACCGAATAGAAGCTTCCTCCCAATTCTCCGATATAGCGCAAACACTCGATGACGGAAATGTCGGCGAGGGAGAGGGTGATTGATTGGGTGGCGTTCGCGAGTTCTGGGGTTATAAGGCACTCGGGAAAAGGCACTTGAGTTTGACGAAAGAACTGGTCCTTCAAGTGAACTAGTGCTTCGGCGAGGGTGGCTCCTTGGGTTTCAAACTTGGGGAGGCGTGTCGTTTCCAGGAGAAGTCCGATGGGAATTTCGGTGGGTAACCGTTCCGCCTGCTTGGGTGTGACGACATTCAGATAAGCTTCCCTGAGCGTCTGCCATTGTGCATCCGAATAGAAAGGGTCCAAGCCGATGGCTGATGGCATGCCCATCGCAGACTGGAGGGCGAGCCAGATGAGGATGGAGCGGGCGGACACGAGGAGAGTTTATTTGAATTTGGTTCGGCTGTCCATGATTGGGAGCACCTGTGCACAAAAAAGGGCGGGAGGTGATCCCGCCCTTTCGGAGGTGGCTGGTTTAGCCGTCGAGGGACCAGCCTTCGCGGTATTCTTTGGTGAGGTATTGGTTGGCTTCGGGGACGTTGGTGACGAGGCCTTTGGCGCCGTCGTATTCGAGTTTTTTGCCGACGCGGTAGGCGACGAGACCGAGGAGCATTTGTTCGATCATGTTGCCGCTGTATTCGAAGTCGCAGGCGGTTTTGAGGGAGGGGTTTTTGCAGGCGTCGAGCCACTGTTTTTGGAAGTGGCCGAGTTCGGGGAGGACGGTTTCGGGGGTGCGGGGCTTGTAGTAGGTGAGGTCGGCGTCGTCGCCGAAGGGGAGGAGCATGCGGGAGTCGAAGTCGGAGATGAGGAAGCCTTTGGTGCCTTTGAACATGGCGCCGTGGCCGATTTTGGTGAGGTCGATGTAGGGTTTGGGGGCGCGGGGCATGGCGCCGCCTTGATACCAACTGACGGTGATGGGGCCGCGCCAGTCGTTGGCGGGGTGGTCGAAGTGGGATTCGCATTCGACGGGGGTGACATCGGCGTTGAAGGCCTCGCCCTTGGCGGAGGCGGTGGTGGGGAGGGTGCAGTCGACGGCGTTCCAGAGGAGGTCCATGGTGTGGCTGCCCATGTCACCGATCTGGCCGGCGCCGAAGTCCCAGTACATGTTCCATTCGAGGCAGTTGGCGCCTGAGCGGCCGGAGAAGTAGGCGGGGCTGTAGGGGTGGTAGGGGGCGGGGCCGAGCCAGAGGTCGTAGTTGAAGCCTTGGGGTGGTGCTCCGTCGCCGATGGGGTAGCCGTCGCGGCGGATTTGGCGGTTGCCCCAGGCGTAGGCGGCTTTGAGTTCGCCGATGGCGCCGTCGCGGATGAGTTCTTTGACGCGGTTGAAGTTGGGGCCAGCGTGGCGCTGCATGCCGACCTGGGTGGCGAGTTTGTCCTTCTTTTTGAGCCAGTTGGAGCGGACGGTGCGGGCTTCGTTAACAGTGATGGCGAGGGGTTTTTCGCAGTAGACGTGGAGGTCGCGGTTGATGGCCCAGTTGGCGATGAAGGCGTGGGTGTGGTCGGCGGTGCAGATGACGACGGCGTCGAGGTCTTTGTTCTCGAGCATGAGGCGCCAGTCGGTGTAGGTTTTGGCGTTGGGGAAGCGCTTCAGGGCGTCCGGGAAGCGGGCTTCGTTGACGTCGCAGAGGGCGATGACGTTTTCCTCAGCGAGGGAGTCGTAGTGGGCGAGGCCGCGGCCCCAGACGCCGACGAGGCCGATGTTGAGTTTGTTGCTCGGAGTTTGGGCGCCGAGGCGGAGGCCGCTGGGGAGGAGGAAGAAGCTGCTGGTGGCGGCGGCGGATTTGATGAGGTTACGACGTTTCATGGTGGTGGATTGGGAGTGTAGGCAGGTTAATACGGGACTGAGTAGCAAAAAAGTTCAGTGTATTGATGTCGGGGAAAGTTGGGTGTTTCGAACTCGGTCTGGGGGGGATGGTTTGTGATGTTGGGTGGTTCGTTAGTAGGCGATCCGCCTTTCACTGGCAGTTGGGCTTTTTTCGTCGACGCGCTTGGTGTGCCAGAGCGACGGCTGATGAAGGCGGGAGTTTGAGCTTTACGCGTTCCGATGGCTAAAGTGCCAGAGAGGAGGAGAACAAAAAATGATGGTTCGCCGCCAGATTAATGGCTAGTTCGCACCTATGTCAGACCCTTCTCATTCAGATTTGAAGCTAAGGTTCGTCGCAGCATTAAAGGCAGCGGCTGCATTGTTGGAAAGCGAATCTACCGAGGTTTCGGAGTACCTTTTGAGTCAAGCTACAGCGATTGAGAGTGATATGGTTTCGGATTCTAAGTTGATAGAACTGAACGACTACATTCATCACTACAAGGGTCTGTGCGATAGCTTCGTTCCTGAGCTCCGTGAATCTGATTGGAAAAAGGCCATTGGGGACCTGCGGAAGCTTAGTCGGCGTATGGTTAGAGAGCGTGTTCGCGCCAAAAGATGGGTCGCTGATTTGGATGGGAATGTTGTTATGAAACCTGGTTTGTCTGCTTTGATTCCCGTTTCTTGGGGCCTCGTTGTTTTGTCTTTTGGGTTGGCTGGCTTGTTTGCGGTTTCGTTTGGGTTTGTGTACTTTTTCATGGGTGCCGTGGACTCTTTGATGGAGATCTCCTCGCCGAGGAATGGGCGCTTGCTTTGGAGTTTTGCTCTTATTCTTCCCCTGGCTTTGATGGGACTGGGGCATTTTCGGAGCGCGGCACGGGAGTCGACTTTGGGGCGTTCTCGCCTGTGGTGGGGTCTTTCGACTTCGTTTTATGCGGTGCTGACGGTGATTCTGGCGGTCTACCTGCCCGCGACGGTGAAGCATCATAGCGTGCCGGTTCAGATCCCGATTGCTCTTTTTACGGGGTGCGCTGCGCTTGTGTCGGGTTATTTCGTGGTGGCGCTTTCGCGGTTGCGCGGTGCTGACGGGTTGGCTTCGCGGGTGAGCCCGCTGTGATGGTTTGAGCCGTTTAGCTTGCTCTAGGGTTTGGGTTTGCCGCTGTGGATGTATTCTTCGGGGCTGAGGGTGCCGTCGTGGTTGGCGTCGAAGGTGGGGAAGCGTTTGGGGGCGGCTTCGGGGTCGGGTTGGTTGACGAGGAATTCTTCGAGGGTGAGTTTGTTGTCCTGGTTGGTGTCGCGTTTTTTGAAGGCGGCGGCGCGGTCTTTTGGGGCGGATTTAGTTTTGGTGGTTTTGGCGTTGGTTTTTGGGGCTTTGAGTTGAGGTTTGGCTTCGGGGTGGGTGGCTAGGATGGCCTTTAACTCGGCGAGGACTGAGGGGTTTTTGGCGGCGAGGTTTTGGGTTTCGAGGGGGTCGGTCTGGTAGTCGTAGAGTTCGAATTCGGCGTCGGCGACAGGGGCGCCGGGTTTTTTCCATTCGACCATGCGGTAGCGTGAGGTGCGGATGGCGCGGCCGAGGAGGTCGTTGCGGGGGTAGACGTGGATGATGCTGTCGCGGGTTTTGGTGGTGGGGTCGGCGAGGACGGGGGCGAAGCTTTTGCCGTCGAGCCCGGGGCGGGCTGGGAGGCCGGCGAGTTCGACCAGGGTGGGGTAGATGTCGACGGTTTCGACGAGGGCGGTGGTTTTGGCGGCATGGGTTTTGCCGGGGGCGGAGACGATGAGGGGGATGTGGGCGGCTTGCTCGTAGTTGGTGTGTTTGCACCAGAAGCGGTGGTCGCCGAGGTGCCAGCCGTGGTCGCCCCAGAGGACGATGATGGTGTTTTCGGCGAGGCCGGTTTGGTCGAGGGCGTCGAGGACAAGGCCGAGTTGGGCGTCCATGTAGGAGGTGGCGGCATAGTAGCCGTGGATGAGGCGGCGGGTGGTGGCGTCGTCGATGTTGCCTTCCGGGGGCATGTCGCTGTATTGGCGGAGTTCGCCGCCGAACTGGCCGGCGTAGGTGGGTGCGTCAGCAGGGGGTTCGGTGACTTGGGGCATGGGGATGTCGGCGCTGTTGTAGAGGTCCCAGTATTTTTGGGGGGCGACGAAGGGGAGGTGGGGACGGATGAAGCCGACGGCGAGGAAGAAGGGGTCGGCGGGTTTTTGGGCGGCGGATTGGAGGCGTTTGACGGCTTCGAGGGCGACTTGGCCGTCGGCGAAGAAGGTGTCTTCGGCGGGTGCGTTTTCGGTGGCGGGTCCGCGGTCGCCGTTGTTGCCGGGGCGTTTGTTTTGGTTGGATTCGGGGAGGGCGTAGGCGGGGGCTTTGGCGGACCAGTGGGGGATGGACCAGGAGGCGGTGTCTTCGCCGTTGCCGTGGCCGTGGTGGAAGATTTTGCCCATGGCTTCGGTGCGGTAGCCGTGCTGGCGGAAGTGCTGGGCGAGGGTGACGGCGTCCGGGGCGGCTTTGCGGAAGTTGGTGGGGAGGTCGTAGATGCCGAGGGTCTGGGGGCGCAAGCTGGTCATGAGGGCGTTGCGGGAGGGGGAGCAGACGGCCTGGTTGGTGTAGGCGGATTCGAAGAGGAGGCCGCGTTTGGCGAGGCGGTCGATGTTGGGGGTTTTGGCGAGGGGATCGCCGTAGGCGGCGATGGTGGGTTTGAGGTCGTCGACGCAGATGAGGAGGATGTTGGGCTGGGCGGCGGCGGCGCTGTGGAGGAGGAGGGCGGCGGCGAGGAGGGTGAGGAGGTGGGGGGTCATGCTGGGAGCATGAACGTGGGTGGGGGCGGGTTCTGTCAGGGGGATTTGGGGCTAGGGTGTGGGTTTCCAGCGGAGGCGGGCGGTGTAGATGGAGTTGTCGGCGCCGAAGGCGTTTTCGGGGGGGATGATGATGTGGGGGGCGTGGGTTTGCATCCATTCGGCGACGGTGACCCAGGTTTCGTTTTCGCTGACTTCGGTGACGGCGAAGTTGCCGAGGCGGGCGCCGCGTTCGGGGACAAGGATGGTTTCGGTTTTTCGGAGGACAGTGAGGGTTTTGGGGTCGACCTGGGCGATGAAGAGGGGGGCGCGGTGGCGGACGACGTGGTCGTTGTGGGCGCCGCGGCGGGTGTAGGCGAGCCAGAGGGAGTCGCGGTGGGTGACCCAGTGGGCCTGGGTGTTGTAGCTGCCGAGTTCGTTGCCGTCGTCGAAGCGCCAGGGTTTGATGGGGGTGTAGTTTAGGCCGTCAGTGCTGGTGGCGAGGTAGGCGGCGGTGTCGTTGCGGAGGGTGAGGTAGTAGGTGTCTTTGAAGCGGGTGAGGGAGGGCTCATAAACGCCGCGGCCGGATTCGAGGGTGAGGGGTGGGCCGTGTTCGAGGTAGGTGAGGGTGGTGCCGTCGAAGCGGCAGCGGAGGACGGTGACGCTGTAGTAGGGGGCGGCTTTGGCTTTGCAGTAGATGGGGAGGAGGATGTCGCCATTTTCGAGGTCGAAGCGTTGGGAGCAGCCGGCGCCGGAGTTGAAGAAGTCGGGCTGGTCGGCGGGCATTTGGAGGGTGGTCCAGGGGGTCCACTGGTGGGTGGCGGGGTCGTAGGTGGAGTAACTGGTGGAGCGGGGGCGGTCGGGGACGACTTTGTCGTTTTGGTACAGGACGGTGTGGCCGACGCCGAGGAGTTTGCCGGAGGCGGCGTGCCATTTGGGGGTGAAGTCGCAGGCGGCGACGATGGTGCCATCGGGTTCGGTGCGGCGGCCGAGGGTGTCGGGGTGGGGGGTGAGGGGGGTCCAGGTTTTGCCGAGGTCGGAGGTGCGGGTGTCGTTGAGTTCGTAGAAGACGTCGCTGCCGGTGAGGAGGAGTTTTTGGGAGGTCATGACGACGGTGGGTGTGGGGCCGGGGATGGCGCCTGCGCGGGGGTGGACCCAGCAGGTTTTGCCGTCGTAGCCTTTGGTGACGGTATGGAGGGTGAGGTCGAAGGGGAGGTTGGGGGGTGGGATGGGGAGGAGCTGGAGGTGGGGGGCGAGGGCGGGGACGGCGGTATTGAGGCCTTCGGCGACGAGGCGGGCCATGATGTGGGCGCCTTCGTGGGAGAAGTGGGTTTTGTCTTTCGGGTCGGGGGCGTAGAGTTGGCAGAATTTTTCGCCGCGCTGGGAGAAGAGGAGGTAGGAGGTGCGATGGAGGTCGACGACCGGGACGGCTTTTTCTTTGCCGACGGCGAGGGTGGCTTTGGCGTAGGGTTTGAGGGTGTCGGTGAGGGTGCCGTTTTTTTCGAAGGTGCGGCGGGCGACGGAGGTGACGAGGATGGGGGTGGCGCCGATGGCGCGGGCTTCGTCGATGAAGCGGCGGAGTTCGGTGCGGTAGGTGGTGGCTGGGTCGGTTTCGCGGTCGGGGCCTTTGCCGGGCTGGTCGTTGTGACCGAACTGGATGAGGATGTAGTCGGGCCGGGTGGCGAGGACTTTTTCCCAGTAGCCGGCGGTGCGGAAGGAGCGGGTGGAGGCGCCGCCTTTGGCGAGGTTAGTCACCTTGACGGAGGGTTTGAGGAAGTGGGGGAGGGCGACGCCCCAGCCGGCCTGGGTTTTGTCGGTGGGGTGCTGGGCGACGGTGGAGTCGCCGGCGAGGGTGATGTGGAGGGGGTCTGCGGCGAGGGCCGGGAGGAGGGGGAGGGCGAGGGTCAGGAGGAGCCGGAGCATCCTGTGACTACGGAGGGAGGGGAGTCGAACTCTCAGCGAGGTGAGAAGATCATTCCTATGATGGTGGAGGGGTTCAGGAGGACGAGCTCTTTGATGCCGCGGTCGCCGGTGAGGGTGACGAGGGTGGCGCCGGAGGGGTTGATTTGTTGACCGAAGCCGCGGGCGCCGATGCCGGTGGGGTCGACGGCGGGTTTGATGGAGATGCTGCGGATGAGGTTGAGCGGGGTGTTGGTGCTGACGAAGACGGAGCCTTTTTGGAGTTGGAGGGAGGGGAGGCGAAGGGTCTGCTGGGTGGTGTCGTTGCCGAGGGTGGTTTGACCGGTCCAGAGGGCTTGGTTTTCGTTGGAGCCGAGGCCTTTGAGGCTGCCGACGACGACGTAGTGGCCGTTGACGGGATCGACATCGATGGCCTGGATGGTGGCGACGTCGACGCCGCTGATGAAGCTTGGGGCTTGGGCGAGGGTGCTGATGAGGGTGAGGAAGCCGTTGGTGGTTTGGCGGAGGATGAGGGCGGTGGCTTTGTTGCTGAGTTGGACGTGGGCGAGGAGTTGACCATTGTTGATGCCCCAGACGCGGAGGATTCGGGTGATTTTGATGCCAGCGCCGATGTCCTCGCCTTTGCGGAGGAGGAGGGTGCCGCCGCTGTTCCAGACGGCTTCGTTGGTGGTGGTGGGGCTTTTGGTGAGGGTGGTTCGGAGGAGGCCGAGGTTGTTGATGCGGCCGACACCGGTGAAGGTTCCGAGGAGTTCACCGGCGGTGAGGGCTGGAGGGGTGGTGCCTTGGGTGAGGTCTGAGCGTGAGCTGACGGCGCCGGTGAGGAAGAGGCTGTCGACGGGTTTGCCGACGCCGGGGATGACTTTGCAGGTGAAGGCGACGGCGTTGCCGTTGAGGATGGCGGCGCGGTTGAACTGGCCGAAGGTTTCTAATGAGGAATTGCCGGGGGAAACGAAGGTGGAAGAGCCCTCGCGTGCGCCGGAGTGGGTGACGACGCCGGCGTGGGTCATGAGGAGCAGGCCGGAGTCGTTGTTGGATTTGGTTGGTGGGGTGCTGGTGGTGCTGGCTTTGAGTTTGTAGTTGATGGCGAGGCGGTCGTTGGCGCCCTCCTGCTGGAGGACTTCGACGAAGGAGGAGGGGCTGGCGTTGCCGAGGCTGGGGAAGGGGATTCCGGTGCGGGTGATCACACTGGGGGAGCCGTTGTTGTCCTGGAGGATGACGCGGTTGTTGGAGCTGCTGATGCCGGGGCCGGAGATGGTGGCTTGGAAGAGGGCAGCGGAGGTGGAGCGATTGTGAATGGGGTTGAGGAAGGCGGTGAATTTGGTGCCTGAGGGGAGGCCTAAACCGAAGGAGGCACCGCCGAAAAGGGTGAGATCAGTAGTGGTGCCGCGATAGGCGAAGAGGGCGCGGTTGCGACCCTGGGAGGTGCCGGAGCCGATGAGGCGGTTTTCGAAAACGACTTCGTCGTTGGGGTTGATGGCGGCGAGGCCGAGGGTGCTGAAGGTGATGTCGGTGCCTCCCGGAGCGGAGTAGCCGGTTTTGGCGAGGGAGGGGTAGGCGATGAAGGCGGTGGGAGCTGTGACGGCATAGGCGGTGCCGAGGGAGGCGATTAGGAGGGGGAGGAGGAGACGGGTTTTCATGAGGAGAGAGGGGATGGGGCGATGCCGGGAAACCGTCCTGAGGTTTTTGTTGCCCTGATTGTTTGGTTTTAACTCAAAGCGGGGCGGGGGAGAAGGGAAATGTGTGTGGGAGGAAAGGCAGCAGGTTTCGTGCCGCCTAGGTGGTGCGGGGGGGGCGGATGAGGAGAACGACGAGGAGGGAGAGGAGGGCGACGGCGGTAAAGCAGCCGAAGATGAGGGAGAGGGAGACGCCGCGGTCCTGGAGAGCGCCGAAGCCCCAGTCGCCGAGGCCGCCGCAGGAGATGCTGACGAGGTTCATGAGGCCGTAGCCAGTGGCGCGGACTTCGGGGCGGGTGATTTGGCTGAGGATGGGCATGTTATTGCAGTCGAAGAAGCCCCAGCCGATGCCGAAGAGGATGAGGAAGGTGATGGCGAGGGCGACGGTGCCGGGATTGCCGAGGCCGAAGAGGGCGGGGAGGAAGAGGATCATGCCGAGGGCGCTGGCGTAGATGCGACCGCGCGGGCTGCGGCGCATCCAGCGGTCGGCGAGGATGCCGCCGAGGACGGCACCGGCGATGGAGGCGATTTGGACATAGAGGACGGCGATTTTTCCGGCTTCGCCCTGGGAGAGGTGGAATTGGTTTTTGAGGATGACGGGCATCCAGTCTTTGATGACCCAACCGGCGATGGCGGGGAGGGTGAAGTAGAGAACGAGGAGGATGAAGTTGCGATTGTGGAGGAGTTCGCTGACGGCGGCGAGGGGAGAGTTGGAGTTGGGAGTGGTGTCTTCGGAGAGTTGGCGGGGAGGATTTTTGAGGAGGAAGAAGAGGGGGAGGGCGTAGACGATGCCGATGAGGCCTGCGACGTCGAAGGCCCAGCGCCAGGTGAGGGTAGGTTCGTCGGCGATGAAGCCGGCGTAGCCGCCGAGGATGAGGCCGATGTAGATGCCTGTTTGATGGATGCCGATGGCGCGGGAGCGGGTCTCGCCGATGTGGAAGTCGGAGATGAGGGCGAGGGCTGCGGGGATGTAGAAGGCTTCACTGATGCCCATGAGGGCGCGGGTGGCGACGAGACCGTTGTAGGTGGTGACGTGGCCGGTCATCCAGGTGACGATGGACCAGGCGAGGAGGCTGATGGCGATGACGTGGCGGCGGGAGAAGCGGTCGGCGATGTAACCACCGATGGGGCTGAGGAAGGCGTAGACCCATTTGAAGGAGGCGAGGACGAAGCCCCACTGGGCGTCGGTGGTGAGGCCGGAGATGTCGGAGACCATGGAGGTCTTCATGGTGGCGAGCATCTGGCGGTCGAGGTAGTTCAGGAGGGCGACGGGCCAGAGGAGGCCGACGACGAGCCAAGCGGTGCGGGAGAGGGAGGGGGGCATGGGATTGCGGATTGGGGATTGGGGATTGGGGATTGGGGATTGCGGATTGGGGATTGGGGATTGCGGATTGCGGATTGCGGATTGCGGATTGCGGATTGGGGATTGCGGATTGCGGATTGCGGATTGCGGATTGGGGATTGCGGATTGCGGATTGGGGATTGCGGATTGCGGATTGCGGATTGCGGATTGCGGATTGCGGATTGCGGAGGATCGAGGATGAAGACTTGGGGGATGTAAAGGATTAGGGTGGGCTGTTTTTGGGAGGTGGAGTTGACGAATCTTGACCTGTGGAAATCGGGAGGGACCAGATTTGGGGGGAGCGGATGCCGGGGCGGATTTCGCCGCCGGGGATGACGAGGTGATTTTGCCAGAGGATGGCGGAGGTGGTGACGAGGGCGATGGGGAGGGTGCCAGAGGGGGTCCAGGTGTTGGTGTCGGTGTGGTAGGTGAAGGTGGATTTGGGGAATCCGGGGTGGGTGGTGGGCTGGGTGTTGATTTGGGTGCCGTCGTCGCCGCCGAGGAGGAGGAGTTGGTGGGGGGCGAGTGCGGGCATGGGGGTGGGGGAGGCGACGGCGATTTGCGGGGAGTCGGCGATGCGGGTCCAGCCGGAGCCTTGGGTGAGGCGGTAGGCGTCGCGGAGCCATTCGCGGGCGGGTTTGCCATCGGGTCCGGGTCTGAGGGCGGCGCCACTGACGATGAAGAAGCTGCCGTCTTGGGTGCCTGTGGCGGCGAGGATGCGACCGGGGCCGGGGAGGGGGTCGAGGGATTGCCAGCCGAGGTGGAGGGCGTCGAGGTTGAGGGACCAGGTGGTGTTGAGGGCTATGGTGGCGTCGGGTGTTTCGATGCCGCCGCAGAGGTAGATGGTGCGGTCGAGGAGGGCGCCGCTGAGGTTGGCGCAGGGTTGGGGGAGGGGAGGGAGGTCGTCGACTTGGAGGGAGTCACCCAGGAGCGAGAGGCGGAAGACTTGGTGGTGGTGGCGGGTGGCGTCGCTGCCGCCGATGCAGATGAGGCCTTCGGAGGTGGAGATGGAGATGCCGTAGGCGGCTGGGCGGGGGAGTTTGCCGAGGGAGCGCCAGGAGGCGGTGGGGTAGTCGAGGACGTAGACGGTGTCATGCCAGACTTTGGTGCCGCCTTCCCAGGGTTTTTTATCGGGGAAATTGGCTCCGCCGGCGATGATGAGGCGGTTGTTGTGGAGGCCAGCGAAGGGGGCAGCGAGGCCGATGGGATCTGGGAGATCGGGCAGTTGGGTCCAGTCTGCGGGCGTGAAAGCGAAGGCAGAGCTGGCGAGAAGGAGAGTGGAGAAGCGGTGCACTGTTGGGGTACAACGGTGGCTTCAGGGGGTATCTGGCGGTCTACTGGGGGTGGGTTTGTTTGGTGCTGGTGGCGAACCAGTTTGGAGGTTGAATGTGTCCTCTGCTGATAACTCTTGGCTGCACAGTGTGGAGGGTTAAACTGAGGAACTTTGAGAATGCTTCGAAGGCATTGCTTGAGGCCATCCTTCAAGACCTATGAAAGCGATTCACGTGCTAGTTTTACTCGGAACCCTTTGTGGCGTTTTAGACTCTCAGGCGACGCCAGCGGGAAAGGTATTGAGCATTCCACTGGAAAGGGCGCCTACCGCTGTGCTGCTCACACCCATGTTTTATCTGACAGGAAATACCGGCGCGGTGGTCAATGGCGTGACCGGTGCGGGTGAAGTCAGGGTTTATGATCGCTTCACGGGCAAACTCAAGCGCGTCCTCCGCCCCAGTTCTCCTGTGCTGGATGGGAAGTTTGGCTTGAGCCTTGCCTATGCTGGCGATCAACTGCTGGTGGGCGTGCCGGGGGCCAATCGTGTGGATGTTTTTTCTTTAGCCTCCGGTGCGTCTTTGGCCTCACTGACCCCCACGGGGGCGGTGGGTGATGGTGCCTTTGGATACGCCATGGATGTGGAAGGGCCGCGCGTCTGCATCGGAGCCAACAACGATAATTCGGCTCGTGGAGCCGTCTATGTCTTCGACATCAAGTCCCGCCTCCAGATTCACAAGCTGGTGGCCACCGATGCGGCGTTGGGAGACAGCTTTGGCAACAGCGTGGCTTGCAGCGGTGGCTTGGTGGTGATCGGCAGCCCCGGGGATGATCAAGGTGCCCAACCCGACGGCGGGTCGGCCTATTTGTTTGATGCGGTGCTCGGCACGCAAATCAGCAAGTTCATCGCCAGCGATATGGACTCGGGTCGGCTCTATGGGTGGAATGTCAAGTTGCGTGGTGAGCGGGCTTTTGTCAGTGCCATCAAGGGCAATAACGAGCGCGGCGCGGTATCCTATGTGGATGCGCCTAACTCCCTAGAGATCCTGCAAGTGCTCAATCCAGAGTCCAAAACCGACACGGGGTTGTTTGGCTATCACATGGTGCTCGAAGGCAACCTCCTGGCGGTGTCAAACCTTCGCTCGGAGCCAAACCTTCCTGGGCATGTGAGATTTTTTGACACCACAAGCGGGTTGGAACTTGGGCAGATCAAACGCAGCGATTCCAGTTTTCTGGTGCAGACGCCGCTCACCCTGTCGCTTCAGGGCAATAGTCTCGCTGCTGGCCCCACAGTCCTGCTGGAAGACACCGTTCTTCACGGGGCGGTGTATTCGGACATCGCAAGTCTCCACGGCACGGACTTGATCAGTGCCAAAGGTTCGCCCAGCCTCTTGCCCGGTGTCAACATTGGCAGCCCCTTGCGAGCTTCCCTTTCAGCGAATGGGACAAGTGCTTTTATCGCTAGTGCCACCGGCTCTGCGACGGGCGGCAATAAAAAGCAATTGTTTGTTCTCGAGGCCTTAAGTCAAATCCTGTCTGGTAGCAATGTCGGCAGTCTAGGAGTCTTCCAAGCCTTTAATCAGGTCACCCAAAATGTGAACAACGCTGCACTGCTTCAACTTGAACTATCGCCCGCGGCGGGCACCACCGCAAAACGACAAGGTCTCCGGGCATTTGGCACTTTTCCTCTTTTCGTGCGGACAGGTGAGGCCCTGGGCAGCAACCCCAATCACATTGCCACCCAATTCCATGCGATTCGACAGTCGTCTGACAGCACGAACACAAGTTGGGGGCTGATTTATCGCTTGAAAACGGTGGCCAATGTTTTGCTCAGTAACCAAGACAGCGGAGCCCGGGCCGCTGGGAGTGGCAACGCGGAGTTTTGGAATCACCAGGAAGGGGATCCGGCCCCGACCAATCCGGGCGACCCGGTCGGGCCGTTGTTCGGGGAGTTTGTCAAACGGCTGTCGCTCAATGATGCCGCCGCCTTTACCACGGCGCTGGCGAATGCTCCTGTCGGCACGGCACAGGCCTTGTTTCGGCGGCCACTGGTTGGCGCTGTCACCTGCGTGGCCAGACAGGGCAATACCGCTGAGGGCACTTCAGGTGCGGTTTTCTCGAGCTTCTTGAGTGAAATCGTTTCCACTTCGGGGCTCACGGTGTTTCGCGCGAGCCTCAAGGGCGGAGCTGTCACGACTTCTAACAATGAAGGCATCTGGCGAAAAATCGGCGCAGGCCCCAGAAGTCTCGTGGCCAGAAAGGGCAGCGCGGTGGAGGGTCTGCCAGGTGCTGAGTGGAAGAAATTTCTCCGCTATTGGGCGCTGGGCAACCAGATCATGATTCTGGGGCAGATCAAAGGCTCAGGCATCAACGCCGCCAATGACACGGTGATCATGCTGCTGCAAGAAAATGATGTCTGGGTGCGCCTGCTCCGGGAGGGAGATCTTGCTGCCGGGTGTGATGACGCCCGGATCGGAAGCCTTCAGCGAGTGGAAGTTGATCCCACCAGCGGGCGTTACGCGATCCTCACGACCCTCCTTGGGGCAGCCGCCAAATCCAACCAAGCCCTCCTTGTCGGCGGTAGCCTCATAGGGAGCCCTATCAACGAATCGGGTCGCCGTTTGCCGCACCTGTTACTGCGCAAAGGCACCTTGCACCAGACTGGTTTCAGTAGCCTGGGTGCTATCCGTAGCTTGATGATTCCTAGCCCCATTCCAGAGGCTGCAGGGGCCTCTGGCATTGGCGAAGGCCGCTGTGTCAACGGCTCTGGCACGGTTCAGGTCAATATCGACTACGGGGCGACGACTCAGCGTTTTGTGAAGGCCAGCCTCCCTTAGACCGACTCTCGAAAGTCTTGTCACCTTGCCCGGCGGCGGAGCGGCCTCATTGGCGGGGTCAGCCGCTTGCCCGTTATTGATTTGATAGCGGGCTGCGCGACTTCCTTGCCACTGAGGTCGCTGCGCTCGCCGGATCAAAATGACACTCTTTTCGAGAACCCGGTCTAGCATTCAGGTTCAACCCTGCCCTGCCTGCTCGATGCGGGTGGCGAGGTATTTTTGGAAGTGCCACATGGGTTCTTCGAGGTGGCTGAGGCGGCCTTGGGCGTAGCCGAGGGAGCGCATGCCGCGCTGGGTGGCGGTGCAGACTTCCATGTCTTCCATGTGGAAGGCGATGCCGCCGGCGACCTCTTTGGCTTTGATGGCTTCGTAGTCGGGCAGGTCCTTGGTTCCTTTGGGCACGATCATGGTGGTGAGCAGGCTGCAGGTTTCGGGGCCGGTGGGCAGGAGGCGATACCAATAAACGCGGTCGGGGGCGGTGAAGAGGAGAAAGTTGGGGAAGCCGAGGAAGACCCACCATTCGAGTTTGTCCTCGAGCTTGAGTGTTGGGAAGTTGGGGAAGGGATTGATGGCGTCGCCGTGCGCGAGGATTTGCTCTTTGAGGCTGTCCTTCAAGGGGAGGTGCATGGCGCTGAAATTGGGGTCGTAGGGTTCGGTCCAGCAGCCGCGAGCGGGGAGGAAGGGCTCGAGCGTTTTCATGTGGGCGCCCATGTGGTGGTAGGCTTCCATGAAGTTTTCGAGGAGGATTTTCCAGTTGAACTCGCAGTCCCAATGCTGGCTCCAGACGAGGTCCGCATTGCTGATGTCCCATTTGCCGACGAACTCGTCTTTGAGGCGGGCGTATTTTTCAGAGAGAGGTGGGGTGTCGGGGGAGAGGGTGACAAAGATAAAACCTTCCCAGATCTCGCTGCGGAAGGTGTGGAGGGCGACTTCACTTCGATCCCAGCAGGCGGCTTTTTGCATTTCGGGTGCGCCAACGAGTTTGCCGGTGAGGTCGTAGCTCCAGAGGTGGTAAGGGCAGAGGATGACGCGCTGGTGGCCGCAGTCGGGGTGATCGAAACCGCTGGGCATGAGGTCCATGCCGCGATGACGGCAGACGCGGGAGAGGACGCGGACTTCGTTGTCTTTGCCGCGCACGACGAGGAGAGGCTCGCCACAGAGATCGACGCGGACGAAGTCGCCGGGGTTGGGGATCTGCGAGACGTGGGCGAGTGAGATCCATTCTTTTTTGAAGATCTCGTTTTCCTCAAATTTGGCGAAGGCGGGGTCGGTGTAAGCGGTGGACGGGAGGGTGGTGGAGAGCTCACGCGGTTTGGAGGCGGCTTCGAGGATGCCGGGTTTGGGGTCGCTGATTTTGATGGGTGCGGGGGCGACGGTGGGTGGGATGAGGGTGGTCATGGGTGAACGTTGGTTAGTTTTCCGATGTTAGTTCAATGAGGCGGGTGTTAGCTTTGAAAGCGGTCGCTTTGGCGGTGGGCGATCCATTGGTTGATGTCCCAGAGGTCGGCGACGGGTTCCTGGGTGAAGGGGGCGCAGTGCAGGTAGCCGTCGGGGCCGAACTCGGGGGTGAGGGTGGAGCGGGTGAGGCCCCGGGCGCGTTGGGATTCCCACAAGGTGTCCCACCAACGTTCGTGCGCGGCGAGGGCCTCGGCGTATTCGGGGGCGCGGGGGTCGGGGACTTGCGGGCCTTGAGAGTAGCCGACGCGGGTTTGCAGATGGTAGGCGTGGGCGCAGGCGAGCTCGAGCAGGGCGGGTTCTTCATCGAGGATGAGGCGCTCGGTGACGACACACCAGTGGCTGAAGTCGGCGGTGATTTTGAGCTCGGGCAGGGCGCGGAGGATGCGACCGAAGAGCCAGGGATTGTGGGTGTAACGACCGCGGTGAGTCTCGCAGGAGATGGCGATGCCGTGGGTTTGTTCGAGGTCGAGCACGCCTGAGAAAAAGGCGAGGGCGTCTTCATGGGACCAGGCGTCGGAGCTGGCCATGGTGTTGATGAAAAGCGGCTTTCCATTGAGGCTGTGGCGGATGCCGGTGTCGAGGGAGGCGAGGTGTTCGGCGACGCTGTGACCGGGATTGGGCACGTATTTGCCGGGGGTGGTGCATGTGCTGACTTCGGCGATCCAATGCAGGCCCGCAGTGGTGAGGGCGGAGAGGAAATGCGCGGCGCTTTCATCCTCAGCAGGTAGTGGGGCTTCGATGCCTTGGAAGTCGGCGGCGAGGGTGAGGGCGATGGCGGAATCGATATCGCCGTCATGGCCCCAGAGGGTTTTGAAGAGTTCGAGTTTCATGGTGCGGTGTCCTCGCGGACGAGGCGGAAGCCGAGGTTGTCCCAACGGGCGGTGGCGGGTGCCCAGTCGCGCCAGGAGCAGCGCAGGACGCGGGGAAGATGATCCCAGGCGCCGCCGCGGATGGTGCGGCGGTCGGAAGCGGGGGCGTCGTCGAACCAGGCGGAGCCGTCTCTGGGGGCACCGTGATAGCTGGGGTGCCAGCGGTCGGCGACCCATTCGCAGACGTTGCCGAGGAGGTCGTGGAGGCCCCAGGCGTTTGGGGGGAAGTGGCCCACGGGGAGGAGGCGGCCGGGACCGACGGGGTGACCGCGTTCGTCGTAGCTGTAGTTGGCGTCGGCAGGAGTGAGGTCGTTTTGCGCGGCGAAGACGTGGCTGGATCCCGCGCGGCAGACGTACTCCCATTCGGCCTCGCTGGGCAGGCGATGGAAAAGGCCGGTGGCATCGCTGAGGCGGCGGCAGTAGTCCATGGCGTCGTCCCAGGAGATGCCGACGATGGGGAGGTCGGGTGCGAGGTTTTGATCCTGTCCGTTGGGTGCGGGCATGAGGTGAAGCCACTGCGCGCGAGTGACGGGATGCGGCATCATCTGGAAGGCGCGAGTGAAGGTGACCTCATGGCGCGGCAGTTCGACAGCGGAGACGAATTTATCGGTCTCCAGCCCGCCCATCTGGAAGGAGCCCGCGGGGAGGCGGACCCAATCCGAGATGGGCGAGACAGGAGAGGCGACGGGAGGAAACAGGGTCGGCATGGGGGACCTGGGGAGGCAGCCGTTTGATTTTATTGACCGTAGCCGGAAGCTTTGAGGGCTTTGAAGGGCTCCAGAGCGACGCCGGCTTCCATGGGATGCGAGGCTTTGACGGTGCCGAATTTGATCCACCAGTCGTTAGTGAGTTTCCAGTGGGCGGCAATCTCGTTGTTGGCGCCGAAGGGCGGGGTGCCATCGAGCACGCCCATGAAGCGACCGGCTTCTTCCCAGTTGAAGGGGTAGATGCCGCCGTCGGTGGCGCTGCCATCGGCACCGAGGACGGTGACGACGTCTTCGACAGAGAATTTCAATCCTTTGGCGATGATTTCGTTGGCCTCTTTGGGGTTAGCTTTCCAGAATTTGACGGCTTCGAAGTAGGCTTTGAGGACGAGGGCGGCGGCTTCGGGTTTTTTCTCGAGGAAGGAGCCGCTCATGTACATGCCATCGCCGAGCAGGGCGGTTTTTTTGAAGTAGGGGTCTTTGGAGGTGGCGGCGACGGTGGTGCCGGGCAGGCTGGATAGGACTTTGCCGCCGAAGGGTTCCCAGAATTCGCCGGCGGCGACTTTGCCGCTGACCATGGCGGCGACGGCGTCGTCCATGATGAGGTTGCTGTATTTGACCTCGTCGAATTTGACGCCGTTTTCCTCCAGCCAGATGCCCATGTAGATCTGGGTGAGACCGCCTTCGAGGACGGCGACTTCTTTGCCTTTCAAATCGGCGGCGCTGGTGATGCCGGGGCCGAGGATGATCTTATCCGTGCCGTAGGAGGGGTTGGTGTAGGTGACGAGTTTGACGGGGACTTTTTGGTCGGCGGCGATGGGGCCGTATTCGACGGTGGAGGAAGTGACATCGAGCTTGCCAGCGGCCATTTGACCGAAGCTTTCATAGGGGTCCTCAATGATGGTGATGTTGAGGTCGAGCTCGGGGACGAGGTTCTTCTCTTTGGCGATGAACCAGAAGCCGTAGCCGGGCCAGGAGAAGAGGGAGAGGTTGACCGTGGTTTTTGCTGGCGTGGTCGTCGCCGCAGCGGTGGGAGTCGAGGTGGGGGTGGGTTCTTCCTTGGGGGAACAGGCGGCGAGCAGCAGGAGGCTGAGGGTGGTGAGGAGGTGTTTTTGTGGGCGCATTGATTTTGGGGTGTTAGGTTTTGATGGGTCGGAAAGGAGGTCAGCGCAGGTGACGGAAGGCGCAGTGATGGATGAGGCGGATGAGCAGATCGCAGGCGAGACCAAGCAGGCCGATGACGAGGATGCCGGCCATGATTTCGTCCACTTTGACGAAGCGTTTGGCGCGCATCATCATGGCGCCGATGCCATCGGTGGCGGCGACGATTTCGGCGATGACGAGGTAGGTCCAACTGACGGCGAGCATTTGGCGGGCGGTATCGACGTAATGCGGAAGTGCTGCGGGGAAGATGACGCGCCAGAGGAGGTTGGAGCGGCGAGCACCGAGGGTGCGGGCGCACTCGACCCATGCGGGATCGACGGACTTGGTGTTGTCCATGAAGAGGGTGATGAGGAAGAAGACGACGCCGAGCAGGAGGAGGGTGATTTTTTGGCTGTCGCCGGTGCCGAGCCACATGAGGAGGAGGGGGACGAAGGAGGGTGCGGGGAGGTAGCGGAGGGGGGAGACGAGGGCGTTGAAGAAGCTTTCGACGGGAGGGAAAGCGCCCATGGTGAGACCGATGGGGAGGGCGATGGCGAGAGCGAGGGCGAAGCTGAAGGCGATGCGTTTGAGGCTCTGCAGGATGTCGAGGCCGAAGCCGCGATTGGTGAGCAGATCCCAGAGGGCGGTGAGGACTTTGGCGGGGGAAGGAAGCAGGGCGGACTCGGCGATGCCTGCGGTGGCGAGGAAGTGCCAGCCGAGAAGGAAGAGCACCCAGGCGCAGAGGCCGAGGGAGAAGGTGGTGGTGAGCGGGAGGCGGGCGCGGAAGGCGAACCAGCGGGACCAGGGTTGGCGGGGAGTGGACGAGACGGGTGCGCTCACGGCGGGGGACGTGAGAGGCAGTGAGGTCTCGGAAGCGGGTGTCATGGCTCGGACATTGGCGAGAGCATCAAAGGTGCCAGTTTGGAAAAGTATTTGCGTGTGCAAATAAATGAGAGGAAGGAGGGGGATGCTAGGAACGAAGGGGGTTTTGTCGGGAACAAATGCCAGCGACGGGGGAGGCGGCTTTTTTTGCGTGGCGGTGATGAAGCTGGGAAGCGAAGTCTGGACACCTGCGTTGAAAGGGTCTTAGTGGGAGCGTTGCTTTTTTGATCATGGCGTCCCGAACTTCACCTCCAATGGCTGGCCAACCGGATTCGCATCAGGTGGCGTGGCGGGTTTTGCTGACGGCGCACTCGGTGCTGACGCGACGGGTGGCGCAGGGGTTGGAGGCGGCGGGTGGCATCAGCTACGATGACTACGATGTTTTGCTGACGCTGAACGAGGCGGAGGGGCGTCGATTGCGGATGAGTGATCTGGCGCGGTTGACGCTGCTAAGTCACAGCGGGATTTCGCGGGCGGTGACGCGGCTGGAGAGCGAGGGGCTGCTGAAGCGGGAGCGCTGCGAGACAGATGGGCGTGGCTTTTTTGCGGTGTTGACCAAGCGTGGGCAGAAGGCGCTGAAGGCGGCGTGGCCACCGTATCGGGCGCTGGTGAAGGAGCACTTTTCGGGCGTGTTGAGCGCGGAGGAGGCGGAGCAGCTGGCGGGGATGCTGCACCGGGTGATTGTGAGCGCGGCGGAAGAGGGCCCGTTTGGAGAGGCTTACCCGCAGCGGTTGACGGATGAGCCGAAAGATTGAGTCCCGGGGCTGATCACTCGGAGAGGGAGGGCAACGCTGGCAGGGGGCCGGTTTCGGGAGTGCCGGGGAGGGTGGGGATTTTTGGGGTCCAGGGGAGTTGGTCGTCGAGCCAGCATTGGTCGAGGGGGGCGAAGGGGATTGGGTCGTCGAAGGTGGAGGTGTTGACTTCGAAGAGGTGTGGGATGGCGGGATCGAAGAAGGTGAGCGGGGTGCCGCAGTCGGCGCAGAAGGTACGGTCGCGATCGGCGAAGTGGAGGCGCTTGGGTGGGGCGGTTTCCCAGACGAGGGTGCCGGTTTGGAAGAAGGTCCAGACGACGAAGGGTGCACCGCTGGCGCGGCGGCAGTCGGCGCAGTGGCAGACGGTGGTTTGCAAGGGCGCGGCGGTGAGGTGATAGCGCGCAGTACCGCAGAGGCAGCCGCCGGTGAGAGAGGGGGAGTTCATGCTATGCGTGGGTTTTAATGGAAGCCGAGCTCTTGCCGAAGCTGTTGATCTTTTTGAATCAGTTGGTCGAGAGAGAGACCGTTTTTGAAGGCGGTTTGTTCGAGCAAGGGGCGTGGGAAAGGGTGGGAGATGACATCGATGGGCACGATGATGTCATCGGTGATGCGGCTGTAGTTTTCGGGGTTGCAGTCGCCCACCAGGATGTCGTCGAGTGACCGCCACCAGAAGGGTTTGGTGGTGTAGAGTGCCATCATCATGTCGTCAGGGAGACGGAGGAATCCGGACTGCCAGAGGAAGCTGTTCACATCGGCTTGAGAGGGGCGGCCTTGGTCGGCGTAAGGTTGAGCGGTGATGATTGAGGGAACGCGGGCGGTGGAAAGGCCTTGCAGAGTGATGGCATCACCAAAGACAGCGTTTTGGGTGCCGAGTCGCAAAAGATATTCGGAAGGCAGCGCGGGACGCAAGTGCAGCTTGTGGCTTCGGTTGTCATTCTGCTGATCCACCACGTAACCGAACTGGTCATTGATGGTGAACTTCGAGACGTGCGATCCGTTTTCGGAGTGCCATACTTCATGCTCACCTCCAGCGCCAATCGGTTCGCCTGGCGCGGTGTCGTCTCTCGCGTAACGGCGTAGGATGACTAATTGGTCATCGAGAAGCCTCTCTCTTTTCTGGCGGCGATGCCAGCCGAAACTCTCGCCTTCGAGACTGCCAATGATGGCTTTGGCGCATTCACGCGTGCGGCGAGCAGCTTCTTCGGATCGGTCACGAAGCGGCGGGTCGGCGGGCTGAAGGAGGGCGTCATAGGCTTGGGTGGAGGTCACCACGTGGCTAGGTTAAGGGCTGGAGTGGGGATGTCAATTCGGCAGACGCAGTGCGTATCATGCGGTGGGCGATTGGGAGGGGGCGGCGGGGCGGTCGTCGGTGGGCCAGGTTTGGCGGGTGCGGGCGGCGAGGTAGCGGTGAAAGAGCCAGACGGGCATTTCGAGGTGGCTGAGCGGGCCGGGCTGGCTGGTGCGGGATTGCAGGCCGCGCTGGACGGCGGCGCAGACTTCCATGTCTTCGAGATGAAAGGCGACGAGCTTGGCGTATTCGCGCTCGAGGAGGTCGGGGAAATCGGGGCGGTCGCGGGTGCTGGCGGGGACCATGAGGTGGGTGGTGAGGCGGGCTTTGCCGGGGGCGATGGGGTGGACGCGATACCAGGCCCAGCTGTCTGGCGCTGTGAGCAAGAGGAAGAGCGGGTAGCCGATGAGGATGTGCCAGTTGGTCATGCCGACTTCACTGAGGCCGGGCAGGATGGGGAAGGTGGCGGTGGTGTCGCCGGTGTCGAGCGCGCTTTGGATGGTGGCGGCGTAGCGATCCGTGAAGGGCAAATGCGAGTGCAGGTAGCGGCGGCGTTCTTGCTCGGTCCAGTTGCGTTTGGCGGGCATCAGTGGCTGCAAGGTGCTGTGGTGGGCTCCGAGGTGATGATAGGTTTCAGCGAAGTTTTCGACCATGACTTTCCAGTCGAAGTCGCACTCCCACTCCTGCTCGCGGACGACGACCATTTGCTCCGGTTGCCAGGGGGCGAGGAAGTCGTGCAGCTCGGTGAGGTCGGGGGCGAGCGGCGGGGCGGCGGCGTCGAAGTTGACGAAGAGGAAGCCGTTCCAAAGGGTGGTGGCGAAACTGCGCAGGCTGTGGTCAGCGCGATCGAAGTCGCAGGTGTGCTGCATTTCCGGGCAGGCGACCAGGCGGCCATCCAGCTCGAAGCTCCAGGCGTGGTAGGGGCATTGCAAGAAGCGGGTGTGGCCGTGGGACTCGGGCAGCGGGGCGCGGGCGGCGGTTTTGGTGAGGCGACCTGACATGTGCCCAGGCGGCAGGATGTCCATGGAGCGATGCGGGCAGACGCGGGAGAACACGCGCGGGGTGCCGTCGGCATCGCGTATGGCGACGAGCGGTTCGCCGAGGAGATCGACGGTGATGAAGTCGCCGGGCTCTGGGATTTGAGAGATGTGGGCGACGGGGAGCCAGTCGGCGGCGAAGACGTGCTGGCGTTCCCATTGATGGAACTCGGGGTCGTGATAAAGCGCGGCGGGTAGGCTGCGGGCCTGGGGCAGTGGGACGTCGCAGACGGCGTGGAGTTGATCGAAGAGGCGTTGAAGCATGCTGGGAGGTCAGTCGGGCGGCTGGGTGCCGAGCCAGTCGGCGGGTGGCAGCGGGGGGAGCTCGGTGGTGGCTCGGGTGACGAGGTCGGTCAGGGCAGCGACCATTTGCTGGAAGAGCTGGGCGCCTTCCTCGGCGGTGGCCTGGCTGGGGAAACCGGTGACACCGTTGCGGCTGGTCTGGGAGACGGGGTGGGAAAAAACGGTACCGGTGGTGCGGTCGGGGTCGTCTGATGAAGCGAGGCGGTCGCGGTGGACAAGGTCGGGGTGGAGGTGAAGCATGAGGCTGGTCTCGGCGCGATTGGCGTGGAGGTCCTCGGCGTCGTCGGTGTAGGCGCGCCAGATGTCGGGGGTGAGTTGGAAGACGTGGCGGAGGCCGATTTGCAAGGTGCCGAGGTGGCGGAGTCGAATCTGATCGACGGCGACGCGAGCGGGGGCGTCATTGCCGAAGTGGGCGTTGACGAGGAGGAGGCGCTGCCAGCCGGTGGCGGCGGCCCAGGCGGCGATGTCGTTGAGGGTGGCGATGAAGGTCTCGTGGCGGAGGGAAAGTGTTCCGGGCCATTTGGTGGTGTGGCCTTGGGAGACGGTGTAACGGAGGGCGCTGAGTACGGGGACACGGGTGGCGGCGGAGACGGCGTTGCAGACGGCCTCGGCGAGCAAGGTGTCCATCGCGACCGGTAAATGCGGGCCGTGCTGCTCCGTCGCGCCGAGGGGAAGGAGCAACAGGCCGCCGTTGAGCTTTTGCAGTTCGGCGATGTCTGGCCAGGCGAGGTGCTCGAGGCGGAGGGGGGTGTTCATGGCTACCACAGTCGCGCGTAGGTGTCGATCTCCCACTGGCTGACGCGTTGGTGGTATTGGCGCCATTCTTCGGTTTTGTAGGTGATGAATTCGCTGCGGAGTTCGGTGCCGAGGACTTGCTCGACGAGGGGGTCGGCGGCGAAGGCTTTGACGGCTTCGTCGAGGGT
>JAIYDW010000035.1 GCA_027487315.1 Verrucomicrobiaceae bacterium | reverse complement strand
CTTCTGACGAATGTTCGCCTTGTGCGCATCCACCGTCTTCGAGCTAAGCCCCAGCTTCTCGCCGATCTCATGGCTGTCAAAACCACGACCCACCATCTCGAACACTTCGAGTTGACGATCGCTCAGCATTCTTCCTGGCTCACCACGGGAACCCGTGCGCGGGCCACCACCGGAAACGATGCTCGCCAGCAAGCTCGAGCTGAAGCAGAAACCACCATTCAAGATTTGGCGAATCCCTTGGAGGATCCGGCCAGCAGACTCTCCCTTCATCAAATAGCCCATCGCTCCTGCGCGCAGACAACGCTCAGCATACACATTCTCCTCATGCATCGAATACACCAAGATATGCGTCGTAGGGCTGGCCGTCTTCAGTTTCTTAATCAGGTCCACACCACTGCGATCCTTGAGGGTGATATCAAGAATGATGATCTCAGGCTTCAACTTCTGCACTTGGGCAATCGCCGGTTGCGCATCTTCCGAACTACCGGCGACCTGAAGGTCCTCTTGCAAATCGATGATTTTTCTAAGCCCCTCAATAACGATAGGGTGATCATCCAGAATGTAGACTTTGTGTTTCATAGTGTGATTGGTGGCGCCCAAAGTGAGCAGTTCCTTGTGTTTTAAAGCCGTGTAGGGAAAAAGGGAAGTAATAACTTCGAAAAAAGTTTTATTTCGCAAAAATAATATGTCTGTCGCTCGGATTAAGCCACCCCGGTAGTCAAATCCCAACTCCATCGATCCTTCCCCCACAGCATTTCCCCATCCTCCATAAGCTCGCCATCAAATCGAAACCGACCCGTAAAGCTCGCTCCCTCCACTAGCAGCTCCCTCAGCCAATACCGATCATCCTCCCACATTTCCTCAAACGGCAACTCATTCAGAGCCGTCCACCTAGGCACCGCTTCGTCCGTCTCCCTCGCCGCCCCCTCGTAAGCCTCCGCAAGAAAGACATGCACCAGCATCTTCAATCCATCGGTGAACTCAAACCACAGCTCCCCATGCTTCACAGGATCGATCGCCGTCACCCCCAGCTCCTCCTGCGTCTCCCTCACCGCACACTCCACCGGCGTCTCCCCCGGATCCATCTTCCCCCCCGGCCCGTTGATTTTCCCTTGCCCGATCCCCCGCTTCTTCCGAATCAAGAGCACCTCGCCCCGCTCGCGGTCCACCACAAACATCAGCGTCGCCCGCATCGTCGGTGTCCAATCAATCCATTCTTTTTTCACAGCAAAGTCCTTCGGCTCAACGCATCCCCATCGCAAGCACCGTTTGAAAATGCGGACTCTTCGTCTCCCGGTGCACCACACTCGTCTCCACCTCCTTAAATCCCGCCGCATCCAGCATTTCATTCAGCTCGGCCTCGGAAAAGCCCAGCCAAACATCCGCATACAGCTGCCGCGCCTTATCAAAACCGTGCTTCAACAAATCCAGCACCACCACTCTTCCTCCCGGCTTCAAGATCCGATGCGCCGCCTTCAAGGCCCGAACCGGCACCGCCGCATGATGCAGCGCCTGACTCAAGATCGCCAAATCCACACTGCCCGCCTCGATCGGCGGCTCCTCCAGATCGCCCAACCGAAACTCCAGGTTCGCAAACCCATGCCTGCTCGCTAACTCCGCCCCATACGCCACCATCTTCTCCGAGTTATCCACCGCAATCACCTGCTTCGCTCCCTGCGCCAGCAACTGCGACAGCGTCCCTTCCCCCGCCCCCAAATCCGCAATCACCATCGGCGGCAGCAGCTTCAGCAGCGTCTCCCCCAGTGCCTTCCATGATCTCCCTGGAATGTAGTGCCTCCCAAATTTCCCCGCCAGCGCATCAAAATACGCCTGCGCCGTCCGCGCCCGTTTCCTCAACACCACCCGCAATGCCGCCGTATCCTGCTTCACCTCCTTCAACTCTCCTCCCGCCGCCTCCAGCAGCGCCATGAAGTGCCCCCAGGACACCTGCTCCTTCTCCACCGGCGTCTCCAATTGATACAACCGATTCTTCCCCGATCTCCGATCACTCACCAGCCCCGCTCCCTTCAACCTCGCCAATTGCGCCGAAATATTTGACTGCGGCAAAGACAAAATCTCCTGCAACTCCGCCACCGACAACTCCTCCCGCTGCAACAGCAGCAGCAGCCGCACCCGCGTCGGGTCAGAGACCAAGCTCAGTGATTTAAGAATAGATGCCAAAGCTTCCCAACGTATCAACGCATCACCATCCATCAACCCGCACTTCGTCACCCGACATCAAAACCCAAATTTCCTGCTTCGAATTTCCCCTTTCCCACGCCATCATCCTCCCGTGCCCGATTTCCAATTCACCGCTGACCAACCCCAGGACGCCGGAGAGCGCCTCGACCGCTTCCTCCACGCCCGCCTCCCCGAGCACTCCCGCGCCCGCCTCCAGGACCTCATCAAATCCGACCACTGCCGCCTCAACGCCAAACCCACCAAGTCCGGCGCCATCGTCCGACCCGGCGACCTCATCACCCTCGCCGTCCCCGACGCCACCGCCGTCGAAATCGTCGCCCAGGACATCCCCATCGAAATCCTCTATCAAGACAGCGACATCCTCGTCATCAACAAACCCGCCGGCCTCGTCGTCCATCCCGCCGCAGGCAACCCCGACGGCACCCTCGTCAACGCCCTCCTCCATCATTGCGACGACCTCTCCGGCATCGGTGGTGAAACCCGCCCCGGCATCGTCCATCGCCTCGACAAAGACACCTCCGGCTGCATCGTCGTCGCCAAGCACGACCGCTCCCATCGCCGCCTCACCGAAGCCTTCTCAGATCGTCGCATCGCCAAAACCTACCTCGCCGTCGTCAACGGCGTCCCACCCAAACACGAAGGCCGCCAGCAAAACTTCATCGGCCGCCACCCCGTCGACCGCAAACGCATGGCCATCCTCTACGACGGCGCCGGCAAAGAAGCCATCACCGAGTGGAAACGCCTCGCCATCCACAAAGACTGCGCCCTCATCCAGTGCCGACTCCTCACCGGCCGCACCCATCAAATCCGCGTCCACATGAAAGACGGCCTCGCCTGTCCCATCCTCGGCGACCCCATCTACGGCCACCCCTCCAAACAAAAAGTCCAAACCCCGCGCCTCATGCTCCACGCCTGGAAACTCGCCTTCAACCACCCCCTCACCGAACGCCCCCTAGCCTTCGAAGCCACCATCCCCCCCGAATTCCACCCCTGGACCCAATCCGCCAATCTTCCGAATTAAAATCCCGTTAATCCCGTAATCCTGTAAATCCTGTCAAAAAAACCGCCCCCCCCATGCGCTCCCTCATCCTCACCCTCCTCGCCCTCACCACCACCCTCCACGCCGCCCCCCAGTGGATCTGGCTCCCCAAAGCCCACGACAAGCAAAAAGCCTCCTTCCGTCACACCTTCGACCTCCCCCACAACGCCCACCTCGGCTCCCTCCAGATCACCTGTGACAACGGCGCCAAAGCCTTCCTCAACGGCACCCTCGTCGCCACCAACCCCGACTGGATGCAACCCACCACCGCCGACGTCACCAAACACATCAAACCCGGCGAGAAAAACGAACTCCGCATCGACGCCACCAACCAGGGCGGCACCGCAGCCCTCATCGCCCGCCTGACCGTCACCCTCGCCAGCAAAAAAGAACTCCTCATCGAAACAAACGCCCAATGGCTCGCCGCCACCACCGGCACCGACGATTGGAAACCCGCCACCATCATCTCCGAATACGGCAAAGGCCCATGGGGACTTGCCCTCGACGGCAAAGGCAAAGAAAAAGCCGGCAAAAGCTCCTCCGCCATCGCCATCGCACCCTCAGACATCACCGTTCCCAAAGGCTTCAAAGTCGAGCAACTCTACGTCGTCCCCAAGGACGACCAAGGCTCCTGGGTCGCCCTCACCACCGACGACAAAGGCCGCCTCATCGCCGCCGACCAATACGGCGCCCTCTACCGCATGCCCCTCCCCGCCATCGGCACCACCTCCCCCCTCAAACCCGAAAAACTCCCCATCGAAATGGGCAAAGCCCACGGCCTCCTGCACGCCCACGGCGCCCTCTACGTCATGGTCAATGAAAACGGCAAAGACAACGGCCTCTACCGCCTCACCGACACCAACGCCGACGACCAATACGACAAGATCGACAAACTCGTCACCATGGAAGGCGGCGGCGAGCACGGCCTCCACTCCATGACCCTCAGCCCCGACGGCAAACGCATCTACTTCAACAGCGGCAACCACACCGATCTCCCCGCCCGCATCGACCGCTCCCGCCCCGCCACCCTCTGGGCCGAAGACCACCTCCTCCCCCGCATGTGGGACGCCAACGGCCACGCCCGCGGCATCCTCGCCCCCGGAGGCTACGTCTGCTCCATGAACCCCGACGGCACCGACGTCGAACTCTTCTGCTACGGCTTCCGCAACCAGTTCGACATCGCCTTCAACGCCACCGGCGACCTCTTCACCTACGACGCCGACATGGAATGGGACATCGGCACCCCCTGGTATCGCCCCACCCGCGTCAACCACTGCACCTCCGGCGCCGACTTCGGCTGGCGCTCCGGCTCCGGCAAATGGCCCGAATACTATCCCGACTCCCTCCCCACCACCCTCGACATCGGCCCCGGCTCCCCCACCGGCGTCGCCGCAGGCACCGGATGCAAATTCCCCGCCAAATACCAAAACGCCGTCTTCGTCAACGACTGGACCTACGGCACCATGTGGGCCATCCACCTCACCCCCGACGGAGCCTCCTACACCGCCGAAAAAGAAGAGTTCGTCTTCGGCAAACCCCTCCCCCTCACCGACGTCATCATCCACCCTCAATCCGGCGCCATGATCTTCGCCATCGGCGGCCGCCGCACCCAGTCCGCCGTCTACCGCGTCACCTACACCGGCACCGAATCGACCGACCCCGCACCAGCCCCTGCCCTCACCGAGGAAATGAACATGCGCCGCATGCTCGAAGACCTGCACCTCCCCGGCGTCGACCCACAACACGCCATCGACAAAGCTTGGTCCTACTTGAATCACAGCGACCGCCACGTCCGCTACGCCGCCCGCGTCGCCCTGGAGAAACAACCCACCGCCCTCTGGCAGGCCCGCGCCCTCGCCGAGACCCGCCCCCAGGCCCTCCTCGAAGGCCTCATCGCCCTCGCCCGCGCCACCAACCGCCCCCAGCTCGTCTTCGAAACCAAACCCGCCGCCGGCGCCTCCGTCCACTCCACCCACCCCGTCTCCGCTGAGCACGCCCCCCTGCAACTCCAAATGCTCGAAGCCCTCACCCGCCTCGAAGGCCACAAACTCACCCGCCACCAATCCCTCGCCACCCTCCGCACCCTCGCCCTCATCTTCACCCGCCTCGGCAAGCCCGACCCCGAAGTCTGCGCCGCCATCGCCGAAAGATTGAGCCCCCTCTACCCCACCGGCGACACCGCCATCGACCGCGAGCTCCTCGACCTCCTCATCTTCACCGACTCCCCCACCGCCCCCGCCAAAGCCCTCGCCCAGATGGCCACCGCCATTGACGACTGGCAGGACATCGCCACCTCCGCCGTCCTTCAGCGCAACGAAGGCTACGCCCGCGCCGCCGAATCCGCCGCCGCCTCCCGCCCCAACCGCGCCCAGATCGCCACCATGTTCTCCCTCCGCAACGCCACCGCCGGCTGGACCCCCGACCTCCGCCACACCTTTTTCTCTTGGTTCCCCCGCGCCCGCACCTGGAAAGGCGGCAACAGCTTCAAAGGCTTCATCGAAAACATCCGCAAAGAAGCCCTCGGCAACTTCACCCCCGAAGCCGAGCGCCCCGCCATGGAAAAACTCTCCGCCGCCAGCGAAACCGAAACCCTCGCCGCCTTCACCCCCGCCCGCGGCCCCGGCCGCGCCTGGACCCTCGACGAAGCCGTCAAACTCGCCGAAACCGGCCTCAAAGGTCGCGACTTCAAACACGGCGAAGCCATGTTCCGCACCACCATGTGCCTCACCTGCCACCGCTTCAATGGCGACGGCGGCGGCATCGGCCCCGACCTCACCGGCGCCGCCAACCGCTACACCATCCGCGACCTCATGGAAAACATCATCACCCCATCGAAGGTCGTCTCAGACCAATACGACTCCCACCTCATCACCAAAAAAGACGGCAGCACCCTCCTCAGCCGCATCGTCCTCCAGGAAGGCGGCGAGCTCAAAGTCATGACCAACCCCTTCGCCCCCACCGCCCTCTTCACCTTAAAAGACACCGAAGTCGCCGACGTCAAAACCCAAGCCATCTCCATGATGCCCCCCGGCCTCATCAACGTCCTCAGCCCTGAAGAACTCCTCGACCTCCTCGCCTACATCATCTCCAGCGGCAACCCCACCGCCCCCGCCTTCAAAAAGTAACACCGCGCTCATCCATCAACGGATACCAAAAAGAGCAAGGCCCCAACTCAACCAGGTCTGATACCATGGAAGGGCATCCGCGAGCCATGCAACAGGCAAGATCAGCCCAACGGCCCAGCCGGGTGCCGGCCATCCATACACCTTCCAAATCGGCCAAATCCAAACCGCCGGAAACCCAAAATAAACCAGCACGAGTCCCCCAAAACACCAACTCAACCAAGCGCCCCAATTCCCTTCCGGCTCATCACTCATCAGACACCGAACCACAAAAACGCATCCCAGTCCACAACACACTAACATAGCCGCGATCCCCACGGAGCGCGGACTTCAGTCCGCAGCACCAAGCCCGCTCACCCACCCCTCCATCCCCCCAAACCTCATCCACTGCACCGCAGGCGACAGCCTGCTTTCGGACTGCTGGGGTCCTCCCCAGCTCTCCGTTCGACCCCTTCCGCTCACCTCCCGGCCAACCCGTCAAAATCCCCCTCATCCCCTTCCCAGCCCATGAAGACCGCCGGCCGAATCACCACCACCCTCGCCCTCCTCCTCAGCCTCTACCTCCTCAGCTACTGGCTCCTCATCAAAAAAGATTGGCTCTACAAAATGTCGGTGTTCACCACTAATCCAATCGCTCCGCCCCCCTTCAGTGACGCTGTTCGCAACGTCTTCGCACCCATCGAAGACCTTGAGCTGATTTGGACTTCGAGACCCATTCGCAAGCATCTCACGGGTGATTGGCGCTCGGACAAAAACAATGACTTCGTGACACTAGGCCCCAATGGTGAATGCCACTTCCAACTGGGCGAATTTGCCTTCAAGGGAAACGCCCAATACGCCCGTAATGAAGGAGGGTTCATCATGGAGTTTCCACATCGAGAACAGAGGTGCGTATTCGTTCTCGTGCTTAACAGTGAGCCGGAGGTTTTTGGCACCTCAGACCAGGCATCTGCCCTGATTGGCCCAACCTATGTTAATAGGTCTGAGCGCAGAATCGACTACGACACCACCCTCACCAAACAACCCCCCATCACCCCCGCCCCGTAACCACCCAGCGCTCCCCCCTCCCCAAGAAGCCGCCGCCCGCCCCCGCAGCATCCCCCACCCAGGACCCCGCAGCAGCAGACGGCAGCCCCCGCCTCACACCGCCATCTTGATCACCACATCGCTCCAGTCGCTGAACCGCGTCGAGCCCCCCACCGCCCGCACCCGGAACTGGTAGCTCCGCCCCGGCACCAGACCCGTCACCACGATGCTCCGGCTCTTCGTCGACGCATCCCCGTCCACCCACGCACCCGCCACCCCATCCGCACCGATCAACGCATACTGCGGCTCATACGCCACCGCATTGACGATGCGCCCCACGCTCAGCACCATCACCGTCGAGTTCCCCGGCTTCACCCCCGTGATCACCGGCTTTGGCAGCGGACTCTGCGCCCGGTTCGTACTCGCCGCCTCGAAACCGCTCGAAAGCAGCAGCGCCAGATCATTCTCATGCAGATCCTGCACATGGTCCGCCAGCAGATACAGCAGATCGATCAGCGCCACCCGCTTATTGTTCTTGTCCGCCCGATCCGCCGGCCCGCCCTGCTCTGCCGCCGCGATCGCCAAGCTAAAGGCCGCCAGACCCGCGTCCAGCGCCACCTTCGTCACCGGCGGGTCCGCAAAAGCAGCCACACCGTAGAGATTGCTGGAGACCGCCTGCGCCCTCTCCTCCAGCCCATGATCGCTCGCCTTGGCGAACGCTAAGGATACTTTTAATTTAGGCATCTTCTTATTGGGTTGCGGCAAAAACCCTCCCCAAACGAGGCCCGGCGTGTTCCAGCGCAAAGGCTGGCCCTGAGCATCAGTCCCATTCCAGGTCAATGGAGTTCCTGCCATGGTTTCATTGTAGGTTTAGTGTTTCACTGACTTGAGGGGATACTCAAAAAAGGCACCGCCACCCCGCCACTCACTCCACCCACCACCTCATCCAGTGCCCGGCGGACACCCCCCAGCCCGCCAAAAACCAAGTTAAATCCACCGCAAACCGGGTTAGTTACATCACAGACCGAGTTAACTTCACCACAAACCGGGTTAGTTACATCACAGACCGAGTTAACTTCACCACAAACCTGGTTAGTTACATCACAGACCGAGTCAACTTCACCACAAACCGGGTTAGTTACATCACAGACCGAGTCAACTTCACCGCAAACCGAGTTAGTGACACCACGAACCGAGTTAACTTCACCGCAAACCGGGTTAGTTCCACCACAGACCGGGTTAACTCCACCGCAAACAAAACGCAGGCAGCGGCCCCAAAAGCCAGTCCTCCAGGCAACACCCCACCCCCCACTGACGCAATCGTCAGTCGCTACCCAAAAACGCGCCATCGCATTCATCGGAAAGCTCACGCAGGGTTGGCCACGTGATTAGACCCGATTTCACCCAATCGTCCCCCCCAAATCAAGCCAAAAAACCCCACCCCCCAAATTTCCCACACCCCAAAAACCCCCGCCCTCCACCCCTTAGTTTATCCCTAGTAGCTTACCGCCCCATTCCACCCATTTTCCATACAGTGGGAATCGATCCACCAACCAAATAATCGGAGAAACCAAGACTCCTATCCAGCGAGGCGGGTCATTCCTGTAAACCATCCAAAACGGCCACATCCACACCGCCGGAAACCCAAAATAAACCACCACCGATCCCCCCAGGCCCCAACTCGCCCAGGAACTCCTACCCGCATCCCGCTCATCAGTCATCTCCCATCCAACCACAAAAACCCATCCCAGTCCACAACACACTAAAGTAGGCGCATTCGCCAGAATGCGATCCCGCCTATCTGCGATCTTCCATCTCCCATCTCCGTCCTCCCAAACCCCACAAAAAAAGCGAGACCAGTCACCCAGTCTCGCCTCTTCTATCTCAAAGCGCGATCGCGCCTCCAGACTACTTCTTGATCTTGCCTTCGAACTTGCTCGGATCAGCATCGAACTTGCCCTTGCACTTGTTGCAGCAGAAAGCCACATCAGCGCCCTTGTGCTTGCTCGTGATCGACGCATCAGCGTCCTTGCCACTAACGGGGCACACCGTGTTCGCCGGAGCGGCGGAAGCCACACCAGCGGCGATAAGGCTCATGGCCAGGAAGGTTGCGAATGATTTCATAGGGATTGGATTTGGACTTGGGTTTAGAGAACTCAGAAACGGAGCATCACAGGCTCTCCCACAACACTCCACACCTCCCTATCGTCGCAGATACCGCCCCTCTTGCAAAGCACAACCTCACCCCAATAAAAATCCACAACCAAAGCCACCCTAGCGAAAGCCTCCCCGCCCTCAACACCAACCCCTTTCAAAGTTCAGCGTTCGACCTTCCCCACCCATTCCTGCCTTAGTGCATTCGTGTGACCCTCTCTCTACCCCTTCTTTCTGCCAGTCCCCTCCCCCCAATCCTGTTAATCCACAAAAATCCTGTTAGCCGACCGAAGGGAGACAGCCTGCCAAAGGCAGCCCGAAGGGGAGCGAAGCGTAGCAATCCTGTCCCAAAAACCACCCACCCGCTCTCCCCCGCTCCCCATTGGACATTCCTCATTCGCTATTGAATGTTCTCCCCTCCCCAATGCCCCTCATCCACTCCCTCGCCGTCTACTGCGGCTCCAGCCCCGGCAACGACCCCCGCTTCATCCAAGCCGCCATCCAAACCGGCCAAGCCCTCGCCCACCGCCAAATCCGCCTCATCTACGGCGGCGGCGGTGTCGGCATGATGGGCGCCGTCGCCGATGCCACCCTCGCCTCCGGCGGACACGTCACCGGCATCATCCCCACCTTCCTTGACACCCGCGAGCTCAAACACCCCCACCTCACCGACCTCCACGTCACCACCACCATGCACGAGCGCAAGCTCCTCATGGTCGAAAAAAGCCAAGCCTTCATCGCCCTCCCCGGCGGCTACGGCACCCTCGACGAACTCTTCGAAGTCCTCACCTGGGCGCAACTGCGTATCCACCAGCACCCCGTCGGCCTCCTCAACGTCGACGGCTTCTTCGATCCCCTCCTCACCTTCCTCGACCATCTCGTCTCCACCGCCTTCCTCACCGCTCAAGACCGCAACCGCATCCTCACCTCCTCCGACATCAATCACCTCATCGACCAACTCCAAGCCTGGACCCCACCCACCGACACCAAATTCCACCTCGCCCGCCGCGTCGAAATCTAATCTCCCCCTTTGTTCCCCATGTCCGATCTCCCCACCTCCCTCGCTTCCCTCATCGGCCCCGACCGCGTCTCCACCACCCCCGCCGACATCGCCACCCACAGCACCGACAAATGGTTCGCCTCCTCCCCACCCGCCGTCGTCGTCAGCCCCAACGACACCGCTGAAGTCGCCGAAGTCCTCCGCTACGCCAACGCCCATCAAATCCCCGTCACCCCCCAGGGCGCCCGCGTCGGCTACGTCGGCGGCGCCGTCCCCCTCCACGGCGGCATCGCGCTCAACCTGATGCGCCTCAACCAAATCCTCGAACTCAACACCGCCGATGGCGTTGCCGTCGTCCAACCCGGCGTCATCACCGCCACCCTCCAGGCCGCCGCCCGCGAAAAAGGCTGGTTCTATCCGCCCGATCCCGCCTCCCTCAAAGAATGCAGCCTCGGCGGCAACGTCGCCACCAACGCCGGCGGCCCCCGCTGCCTCAAATACGGCGTGACCCGCCACTACGTCCTCGGCCTCGAAGCCGTCCTCGCCTCCGGCGATGTCCTCCGCGCCGGTGGCCGCTGCCACAAAAACAAAACTGGCTTCGACCTCGTCGGCCTCATGGTCGGCAGCGAAGGCATGCTCGGCCTCGTCACCGAAGCCACCCTCCGCCTCATCCCCCACCCACCCCAGCGCGCCATGCTCTCCGCAGGCTTCGCCTCCTTCCCCGCCGCCGCCCACGCAGTCCAGGTCATCCTCGACAGCGGCTTCCTCCCCTCCGCCCTCGAAATCGCCGACCCCTTCACCCTCCGCGCCGCCCGCGACTACCTCGGCGAATCCGTCACCCCAAAAGGCGAAGCCCACCTCCTCGTCGAACTCGATGGCCAACCCGAATCCGTCGCCCTCGAAATCCGCCGCGTCGCCGACCTCCTCACCCGCCTCGGCACCATCTGCCTCGAAGAAGCCATCGGCGACGAAGCCTGCGAGCGCTTCTGGAAACTCCGCCGCGAATTCAGCTACAGCCTCCGCAACACCGGCCTCATCAAACTCAACGAAGACGTCGTCGTCCCCCGCTCACGCCTGATCGACCTCGTCGCCTTCGCAGCCGAACTCCAGGAACAATCCGGCTTCCCCGTCGCCTGCTTCGGTCACGCCGGCGACGGCAACATCCACGTCAACATCATGGTCCCCACCATGGAAGACCCCGCCATCCGCGAACGCGCCGAAGCCGCCCTCGACAAACTCTTCCTCCAGGTCATCGCCTGGAAAGGCGCCATCACAGGCGAACACGGCGTCGGCATCGCCAAACACCGCTGGTGGCGCCACGCCATCCCCGATGTCGCTCACCAAACCCACCTCGCCCTCAAAAAAGCCCTCGACCCCAACAACATCCTCAACCCCGGCAAATTCCTCTCCCCCCTCTAAAACCCCACCCTTCAAACTTCAGCATTCAAAGTTCAACGTTCAACGTTCAAGACTCCTCAACTCCGCCCGCGAAAAATCCGCCACAAACATCCAAGCCTTCACCCGCTGCCCCACCTCCAAAACCATCCCCTCAGCCGAGTCCCCCAGATACCCAAAAACCTCCCGCCCATTCGGCAGCCTCACCGTCGCAGAATCAGCGCTCAAACACGCCACCACATCGACCACCGTCTCCACCCGCTCCGCAATGTCATGTTTCCGAATTTGACTCATAAGTTCCTTCCAAAAAGCTAGCGACTCCCCGTCACCGGCACCGCCTTCGGCGCCTTCAGGATCTCCTCCTTCTTCGATCCATCCTCCATCGGCACCTTCCACGACAACTTCGTCCGGCCCAGCGTCTCCTTCGCCTGCACCGCATCCACCGCCCGCTGCAACACCGCATCCGTCGGCGGCGGCTTCTCATCCTCCGTCTCCTCACCCGCCGACCGCTTCAAATAAACCTCCAACTCCGGATTCCGCCGCGCCACCAGCGCCGCCTCATTGAACCGCTCCCGCGCCACCTCGTGCACCAGCTCGCGCACCCGCCCCTGCGCCATCCGCTCCAAAGCCGCCTCCTTCTCCTCCGCCTCCATCCCCACTACCAGATCCGGCTCCAGCCCCTTCTGAAACAAAGACGACCCATCCTCCAGCAACAACTCCGCACTCGCATACTGCAACGCAAACTGCGCATCCAGCGGCAGCGTCTGATACCGCACCGTCGCCCCCCTCGTCTTCTCACCCACCACCAACGCCCGCCGCTGATGCTGCAACACCGCCGCCACCGCCTCCCCCACATTCCCCGTATCACCGTCCACCAGCACTACCACCTGCCCCGTCCAAACCGGCTCCTTCGAACTCACCCGCACATCCGTCTCCGCACTCCCCGACTGCTTCAGCTTAAAAAGCACCTGTCCACTGGGCACTACCGTCTCCAAGAGCGCCGCCGCCACCTCAAACGACCCCGCACCCGCCGCCTCCCGCAAATCCAACAGCACCGTCTCGCATCCCTGTCCCTTCAACTTCTGCAAAGCCGCCGTCCACAGCGCCACTTCCTCCACCCCAAAAGTAATCGGTCGAATCCACCCAATCCCATCCGCCAGCACCGACTGCCGCACTTCCGGCTCACCCACCGCCACCTGAGCCTCCGCCACCGGCACCACCTTCGCCCCACCCCCCAAATGCTCAATCAACCCCTCCAAAGCCGCCCGATTCAACTGCTCAAAATTCAAGTCCTCCCCGCGAATGTAATCCTTCCGCAAAATCTGAAACGCCGCCTGCACCCCCGCCTGAGTCAACCCCTCTTCACCCCCCACCTTCTCCTCATTCCCCCAAACACCCCCGCACACCACCCCCGAACACGCCAGCCAGGCGATCCGATAGAGTCGTGTCAAAGGAGCATTCATGAAGGACCTCAGGCTTGAGCCAAATGATTCAAAGCATGAATGGACCCACCCAACCCACTTTTCCATTCAAAATACTGCCCAATCGCCTTCGCAATAAACCCCTTCGCCTCCGCCACCGCCTCCCGCAAAGTCAGACCCTTCGCCAGCCCGCACGCAATCGCCGCCGAATACGAACACCCCGTCCCATGCGTGTGCACCCCCTCCACCCGGGGCGCCTCAAACCACTCCATCCCATCCGGCCCGCACAACACATCCGCCGCACTCGCCCCCTCCAGGTGCCCCCCCTTCACCAGCACCGCCGTCCCGAACGCCGCCGACAAATCTGCCGCACACACGATCATCGCCTCCCGTGTCGTCACCGGCCTGCCCCACAGCACCTCCGCCTCATCCATGTTCGGCGTGATCACCTTCGCCAGAGGCAGCAGCATCTCCCGCACCGCCCGCACCGCATCCTCCTCCAGCAACCGCCCCCCACCCGTCGCCACCATCACCGGATCCACCACCAGCGGCACCGCCCCCCCATACTGCCCCCAAGCTCCCGCCACCGCCTCCACCTGCGCCAATCCCCCCACCATCCCCATCTTCGCCCCCGCAATCGGAAACCCCTCAAACAGCACCCGCACCTGATCCACAATCAACTCAGGCTCCAGCAGCCGCACCATCGACACCCGACCCGGCGTCTCAGACACCACACTCGTCAGCGCCGTCAGCCCATAGCACCCCATCGCACTCATCGTCTTCAAATCCGCCTGAATCCCCGCACCCGCGGAGCAGTCGGAACCAGCAATCGAAAGCACAGGAGCAGGACACATGGACATCCTTCAACCCTGCACCCTCCCCCACCCGGAAGCCACTCCTTTTCCACCCCATCCACACCCCGCTTTGCAGCTTGAGCCCACCCCCATCCCATGGTATCGAACCCCATTGTGGCAGCCAAGTTTGAACCCCTCGAAGGACTCACCGTCTCGGTCGACAGCGTCGAATACGACAAAACCCGCCCCGCTCCCCCAGACCGACCCCATCCCTTCGTCTACCAAATCTCCATCCACAATCACTCCACCGAGACCGTCAACATCTTCGGTCGCAAATGGGTCGTCAAAGACTCCGAAGGCGATACCCTGGTCGTCGAGGGCGACGGCGTCGTCGGCCAGTTCCCCAACTTGCAGCCCGGCCAAACCTTCACCTACAACTCCTATCACGTCATCAAGTCCGAAAGCACCGCCACCGGCTCCTTCTTCGGCACCACCCAGCAAGGCCGCCCCGTAGCCGTCAGCATCCCCCCCTTCGAAATGTCCCCCCCACTCTGGTCCTAATACCCAACACAGGCCCACTCAGCGCCAAAGGCTCCTAGCTGTAGCCCGTGACAGGAACACATGAAACACTGAGGAAGCTCCATAGCATTCGCATAAATCAGACGAAACCACTCGTTTGGTACCTCAAAGTCCACTTTGCCACGATTTTCGTTCCATCAAGCTACGACTGCTTTTACCGAGTTCGGATTTCCGGTTTACCGCTAGCCACGTTTCTTCGAATTGCGAAAAAGAAGCAAAGCCTTGCCCGAATATCACCAAATTCAGAGTTTGTTCAAAGTCAGAGCTGTCTGGATTCCACTGCTTGATGATTCTCCACATCTCAAGCCTAACATCAGGACCCGCCTTTAGAATTTCAGGCCGTATGTAATCCAAGATTTTATAACTCACTTCACTTGCTGAACTTGTATCCCAATCATTTTGTTTGGCCAAAACTTTAGCCATTACCATATCCACAGTTATGGAATCATCGCACTCATACGTCGCCCAAGCAAAAGCACACCTTTGTCGCCCTTCCGATGAATGAGTATAACTCCTATCCAGTGGCATTTGTTTATAATAACTATACTTTTTCACATATCGTTTCCACCCAGTTGAGCCCTGTCGATCCCCGACGAAGCTTTGTGCGCAGCTGCAAAAAGTCATCAAAACAACAAGGAGAAACAAACTGCGCATGATCAAAAAATTCTAAGTCCCGGCCGCTCGCCAGGCCCTGCACTATGCCCCCACAACACGTCTGAGCACTGGGACCGTTCCCCGAAGCCAAGACCAGTCCAGCCTGCTAATCACCTATTCAATCCAGAAGGGGTTTGGAGCAATTCTTTCTTGAGTTGCCTTGAGAGAAACTGTTTAAGTTCATCCTCCTCCTCTTGAGTCAAATCGGCGAGCCTCTTGCCATCGAGAAGTTCAATGAACTTTAAGCAAAATTGAGCATCACCGCTTAATTTTACAAGACCAGCCCCGGGCAAAGGATTGGCCTTTTTTACCACTAATCGCCCTGCCAAGCCACTCAGGGGATCAACCTTGAACGCCCCCCGAACATAAGCATATTGAGAGCCCGGAATCAGCTCCGAACAACCTTCTTCGAAATACAGTTCTATTGTATCTCTTGGAATCCGAATTTTAGTATCCTCTCGACTGACAAAAAGCTTTCCTTGATTAGCCCCTCGCTCCACAAATCCCGCAACCGTAACTGTTTTCCCATCAAAATCTTCAGGCTTTGATAGCAATCTATAGATTGACACCATCGAAGCATCCACATCAAATGGATCGCCTAGTGGAACATTGGTTTGCACCTGACCGGTCAAACAAAAAGGCATGATCAAAAAGCAGCTGATAGCGAACGCTGTGATAGTCTTGATAGTCATCTTCAGATCAATTGACGTTTTACCATTTTCCCACAAATAGCGAACCTGCGAAAGGGGAAAACCTCTTCGTCATCCAAACAAGTCTTTGGCTTTACCGTAGTTTCCAGCGAACGAATCAACCCGTTTGGCGCTGACCGTCCGAACGGCTCAATTTGTTCCCGTTAGGCCCTATCCGATCATTAGGCGTGAGGGGTTGCACGAGGACTTCATTCCCAACCCGCCAAGCGTCCATGGAAGCCTTTGATTACTCAGTTGTATACCCATCATCGCCTATGATACGCCACTGTGAATGAGCCTGGCAGACTCAGGTGCCATTCGTGGTTCCTGCATTCCCCAAACCCCCAAATCCCTTCCAAAGCCTCATCCCTCAACCCCAAAAAATCGCCCACCCTTCCGCGCCTCATATCGTTCCATCCACTTCATCCGGCGCTTCTTGGTTCCAGCTTGGTAAGGCAGATCGGTCAAGAAATTCATAAACTCGACAGCACTCATAAAGTCCCTTCCTTGATCATTGAGGACTTTGGAATCCACCCAGGTGTCTGCCGATTCATCGATCGGCGTGCAAGGTTCGCGAAACCTCTCATTCTTTCTCTTGAACTTTTCCGGGCCAATCCTTATCCGGATTCAATTTGAAGTAAGGGGAGTAGATTAGTGAACTAGACGTTGAAGTGACATGTACCGAATCTAGTTTCTTCAAGTTACCAAGCGAGTTTCCAGAGACATCCACCTCGAATACTCCGATGATCGTCGCAAAATGTCCGCTCAATAAGCCTCGGAAGCCTTCCGGAAACTCCGTAAGCGTGCACCATTCGCCAAAACCCAAGACGCTAATGGATTTGCTAAGGTCCCCCGTTTCCAATGCCTCTCGGGACTCGTATAGGGTCAACACAGGGGACGCTTCCGATTCGGTGACGCCTAGCCATCCGTTCATGATGATTTTTTTCCCATCATACTCAGATTCACGCAAGTCGATTTTGCGCCAGCTTACGCCCAATCCGGGTGTGCGGTAATACTCCAGAGGCTCCGCTCCTTGAAGAAGAGATGTCACTAACAAACTTGCCAGCCATTTGGTTTTAGCGCTCTTCATGATAGAACAATTGTGGATTCTGTGGATTGTCTCTAGATTTGGGTAGTCCGGCATGATAGATGTGCGTAGTCACCGGACCATCAGGAAATCGATACGTCGCACCGATGAGAATTCTCGGAGGAATGCTTCGGGCCGGAAAAGCTTAATCAATTTTGCCTCGTTCTGCAATCATCATATCTCCTGGCTTACCCGTCACCCCAATCCCTTCAGGCGTTTCCACTCCTTAATCCCCGCCAATAACAGCCATCGTGATCGACTCCCAGCACAAGATGTCGCCAGACGTAGCATCTAGAATCCGCAGCACGATCTTGGTCCTTGAAGGCCCCTCTAAAATCCTCTCCTCCGACTCATTCGAGAGCAAGAGATAGTGCCTACTATCGGTGTCTTCTAAATAAACATCCACTGGCTCAGTCAGCTCAGAATGCCCGCCCAAAGCCTCCGCAAACCTCATCAGTCTCTCCTCCCACGGTCCATGCTGATGCCACTCTCTGCCCTCTGAGAGTTGTTGCAATATCGTCGCTACCACCCTTTCATTCGACATGGCTGGAATCCCGTGCGCATTCAGAACCTGGTTCAATCGACCGCAAAGTTGAAATAGACTCACCATCTTCGGGAGGGTCGACGAACCAAACACAGTGCTCCAGTCCACTCCCTCCGCTCGGACGGGTTCACCATTCTCAACCGCATACACGTTCAACCCGAAACGGACTGAAGGATCCACGTCAATCGAACACGAGAACTGTCGACGCTCAGGTCCCCGAATGACGACCGTGGTGTCTGGGAATGAAAAGCGGTATTCGTTTCCCAGGCACTCAATTTCGGCTACCGTCTTGGCCGAAAAATGTCCTGTCATGGCCGCGTTCTCAAAAAAGCGGATGAGTTGATTCCTAGGCTTCTTGTCATCAAGCACGGACCGATGTTCAATCGCATCGAGCAAAGAGACAAGCACGTCCGCGGATGTTACCTGTGGAACCCCAGCTTTCTGAACATGTAGATTGAAGAACTCAGCCGCATCCCCGCAATCACCCACCTCCCTCGAGCGAGACGTCTCATCTCCCAGACAACCAATCGTGATCGCAAAGCAGACAACCAGGTTCAAGCATTGATTCACCATCCCACTCATGGTGCTGAATAAAGCACCTGTCCCCGCCCCAATAAAGCCATCTTTGAAATTCCCTCCCGATATCACTCCCCACCACTCACTACTCACTACTCACTACTCACTACTTACAACTGAATACTGATTACTGACTACTCCCCACTCACTCCCTCACGGCAACCCCACCCCCAACTGCTCCGCCGTCACCACCGGCACCGCATGAGTCGTCAAATTCGTGTCGTCAAAGTGCCACCACTCACTCTCCAAAATTCGGAACCCCGCTCCATGCATCGCCCGTTGCAAGCGATGCAAATTCCACGCCACCTTCTTACTGCCGCCCCGGTAGTGATACCCCGTGTGCTCACTCGCCTCATCATGCCACGTCGGCATCTTGCACAACCGCCCCTCGCGATCCAATAACGTCACATCCACCGCGCACCCCCCGCAGTGCCCCGACCACCCTTCATCCGGATGCCTAAACAAGTCCGGATTCTCTGACTCACTCAAAAACTTCAACTGCACCTCCGCCGGACGCCACGCGTCCCACACGCACAACTGGTAGCCCTGCAATTTCAGCGCCTCCTGCGCCACCTTCAACCTCTCCGCCGTCTGCCTCAGCAGCAAACACGGCATCTCAGGCGGATACACCGCCTTCCCACCCAGCGCCCCCGGATGCGAATAACGCAGGTCCACCACAATGTCCGGGATCACCTCCCGCACATCCACCAGATCACGTTCCGCCGCCCGCTCCAAAATCGGCAGCATCTCCTCCGTCACCGGTTGAAAGGCAATCTGACGCGTGCCGCATGACGTCCCAAAAACCAGGACTATGAGAAACAAAAACCGAAACATTCGCCCCTGCCTTTGCCCCCAAATCGACCTCCCCGCAAGCCCCTCTTCACTTCGCCACTTCCACCTGCGACGGATGCATCAAATACGCCATCAAATCCCGTCGCTGCTCCTCGCTCAACGCCATCAAGAGCCCCTCCGGCATCATCGAAACCGCCAACTTCTCCTGCTTCACCACTTCGGCTTTCTCCACCGTCGTCTCCGCCTGAATCATCCTCAAAGTCAGCGTCCGCTCAGTGCTCTCCGCCAACAACCCTGCCAGCACCCGACCATCCTTCAGCGTCACCACCGTCATCTGATAGTCCGCCCCCACCACCGCCCCGGGATCGACCACATTCTCCAGCAGATAATCCAAACTCGCCCGCCCCGCTCCCGTCAAATCCGGCCCCACCTTGCCCCCCTCACCATAAAGCACATGGCACCCCATGCACACCAGTTGATAAACCTGCCGCCCCTTCCCCAAATCTGCCGCCCCCAGCACCTCCGCCGTCAGCGCCTTCTTCAACGCCTCAATCTGCTCCCGCTTGTCCGCTCCCGACTCCTTCACCACGCCCCACACCTTCTCCAACTTCGCCGTCAACCCTGCATCATCAAAAGCCCGCATCTGCCGCGCCTGCATCGCCGTGATCAGACCCTTCGCGATCTTCCCCTTCCCCACCTCATCCAGCAGCATCCCCGCCCAAGCCCGCCGCGCCACCATCACCTCCAACACACCCCCACGCTCTTCCACCGAAAACTTCCCCCAACGCTTCAATATCTCACGACCCACCTTCTCCTCATCAAACAAAGCCAAACCCTTCACCGCCTCCCCTCCCAACCCGCGCACATCCAGCAACCTCAAACACAATTCACGCAACTCCGGCACCCGCGCCTCAATCAAACTCCTCAACGCCACCACCCGCTG
>JAIYDW010000196.1 GCA_027487315.1 Verrucomicrobiaceae bacterium | reverse complement strand
GGGGGGGGGGGGGGGGGGGGGGGGGGGGGGGGGGGGGGGGGGGGGGGGGGGGTTTGGGGGGGTGAGAGGGGGGGGGGGATTTGGTAGAGGGAGGGGATGTTGACGCGGCGGAATTTGATTTTGGGATTGCTGGTGGCTTTGGTGCTTTGGCTGGGGTGGACGGCGGTGGGGGTGTTTGGGCGGTCGTTTGAGGAGCAGGTTTTGGATGCGCAGGAGAAGTTGATTCGGGCGGTGGAGCGGCGGGATTGGGAGGCGGTGAAGGGGATGCTGACGATGGATTACATGGATGAGGCGGGGCACGATCGGGAGTCGGCGGTGGAGGATGGACGGCAGGCGCTGGCGCACTTTTTTTCGCTGACGATCACGCATGAGGTGACGAAGGTGCAGGCGGTGAAGGATGTGGGGATGGTGCAGTGCCGGATCAAGCTGGAGGGGAAGGGTGCGGGGTATAGCGAGGTGGTGATGAGCACGGTGAACGGGATGCGGGAGCCGTGGGTGTTTCACTGGCACAAGAAGGGGCGGTGGCCTTGGGATTGGAAGGCGGTGCAGGTGCACCATGATGAGTTGGCGGGGCGGTTGAGGGGATTTGAGCGGTGAGGGGGATGGCTTCCGGTGGGTGAATGCAACCCGTCACTTGTCGCTTGACGGACTCGGAATTGTTAGGCGTATCTACGCCATGAGTTCATCGGCCTTTGATCGGTACTACTGGGACGCCAATAACTGGAAGCTTGGATTCATTTATTTTTGCCGAGCGGATCAGCGGATTCTGGTTCCGAAGCGCCTGCGTGGCCTTGGATGGACTCTCAACTTCGCTCGTCCTTTGGCCTTGCCCTTCTTGGGGTTTCTTCTCGCGGTTGTGGCGGGTGTGATGGAGTTGTTGAATTCCTTTGGTGGTAGTGGGGACTTGCGTTTTGCGATCAAGCTTCTTTTGGTTCTGGGGCTTATTGCGGTGTGTTACCGACTTTCGATTCCGAAAGCTGATTCCGAAGGATCGGATCAACAAGGCACAGGCGAACCGTGAAGCGAAGGACGGTCATCGAGTCACGGGCTAACAAGGCGGGACCAGGTGGCGGGGAGGCGGGATTCGATGAGGTGGCGTGAGGTGGGGGGGAGTTTTTCGGGGGTCATGGGGATGTTGAGGGTGTCTTGGCGGTCGAGGTGGCCGGATTGGCGGCGGTATTTGTAGGTGTGGTCGAGGGCGCCGGTTTCGGTGAGTTGGATGCCGGGGAATTGGGGGTTCGGGACGGAGAGGAAGAAGAGGTCTCTTTCGGTGACGAAGGGGGTGCCGGGTTTGTGGCGGAGGCGGGCGGAGGCGAGGGAGCGGAAGAGTTCTTTGGCGGTCCACTCGGCGGGGTTCACGTAGGTGAGGGCGGGGGCGATGTGAGGGGTGTAGGCGGGGTCGTTTCGGAGGGTGGCGAAGGCGGTGTCGATGTCTTTTTGGGCGAGTGGGAAGTGGGTGCAGCCGAGGATGATTTTTTGCAGGGGCGGGCCGTTGGGGTGGGTGATGCGATGGGTGTCGACGAGGGATTTGACATCGGCGGTGATTTGATCTGCGAGGGAGGTGGCGAAGGCGGGGTCGCCTTCTATGACGCCGGCGAGGGCGGGGCTGCCGTGCTGGGTGATGGTGGCGGCGGGGCGTCCGGCGAGGCCGCGGGTGCTTTGGATGGCTTTGGGGTAGGCACCGCTGGCGCAGGTGCCGACGGTGGCGAAGACGGCGACGCTGCCGTCCTCTGGAGCGGTGAGGAGGCCGCGGGCTCCGGCTTCGACGACGCCGACGACGAAGATGGGGAGGTTCAATTCTTTGATGAGGGCGCGGAGGTCTTCGAGGCCGTAGGCGGTGGCGGTGTTGCAGGCGATGACGAGGGCTTTGACGGAGGGTTTGGGTTTGGGGCCGGGGGAGGCGGGGTCGGTGGTGTCGTGGCGGCTGCCGAGGAGGAAGAGGGCGTCTTTGAGGATGAGTTCGCGGAGGTAGGGGAGGTTGTTTTCGGCGGAGTAGTTGCCGTAGGGCATGTTGGCCTGGTCGCCGAAGTAGATGAAGCGTTCGTTTTCGAAGTCGGGATGGCCGTCGGGGCCGGGGGCGAGGGTGTCGTTGTGGAAGGCGTCGATTTTGAGGATCTCTTCGAGAACGGTGAGGCCGCCGATGCCGGAGTCGAAGACGCCGATGGGGAGGTTGGCGAGGTCGGTTGAGGTGGTGTTCAGATTGAAGGAGAAGGGGGCGTCGCCGGTGGGATGGGATTGGACATGGGCGACGATTTTTTCCAGGACGGGATCGGCTTGTGCGAGGAGGGCGGCGGCGAGGAAGAGGAGGGTGCGCATTGCGGGTTTTGGGAACTGATTGTTTTTGGGGCGTTCTTGCCTCCAAGTCGAACTAATCGGGCCAGGAATGGCCCGATTACACAGGGGTGAGGAGGGGTTGGCCAGCGAAGTGGGCGTTGAGGTTGTCCAGGCAGAGTTGGCCCATGGCAGTGCGGGTTTCGGTGGTGGCGCTGCCGACGTGGGGGAGGAGGACGGCGCGGGGGTGGTCGATGAGGGCAGGTGGGAGATGGGGTTCGTTTTCGAAGACATCGAGACCGACATTGTGGATGAGGTTTGTTTCGAGGGCGTGGATGAGGGCGGGTTCGTCGACGACGGAGCCGCGGGCGATGTTGATGAGGGTGCCGGTGGGGCCGAGGGCGGCGAGGATTTGGGCGTCGACGAGGTGATGAGTGGCGGGGCCGCCGGGGCAGGCGAGGATGAGGAAGTCGGACTCGGTGGCGAGTTCGAGGAGGGTGGGGTGGTAGGTGTGGGGGACGGGCTGGGGATTGCGGCTGTGGTAGGCGATGGTCATGCCTAGGGCGGTGAGGCGGGTGGCGATGGCTTTGCCGATGCGACCGAGGCCGAGGATGCCGGCGGTATTGCCACGCAGGGCGCTGGCTAAGGGAAAGGGGCCGTTGGGCCAGGCGTTTTGATGGAGGAAGCGGTTGGCTTCGACCAGGCGGCGGCTGGTCATGAGGACGAGCGCAGTGGCGATGTCGGCGACATCGTCGGTGAGGACGTCGGGGGTGTTGGTGAGGCGGATGCCGCGGGCGCGGCAGGCGGGGAGGTCGATGCCGTCATAGCCGACGCCGCAGAGGGTGATGATTTCGAGGTGAGGGAGTTGGTCGAGGAGGGCGGGGGTGACTTGGGTGCTGCCGTGACCGACGAGGGCGCGGATGGGCTGGGGGGAAGAGAGGGCGGAGGCGAGCGAGGCGGGGGAAGTGGCGTCGAGGCAATGGAACTGCTGCTCCAGGAGGGGGTGGATGGCAGGGGGGAGAGGGGCGAGGACGAGGGTGGCGGGGCGGACCATGTGGGGAGGGAGTGAACGAGGACTTGAGTTTGGGGTGAAAGTCGATGAAATGAAAGGAAGCTTTTCGTTTCAACCATGCCGCCACCTGTCCAACCCGCACCGTGCAAGCATTCCCACAGTCATTGTGCGAATGTGGATTTGATCGAGCAGGCGGTGGAGCGATGCAAGGCGACGGGGTTGAGGCGGACGCGGGCGTTGAACGATGTTTTGCACATCCTGATCGAGGCGGGTCAACCGATGACGCTGGCGGATGTGACGGAGTCGAAGCACCTGCATAGCGGGGCGGATCGGGCGACGGTTTACCGGTTGCTGATGAAGCTGGAGGAGCGTGGGATTTTGCGTCGGCTGGGGCTGCATGATCGGGCGGCGTATTACACGATGGTGTTTCCGGGGCATCACAATGACTATCTGATCTGCACGAAATGCGGGAAGATTCAGCGGTTGGAGATCTCGTGTCCGGTGGAGGTGCTTGAGAAGCAGATTGCGAAGCAGTCGGGCTTTACCGGGTTGTATCACGAGTTGGAATTTTTTGGGTTGTGTCCTAAGTGTTCGTGAAGAGATGCGGCTGGGCTGGGTGGGCTGGCGTTGAATTGAAGAGAAGAGATTGAGACGATGGAAACTGCGATTGCCTACAAGATTGGAAACGAGAAACTGATCAAGGTGCTGCCGAATGCATCGAATCGGTTGCGGGGTTTGTTGAAGAAGCAGGGGAGGGAGGAGAACGGGGCGCTGCGGGTGAAGGTGATTGGAGGAGGGTGCTCGGGTTTGCAGTACAAGATGGATTTGGTGGATGGGCCGATGAATCGGGACATCATGGTGACGTCGAACGAGGTGCGGGTGGTGATTGATCCGAAGAGTGCGTTGTTTGTGTCGGGATCGGAGCTGGATTACAGCGATGATTTGCAGAGCGGGGGGTTCAAGGTGAAGAATCCGAATGCGGTGGTGACGTGTTCGTGTGGGGAGAGTTTTTCGGCCTAACCTGAACGATTCATGAGCCATCTACTGCAACCGCTTAAAAGCCCGAATCTGCTGCGTTGGGCTTGTTTTGAAAGACATCGAGCATTGACCAATGCACTCAACCTTTCAAAACTGAGCCCGCCTGGCAGCTCCAAGCTTTTGAGCGGCCTCGTAACGAAGTTCATGAACCATCCAGGTTGAATGATGGATGCTTTTGAACGGTTGGGATTGGAGCGGCGGGCGGTTTTGGATGAGGAGGTGTTGAAGGCGGCGTGGATTGAACAGGGGCGGGCGGTGCATCCGGATCAGGCCGGGGGTGATGCGATGCTGAGTGCGGAGGTGAATGCGGCGTATGAGGTGTTGAGGGAGCCGGAGACGCGGTTGAAGCATTTGTTGGAGGTGGAGTTTCCGGAGGCGTCGGCGGTATGGGCGACGGTGCCGATGGAGGAGGAGTTGATGCAGGTGTTCATGAAGCTGGGGCCGGTGCTGCAGCGGGTGGAGGTGTTTGCGAAGAAGAAGGCGGCGGCGACGAGTGCGCTGGCGGAGGCGTTGTTGATGGGGGAGCAGATGCGGGTGCAGGAGGAACTGGAGGAGCGGATGGAGGAGCTGGGGGCGTTGCGTGAGGGATTGGAGGCGGGGTTGGTGGAAGTGGATGATTTGCGGGCAGAAGGGGATGCAGGGAGGGCGATGGAGGCGATGCGGGTGCTGCGGGCGAAGTTTGCGTATGTGGGGAAGTGGCAGCGGCAGGGGCGGGAGGCTTTGATGAAGTTGATTTGAGGTGGCGATGGGGCATGGTGGGGGAATGCCTCTTGATGATGCACATGCTTTTATGATGGCCGGGTTGAGCGAGCCGGATGTGGAGGAGATCCTGGAGGATCTGGATTTTCTGCATTCCCGGGCGAAATGGCCGTACACGCTGGATCGGACGCGGGAGATGGTGGTGAGTTCACCGGACATCCTGCTGGAGTTTTTGCGGTCGGTGGAGAAGGAGGCGCTGCGGAGTGCGATGATTCCGCGGCAGGTGAAGCGGTTGGTGGGGTGAGGCGCGAGGATGGGGCGGGAACGCACTCTGGCGAGTGCGCCTACGGGGTGGGTTTGAGGCTGTGGGGACGGTCTTTGATTTGCCTTGTGACGATTTGGGTTACCTGATCGCCGTTGAGGGGTTGAGCTTGTGCTTTACAGGGGGAGGTTTGCGGGCATGGATGGGGGATGTCCGAACCCACACCGACCGAAGTAGCCTTGTCCCGACAGGACAATTTGAATTTGTTTTTTCGCAATGGTCGCACGGTGATTTTGCCGATTGATCATGGGGTGGCGATTCCGGTGCCGGGCTTGGCGGATCCGACGTCTTTGATCGAGCGGGTGATGCCGTATGTGGATGGGTTTGTGCTGAACCTGGGGCTGGCTCTGCGGTTGGGCGAGGCGCTGGAGGGGAAGGGACTTTGTTTGCGGACGGATGTTTACAATGTGCGGACGGAAGGTCCGGGGGCGGGGAGCATTTCGATGTATGGGATCGAAGAGGCGGAGATGGTGGGGGCGAGTGCGGTGATGAACATGCTCTATACGGGGGGTCCGAATGAGAAGGACAATTTTCAGGAGTGCGCGGATTTGATCCGGTTGAGTTTGGATTCTTCGGTGCCGGTGATTTTGGAGGCGCTGCCGAAGGGGTTGGGGCAGCCGGCGGCGTATACGGTGGAGAATGTGGGTTTTGCGGCTCGGTTGGCGGCGGAGTTGGGGGCGGATGTGGTGAAGGTGCCGTATCCGACGAATGGGACGGTGGATGATTTTCGGAAGATCGTGGAGTCGACGTTTATCCCGGTGATTATTTTGGGTGGGGCGGCGATGGGAGATGATGCTGGGCTCTTGAAGATGGTGGAAGATGCGATGACGGCGGGGGCGGCGGGGATCGCGATTGGGCGCAATGTTTGGCAGCACTCGAATCCGGCGGCGATTGCGCGGAGTTTGAATGCGGTGGTGCATCAGGATGCTTCGGCGCTGGAGGCGTTGGCGCTGTTGAAGGAGCCGGTGCGGTGAGAGAGATGAAATGAAGGGGTTTGGGCGGCGTTTTGAGTAGTGGCTATGAGATTGACTTTATTGACTGCGATGGTGGGGCTGGCGCTGAGTGCGGTGGCTGAAGAAGGGGTGGCGTTGGATTTGGCGGCGGCGCCGATCGGGCCGGTGTCGAAGGAGTTGGTGTTTGTGGTCGAGGGGGTGTGGGAGGTGGCGGACAAGGAGGGGGTGAAGAGCCTCAAAATTCTGGCGGAGCCGATTTCGGATGCGAATGTGCAGGTGGGGGCGTCGGCGAAGGGGGATGCGTCGATTTCGTGCCGGGTTTTTGCGACGAAGCAGGCGCGGAGTTATCCTCGATTTGGGGTGAGTGTGCATGGGATGAGCGGGTATCGTTTGATGGTGAATGCGGCGAAGAAGCAGATTGAGTTGGTGAAGTCGGATGAGGTGGTGGCGACGGCGCCGTTTGTGTGGACGAGTGATAGTTGGGTGAATTTGAAGTTGGAGGCGAAGCGCGAGGGGGCTGAGGGGCCGTGGGTGGTGTTGGCGTCGGCTTGGGCGGAGGGGGCGGAGCCTGCGGCGCCGTTGATCAGTCACAAAGATGAATCGGGGATGAAGGGGTCGGGGAAATGTGGGCTTTGGGGGACGCCGTATTCGGAGCAGCCGATTTATTTTGCGGAGGTGAAGGCGAGGGTGGTTGGGGAGTGAGGATTGGGGATTGACGAGTCCTACCGGCCTCGCCCTGCGGGCAGCCTGTGGCTGTCGGTCTCGCTCCGCTCGGCTGCGGATTTCGGATTGCGGATTGCGGAATGTGAGTGAAATGGGGGTGTGTGCGGGGTAGAAGCCGTTGCTCTTTGGGTGAGGATGCGTGGGGGGAAGAGTGGGGCGGTGACGGGTGGTTTGGGGGTAGGGGGGGTGTTTTGGGCGTTGATTCTGGGGTGGGGTGGGCGAACTGTGGGTGGTTTGACTTCTGCGCGTGCCAAGAATCGAGATGTGGAGATCGCCATCGGTGTTTCGGTGGTGGCGCATGTGCTTTTGCTGATGTGGGTGGTGTGGGAGTTGGCGGTGGTGATGTCGGAGCGGATGTCGAAGGCGGCGGAGGTGAAGCCGGAGGAGGAGGTGACGTTGCTGTATCCGGAGCAGATTCTGCCTGAGCCGCCCGCGCCGCCGCCGGTGGTGCCGAAGCCGGAGGAGAAGTCGTACATTCGGACGACGCAGAATGCGCGTTCGGAGGAGGCACCGAAGCAGGCGGATTTTGTGTCGGACCGGAACACGAAGGCGGCGAGTGAGTTGCCTGCAGATGAGGCGGGGAAGAAGAACATGCCGAGTTTGGACGGGATTGATCCGGAGCGGGGGGAGTTGGCGAATCGGGATTACAAGGACGGGGAGATCAAGGAAGATGGGGCGACGCCGGTGCCGGCGATGCAGATGGCGCAGGGGGCGCCTGCGATGCGATTGGATCCGGTGCAGAAGCCCGTGGAGGTAGTGCGGCCTCCCGCGCCGCCGCCAGCACCGCCGCCGAGTCCACCACCGGCTCCGGCTCCGACGGAGAAGAAGGTTGTTGAGGTGGCCAAGGCGGTTCCGTTGACGCCGCTGGAGGCGATGATGAGGGAGCAGGATGAGGGGGAGGCGGCGCGGCTTTCAGTTGCGCCTGCGCCGAAGCCGAAGGAGGTGGTGCCGGATCAGCCGCCGGTGAAAGAGTCGCCTGTGCCGGAAATGCGGACGGTGGATACGCCACCCGCTCCACCTACGCCGCCCACGCCGCCAACACCACCCGAGATGAGGCAACCGGCAGCGGTGGGTGGGGCGGCCCTGGATCCGGTGAAGCGGACGGCTGGGCCGCAGGATGCGGACGCTTTTTCGCCTTTTACCCGGACAAGCAAGGTGAAGGGGACGATTTCGAATCGGGGGGAGACGGCGGTTGATGCGGCGGAGACGCCGGTGGGGCGTTACATGAGGCAGGTGACGGGGGCGGTGGAGAAGAAGTGGCATTTGTTGCGTCGGCGCAATGCGGATGCGGTGACGTATGGGAGCCTGAGGTTGAAGTTTTTTGTGAGAGCAGACGGCAAGGTGGCACCACCGACGGTTTTGAGTGACCGAGCCGAGGCGGATGTGCGAATGCTGGATTTTACCTTGCGGGCGATTATGGAAGCGGAGATACCTCCGATTCCCGCTGATCTTTTGCCTTTGCTGGATGGTGGGCGATTGGAAGTTGAATATGATGTTCTTATTTATTGATTCAAAGACGGGCTTATTGCCACTGGCTGAGACGAGTGGCGGCGGGTTGATGGGATTCCTGGCGACCGGGGGCTATGTGATGCTGCTGATTGTGCTGTCGTCGATGGCGGTGGTGGCGACGGTGGTGCTGGCGGCGCTGAGGTTGCAGAGGAAGCGGGTGGTGCCTGATGAGGTGGTGGCGAGGTTGCAGGCGGTGCCGGAGTATGCGGAGAAGGGGGATATCCGGCCGTTGCAGCAGTTTTTGGCGAGCCATGATTCGGTGTTGGCGCGAGTGGGGGTGCTGGCGGTGAGTGGCAATTATTCGAGTCGTGAGGAATGCGCGCAGGCGTGTGCGACGCGGGCGAAGGAGGAATTGCATGGTTTGGAGACGGGCATTCCTTTGTTGGAGATGATGGTGACGGTGGCGCCGCTTTTGGGGTTGATGGGGACGACGGCGGCGTTGGTGGGGATGTTTTCGGCGTTTGGTGGGGATGCTGAGGCGGGGCCGGATACGGCGGCGGTGGCGGCGGAGATCGGGGTGGCGTTGCGGTGCACGATCGCGGGGTTGTTTGTGGCGGTGCCGTCGGTGATGGCACACACGTATTTCATTCGGCGATTGGATGGGTATGCGGTGCGGATGGGGTCGCTGTTGGACCAGACGATTCATGATTTTTTCACTCACTTTGAGGTGCGTCGCTCGCCTGAAGCCTGAAGTTTTTGACGCTCATGGAACTGCGCCGCCCAAGACGACCTGTGCCGACGATTCCGATTGTGTCGTTGATCGACATTCTGGTGATCCTGCTGATTTTTTTCATCGCCACGACGACGTTTCGGCGGAACAAGACGCACGTCAAAATTGCGCTGCCGGAGTCGAAGGGAATGGGGGCGGCGGCGCCGGTGCAGGAGGTGAGGACATCGATCACGATCACGAAGGACAAGGACATTCTGCTGGACGGGGAACTGGTGGCTGAAGGGGGCTTGGAAGAGGCGTTGAAGGCGTTGAGGGCGGCGCGGCCTGGGGCGAAGTTGGAGTTGGAGGCGGACACGGATGCGGCTTTGGGGGTGTTGGTGAAGGTGTGGGATGCGTTGCGGGGGGCGGGGTATTCGATCAACGAGGTGCCAGCGCGGATTCAGCGAGCAGGGGAGGGTGGGTGATGGGAGCGGGCTTTGATTTGATTTAACATGGCAACCAACGCATCGACATTTCTGGCACTGCGCTACTTGCGTCCGAAGCGGTCGTTTGTGTCGGTGATCACGATTGTGTCGCTGTTGGGCGTGGCGGTGGGGGTGCTGATGATGGTGGTGGTGAAGTCGGTGATGCTGGGGTTTGACGCGGACTTTCGGGAGACGTTATTGGGAGCTGAGCCGCATCTTTTGCTGGAGCAGAAGAAGGGGGATGGAGGCTGGAAAGGGGTGGTGGAGGCGGCGAGGAAGCATCCGCAAGTGGAGACGGCGACGGGGTACGCGGGGGGGATTCTTTATGCGCGGTTTGGGGAGTCGCAGGGAGGGTTTCCGGTGTTAGGATTGGATCCGACGGAGGCGAAGGCACAGTTGGAAAAGATTGGGAAGCATGTGGTGGAGGGTGGGTTGGAATTGGCGCAGGGGACGGTGGTGATCAGTGACTATGCGGCGCAGCAGTTGGGGGCGAGGTTGGGGGACGAACTGTCGGTGTATGAGTCGACGGCGGTAAACCGGGCGGCGCGGCAGTTCAAGGCGGCGATGAACGAGACGGATGAGGCCAAGAAGAAGGAGATGAGGCGTGGGATCGGGCTGGATGTGCAGAAGTTGAAGGTGGCGGGGATTTATCGGGGAGAGACGGGGGGGCTGAATGGGTATGTGGGATTGCGGACGGGGCAGGAGCTTTTTCATTTGGGGGATGGGGTGACGGGGGTGGCGGTCGAGGTGACGGCGCCGTATGAGGCGCGGGCGATCGGGGAGGCTTTGTGTCCGAATGACGGGTGGGAGAGCAAGACGTGGATCGACAAGGGGGAGTCGAGGTTGGCGGCGATGCGGAATGAGCAGATCATGATGACGGTGATCTTGTGGATCATTGCGGTGGTGGCGGCGTTTGCGGTGATGAATACGACGATCACGGTGACGATGCAGAAGCGGAGGGAGATCGGGGTACTGACGGCGCTGGGGTGCAGGACCTGGGACATCATTCGGATTTTTGTGATCAAGGCGGCGATCATTGGTGGGGCGGGTGTGGTGACAGGGGTGGTGGGGAGTTTGCTGGTGTTGTGGTTGAGGAATGATTTGAGGGCATTAATCGCGCGGGTGACGTCGAGTCAGGTGGATGCGATTGAGGGGGTGTTTTTGGCGGAGATCCCGGCGCAGTTGAGCTGGTTGAACGTGGGATTGGCGGCGGGAGGGTCGTTTGTGTTGTGTTTGGTGGCGGGGTTCCTGCCGGCGTGGTTTGCGGCGCGGTTGGATCCGGCGGTGGCGTTGAGGGATTAGGGTGTGTTTAAAAACTCGACACGCCCCTGCAGCAGTGGAGGAGAGTGACTGGCTTCGTTCCAGGGTTTGCCGTTATTCACCCATAGCGGCAGCACCCTGCGCCTCGCCATTCACTCTCCTGTACTCGCCGCCCGGGCATCCCGAGTTTTTAAACACGCCCTGGTCCAAGTAATTGTGGGGGGGAAGGAAGCGGTGACTGGACAGGGTGGGGGAGCCGTGGCAGAGAGCGGGGAGATGAAAAAGCAAACGATTGTGACCCTGGACCTGGAAGGTGTGTTGGTGCCTGAGATTTGGATCGCCTTTGCCGAGAAGACGGGCATTGATGCGCTGCGCCGGACAACGCGGGACGAACCTGATTACGATGTCTTGATGGCGGGTCGGTTGAAGATTTTGGACGACCACGGACTGAAGCTGCCGGACATTCAGGAGGTGATTGGCACCTTGAGTCCGATGGAGGGAGCGAAGGCGTTTTTGGATGAGCTGAGAAGTCTGACGCAGGTGATCATTTTATCGGACACGTTTGAGGAGTTTGCGCATCCGTTGATGCGGCAGCTGGGATGGCCGACGATTTTTTGTCATCATTTGGAGGTGGATTCTGAGGGGCGGATTGTAAGTTACAAGCTGAGGCAGTCGAATCAGAAACAGCATGCGGTGGCGGCGTTTAAGGGGTTGAATTACAAGGTGATTGCGGCGGGGGATTCGTTCAATGACACGACAATGTTGGGGGAGGCGGATCGTGGGTTCTTTTTTCATGCGCCGGAGAGCATTCAGGTTCAGTTTCCGCAGTTTAAGCCGTTTGATCGGTATGAGGATTTGATGGGGGCGATTCGGAGCGAGCTTTGAGCTCGCGTTGAAATCCCAGCGGGTTGAGGTGCGTATGGGAGTGTTATGGATCGATTCATTACAGACCGGCTCTCGAAAAGCCTGTCCTCCTCCCGGCGGCGGGGCGGCCCCATTGGCGGCGTCATTTGTTCGTCAGTTATCATTCAAATAGCTTCCTCACTCTTTCCTTGCCACTGGAGCCGCCGCGCTCGCCGGTCGAAAATGACATCCTTTTCGAGAGTCGGTCTAGGCGCATGCTTGGCGGGGCTTTGGGCGGCGACGGCCTGGAGCGGGGAGGTGGTGACGCAGAAGGTGGATCTGCTTGAGGTGATTAAGGCCGGGGAGGTGGAGTTTCATTTGAATCCGAAGATGGATTTTCATGATGATCCGAAAGACATCTGGAAGTTCGGGGGTGACGGTGTTTTGAACGTCAGTGGGCGGGGCTATGGCTATGTTGGGACGAAGAAGGCTTATCGTGATTATCATCTCGTTCTTGAATTCAAGTGGGGTACCAAAACGTGGGGGGCGCGGGAGAAGAAGGCGAAGGACAATGGGGTGCTTTTACATGGGTATGGGCCGCACGGGGCTTATGGAGGGACCTGGATGGCGAGCATTGAGGCGCAGATCATTGAGGGTGGAGTGGGGGATATTCTGGTGCTGTCGCCGAAGCTGGCGGATGGGACCGAGTTGACGACATCGCTGTCTGCGGAGTTTGGATTGGATCGGGATAAGGAAAAGATTTGGCGAAAGGGCGAGCCCCGTCAGGTGGTGACGAAGGGGCGGATCAATTGGAAGGGGCGTGATGAGGACTGGGCGGATCGGGTGGGGTTTCGAGGTCGGGAAGATGTCGAGTCGCCGGCGGGGGAGTGGAATCGATTGGAGGTGATCGCCAGGGGTGACACGCTGCAGTATTTTGTGAATGGAGCGTTGGTGAATGAGGCGTTTGATTGCAAGCCGAGTGAAGGGAAGGTTCTATTGCAGACTGAGGGGGCGGAGATGATCGTGCGGCGGTATGAGTTGTGGCCGCTGGGGGCGTTTGAGGAGAAGTGGAGTGCGATTCAGGCGAGTGGGGGGAGGGACGTGACGGTGCGGGATGGGCAGGAGCGGGCATTGAGTGCGGAGGAGTCGATGAAGTTGATTCAGTTGGATGGGCCTTATGAGGTGCAGTTGGTTGCGGCGGAGCCGCTGGTGTTGGATCCGGTGGAGTGTACCTGGGATGAGAAGGGCCGGATGTTTGTGGCGGACATGCGGGATTATCCGCTAGGGCCACCGAAGGCGGGGGACCCTTGGTTATCACGGATTCAGATGCTAACGGATGAGGATGGTGATGGGCGGATGGACAAGGCGGTGACGTTTGCGGATCACCTGGACAATGTGCAGGGGTTGCTGCCGTTTGATGGCGGGTTGATTGCGACGACACGATCGCAGATTTTGTTTTTGAAGGACAGCAATGGGGATGATGTGGCGGATGTGATGAAGCCGTTGATTCGGGGGTTTAATCCGAAGCACAGTCAATTGCAGGTGAGCGCGCCGAGGTGGGGTCCGGATGGTTGTGTGCACTTCAACAATGGGTTGGAAGCGAAGGAGATTTATCCTGCGGACGCGCCGGACAAGGTGGTGGGGGTGCCAGGGTCTAACTTCAAGTGGGACCCGAGGACGGGAGAGATCACACCGACGGGGGGCAAGGGACAGTATGGGGGGGCGTTTGATGATTGGGGTCATCATTTTTACTGTTCGAATCGGAATCCGTTGATGTTCACGGTGATGCCGTATGAGGCGATGACGAGGAATCCGCATGCGGGGATCACGCAGAATTATGAGGACATCGCGCTGCCGGGAGCGGCGACGCGGGTGTATCCGCTGAAAATCACGCATACGACGGCGGATGCGCATGCGGGGACGAACACGGCGTGTTCGGGGTTGGGGGTGTATCGGGGGGGATTGATGCCGGAGTTGAGGAACAACGTGTTTGTGCCGGATCCGACGGGGCAGTTGGTGACTCGGTATCGGGTGGAGCCGAATGGGGCGTCATTGAAGGCGACGCGGGTGGGGGAGCGAACGGAGTTTTTTCGGAGTGGGGATGAGTGGTGTCGGCCGGTGAATTTCACGACGGGGCCGGACGGGGCGATTTATGTTTGTGATATCTATCGGAGGTGGATTGATCATGCGCGGTTTTTTCCGGAGGAATTTGTGAAGACGCATGACATGAGGCAGGGGGAGAATGAGGGGCGGATTTGGCGGGTGGTGCCGAAGGGGACAAAAGGAGGTGGGTTAAAACTTGGGCAAGGTGACGGCAAGATGCCGTCACTCCCAGTGGCTGAGGAGCATGCTGAGCGTGCGCTTTTTTTGCGGATTCCGACGATCACGGATGCAAGGGAGTTGGCTGGGATTCTCACGAAGCATGCGGACGATGCTTGGATGGCCAAGATGGTGGGGTCGGCTGCGGGCAAGCGGATGGGGCACATCCTTGGGTTGCTGGGCGACGAGTTCTTTGGCGCGTTTTCTGAAGTTCGGAGTGCGACGGTGCGTGCTTTTGCGGCGGGTGCGGTGGCGGATGGGGAGGTGGAAGATGTGAAAGCCGTGTTGGCTCTTTTGCAGATGCAGCCAGGGGAGTTGTTGTGGTGGAAGCCGGCGTTGTTGCAGGGGCTTGTGAAGCTGCCGAAGGGGCACGCGGAGGCGGAGCGTGAGATTGGGGCCTTGCAGTCGAAGATTGATGTGATTGTGATGGATGCGAAGGCGCCTTTGGAGCAGCGGTTGGCGGTGCTGCCTTTGTTGGGTTCGCGGAAATGGGCTGCAGTGGAGCCTGTGATGCGGGGGTTGCTGGTGGGTGGTCAGTCGGCGGAGGTGAGTGGGGCTGCGGTGGCGTTGTTGAAGCGGTTTGCGGCGACGAGTACGGCACCGTTGATTTATGAATTGCTGCCGAAGGTGGGGCCGGCGGTGAAGCGGGAGTTGGTGCCGATTTTGACGGCGAATGCGGCCACGGCCTTGGCGCTCTTTAAGCGGATGGACAAGGGGGAATTTCCAACGGCATGGGTGGATGTGGAGACGCGGTGGAGGTATCAGCGGGGTGCGGGGGAGATGGCGGTGCTGGCGAAGAAGTTGTTTGGTGAGGCGAGTGGGGATCGGGCTGGGGTGGTGAGTGACTACATGGCGAGCGCGACGACGATGAAGGGGGATGCGGGGCGGGGGAAGCAGGTGTTTGCCATGGTGTGCACAGCTTGTCATAAGCACGGAGATCTGGGGGTGGACGTGGGACCGCCGTTGGCGGATGTGAAGGTGAAACCGCCGGAGGCGCTGCTGTCTGACATTCTGGATCCGAATCGGATGTTTGAGGCACGGTGGAGTGCTTATCAGATTGATACCAAGGATGGTCGGATTTTGAGTGGTCTCGTTACGGCGGAGAGCGCTGATCATGTGACGGTGGCGATGATGGGGGGAGCGACGGAGACGCTGGCGCGGGGGGCGATCAAGGCGATGAAGAGTTTGGATCGGACCTTGATGCCGGTGGGGCTGGAGGCGGCGATTACGAAAGAGCAGATGGCGGACCTGCTGGCGTTTCTGGGGGGGAAGTGAGTGGGTAGGGCTTGAAATGCTGCCAAGGCTGGTGTTTCTGGGGGGGTGCGTCTTCACTACCATCTTGTTGCTCAAATCATATCGGCTCTTCGCGAGGTCTTCGTGGAGGGGCGGTATGCGGATCGGGTGATTGAGAAGACGTTCAAGGAGCGGCCGAAGTGGGGGGCGCGGGACCGGAAGTTGTTTGCGGAGTCGGTCTATGATGTGGTGCGCTGGTGGCGGTGGTATTGGCATTTGGCGGGGTTTAATGATGCGACGCTGGCGGACACGGCGGGGATGACGGATCGGCAGCTTTGGGCGGTGTGGGCGTCGTATTGGATTTCACAAGGGAACGAGGGGCCGGGTTTTGATGAGACGAAGGGCGTGAAGGTGGATGCGGTGCTGGGGCGGATGGAGAACAAGGTGGAGCCGGCGGTGCGTGCGTCGCTGCCGGACTGGCTGGATCAGTTGGGCGAGGCGGAGTTAGGGGCGGCGTGGAAGGATACGAGGAAGGCGATGAATGAGCAGGCACCGGTGTTTTTGCGGGTGAATTTGACGCGGGCGACTGAGGAGGAGGTGATTGCGATGCTGGCGGCGGAGGAGATCGAGGCGGTGGCGATCAAGGGATTTGCGGGGGCATTGAAGTTGAGGGAGAGGAAGCAGGTGTTTTCGAGCGCGCCGTTCAAGGCCGGGTTGTTTGAGGTGCAGGATGCGGGATCGCAGAAGATCGCGCCGCTGCTGCAAGTGGAGCCGGGGATGCGGGTGGTGGATTCGTGCGCGGGTGGCGGGGGGAAGACGCTGCATTTGGCGGCGCTGATGCAGAACAAGGGGCGGTTGCTAGCGATGGATGTGCATCAGTGGAAGCTGGATGAGCTGAGGAAGCGGGCGCGGCGGGCGAAGGTGGACTGCGTGGAGACGCGGTTGATCGAGGGGAGCAAGACGTTGAAGCGGCTGGCGGGCGGGTTTGACCGGGTGCTGCTGGATGTGCCGTGTTCGGGACTGGGAGTGGTGCGGCGGAATCCGGACGCGAAGTGGAAGCTGAGTTTGGAGGAGATCGAGCGGCTGACGGTGGTGCAGGCGGAGATTTTGGAGAGTCATGCCAAACTGGTGAGGCCTGGCGGGAAGCTGGTGTATGCAACGTGCAGTATTTTGCCGGCGGAGAATGAGCGGCAGGTGGAGAAGTT
>JAIYDW010000051.1 GCA_027487315.1 Verrucomicrobiaceae bacterium | reverse complement strand
GATCGAGATCGCATTGAGATTCACGCGCCGGTGCCGCGGATGGGAGATCCGGATTTGCGGAGCAGTTTTAGCGATCGGAATTTGATCCTGTATGCCGGGCAAATCATTCGCGGCAAGGGGGTGGATGTTTTGCTGGAGTCGCTGGCTAAAGTGAAGAGTCCGTTTGAGTGCATCATTTTGGGGGACGGCAATCACAAGGCGTATTGCGAGGAGCTGAGCCGGAAGTTAGGCTTGGATGACCGGGTGCATTTCAAGGGGTTCATTCCCCAGGAGGAGTTGAAGGGATATTACCGGGAATGCAGTGTGGTGGCGCTGAGCAGTCTTTGGCCGGAGCCAATTGCGACGATTGGACTGGAGGTGATGCGTTATGCGCTGCCGGTGGTGGGTTTTGATGCGGGAGGGATCAAGGATTGGCTGAAGGACGGGTTCAATGGCTACCTGGTGCCGTGGATGAACCGGGATGTTTTTGCTCAACGATTGGACGAGTTGCTTCAGGACAAGGAGAAGGCGAAACGACTGGGGGAGAACGGGTTTGAGTTTGTGAGTGAGCGCTACGATTTTCCGACTTACATCGAGGATTTGGAGAAGATGTTTGAGCGTGTGAGTTCAAACTGAGTTTCCCTCAGTTGGGGGGAGTTACAGCGGATGAAGATCCGGTAGACTGTGGATGTCATGAACGACATTCACACCCAACAACAAGATCAAATCCGCCGGCTACTGGCCGCGCAGACGCGCCTTGGGCGGTGGCGGTTGCAGGCCATGCTGACTGCTCGGCGCTGGGCCTGGATGACGGTTGTTCATGGAGCGAGAATCACCAAGCGGACCTTGGATCTTGTGATCGCCCTTGCGGCCCTGTTGATCAGCGCGCCGGTCTTCGCGGTCATTGCGGTGCTGGTGAAACTCGATGGTGGTCCGGTGTTTTTCCGGCAGACCCGGATTGGGTTTATGGGACGCGAGTTTGGCATGCTGAAATTCCGGTCAATGTGCGTGAATGCGGAGGCGAAGCTGGCGGAGCTGCTGGCTCAGAATGAGAAGGCGCAGGGGATCACCTTCAAGATGAAGAATGATCCGCGTGTGACGAGGGTCGGCCGATTCATCCGCCGGGCGTCGATCGACGAGCTGCCGCAATTGATCAACGTGTTGAAGGGAGACATGTCGATTGTGGGGCCGCGGCCTCCCCTGCCCCGCGAGGTGGCGCTTTACAGTGTGGAGGATCGGAAGCGGTTGTTTGCGATTCCCGGGATTACGTGTCTGTGGCAAGTGGGCGAGCGGAATGGGGGGCGGTTTGAGATTGGCGACCGCAACAGGATCGACTTTGACGAGCAGGTGAGTCTGGATGTGCGCTACATCGAGAGTCAGTCGGCGTGGGGAGATTTGTGGATCATGCTGAAAACGGTTCCGGCGATGCTGCTTGGCAAATGAATGAGGTTATGAAAGCGATTTTGATCTGTCCTGAACACCGTCTGACTGGCGGCGTCTTTCAACGCATGAAGCCCCTGGCTTTGATGCCGATCCTTGGGCGCACGCTGTTGGATCACACCCTGGCGCGCCTGAAGCGGCAGGGTTACATGGAGGTGCTGGTGCTGGCCTCAGATCGTCCCGAACAAGTTCGGGAATCGGTGGGAGGAGGCGAGGCGTGGGGGCTGGAGGTTGAGGTGATCGCCACGCCGAATGAGCTGGCTGCGGATGTGGCGGAGTCGCAATTCAGTGTTCGGAGAGCGAATGAGCCGCGTCCGCTGGTGATGGTGGTGGATGGACTGCCTGAGGTGTCGGAGAAGCCGTTGTGGCGGACGAATTTTGCGACCTTTGAGCTGCTGATGAGCGCGGTGAGCAGTCCTGAGTTGTCACCGCTGATGACGATGCGGGCGATCGGGCCGGATGTGTGGGTGAGCAGCAAGGCGCGGATCAGTCCGACGGCTGAGATTACGGGACCGGTGTGGATTGGGCCTCATGCGACGATTAGCAGTGGAGCGAAGGTGGGGCCGAACAGCATTGTTGAGGGGGGGGCGTTCGTTGACAAGAGGGCGCGGGTGGAGAGTGCCTGGGTGGGGCCGGCGACTTATGCCGGGGCGGGGACAGCGATTGGGGAGTCGTTTGCCTGGGGGAACGGCCTGCTGAATTTGACGGACGGTTCGTTCCTGGAGGTGAAGGATGACTTTTTGCTGAAGGATTTGGCGAGGCCTTCGAGATCGCGGAGGAGCGTGTCGTGGGTGGAGCGCGTGTTGGCGTTTTTGCTGATGCTGCTGAGCTTTCCGAAGGCGGGTTGGGTGATGCTGCGGTCCTGGATGAGGCGCGAGGCGGTGTTTGATGACAAGCGGGTGATTTTGCCGCCACCGGGCCGGGTGGATGCGTTTTCCCGGACGCACAACCTGCTGCGATTGAATGGGGCTGAGGGTCTATTGGGGCGGTGGCCGGAGCTTTGGCGGGTTTGTCGCGGTGAACTGGCTTTAGTGGGGAACCGACCGCTTTCGGCGGAGGAGGTGACGGCGCTGCGAGGGCCCGTGGGTCAGCTATGGCTGGAGTCTCCGGCCGGAGTGTTTTCGTTGGCAGATGCGGAGGGGGCTGACGGTGAGAGCCTCTCCGAATCTTTGGCGCATGCGGCTTACTTCACCACCCAACGGACGCTGGCGTTGCGGTGGCGGATTCTGCGGCGGTGTGCGCAGTCCTTTTTGTTTGCTGAACGTCAAACGCAAGATCTCACCCTCAGCCCAACCTATCCCACGATATGAATGACACTGCCTTTAGCCGAGTGACGGCTCCGTGCGACTTTGAACTCAAAGCAGCAACAAAATGGAGGGACGCGACGATACGCCAGCTTACCCAAGATGCACCGATGGTGGAAGTGGAGCTGTCTGGAACACGGGCGTTCGACAGCAGCGGGCTGGGTGCGTTGATGAGCTTGAAGGACCAGGTCACGAAGCGCGGCGGCCATTTGCGACTGATGAATCCGTCGAGAACGGTGACTCAGTTGCTTGAGCTGACGAGCATGCACCGTCTGTTTGTGATCGCGACGGGTGTCGCGGTCTGCCAGCCGTTTGAGAAGCGGCCGATTTTGATCGTGGAAGATGATGTCGTAATTCGGAGTGTGGCCGAGATGAGCCTGAGGGCACTGGGCAGGCGGATTTTGTCCGCGACGAACGGACAGGAGGCGATTCAAATGGCGAGGAAGGAGAAGCCTGCTGTGATCTTGCTGGACTACATCATGCCGATCATGGATGGCATCGAGACTTTGCGGAGGCTGAAAGCGGATGAGGAAACGAAGGGGATTCCAGTGTTGATCATGAGTGCGAATGATCGCATCGCGAGCGGGATCCACAGTCAATTTGAGGGAGCTTCCTGTTTTGTGGTGAAGCCGTTCAGTCCAACGGCGCTGCGCGGCGAGGTGCACCGTCTCATCGAAGACTCACTGGAGGTAGCCGCGTGATGAGCCGGACGTTATCGCTATTCATCATGGTGGATGCCTGTGGATGGGAGATTGTGAAGAACGATCCCTTTCTGAAGAACGTCGCGCCGCACCGGACCAAGCTTGAGAGTGTGTTTGGCTACAGTTCGACGTGTGTGCCAAGCATTGTGAGTGGTCGCTGGCCGGATGAGCATCGCAACTGGTGTTACTTTGTGCATGATCCGGAGCGTTCGCCGTTTCGATTTTTGAGGTGGTTGCGCTGGCTGCCGAAGGCGGTGACGAGTCGGCGAATCGTGCGGCGGGCGCTGACGCGGCTGGTGAAGAGCAAGCTTGGATTCAAGGGTTACTTTGATCTGTACAACATTCCTTTTGAGCACATTGATCGATTCGATTTCACGGAGAAGAAGAGTCCTTTGCAGGCCGGGGGGATGAATCGAGGGAGCAACATTTTCGACAGGCTGAAGGAGGGGGGGATTCCGCATTTTGTCAGCGACCCGGACCGGAGTGAGGAGGAGAATCGCGCTGCGCTGGAATCGGAGCTAGGTTCAGGGGAGATCGACTTTGCCTTCATGTATTGGGCGGGCTTGGATGGATTGCTGCATCGGGTGGGGAATGATTCTTCGGAGGTGCCGGCCAAGCTGCGGCATTACGAGCGTTGGATTTCCGATTTGGCGGAGAAGGCGAAGGAGCGGTATGACGAGGTGAAGCTTTATGTGTTCAGCGATCATGGCATGGCGAATTGCGATGAGCATTTGGATTTGAAAGCGGTGATTGAGGCGCTGCCGCTGCGTTTTGGGAAGGATTATGCGGTGGTGTATGACAGCACGATGGCGCGTTTTTGGTTTTTTAACGAAGCGGCGCGCGATCAGATCACGGCGGCGCTGGGCAATGTGCCTGAGGGGCGCATCATGCCGACTGAGGAATTGAAGCGGTTGCGCGCTCACTTTGAAGACGGTCAATTTGGCGAGCTGATTTTTCTGGTGCGGGAGGGGGTGCTGATCGTGCCGAGCCACATGGGTGAGCGGCCGATTCGTGCGATGCACGGCTATCATCCTGAGGACGCCCACAGCTATGCGGCGCTGTTTACGAACCAATCGACGCTGCCTGCGGAGGTGACTCACATTCCTCATTTGCACCGCCTCATGACCCACTCAATCGCCGCCTAACCTACCTTTATGAAACCTGCCATTTTAATGAGTCCGCTTTGGTCCCGTATTCTGTTCAAGTTTGTGCTGCCGAGAATTCGCCACGCTGAGATTGAGGGCATTCGGCTGGATGTGAGCCGGCTGAGTCCGTTGATGAAGAACCACATTCGAACGGGTCGCTACGAGGTGCAGGAGCGTCTTCTGGCGCAGCGTCATTTGACGCGAGATGATGTGGTGCTGGAGTTGGGAGGGGCGATTGGATTCATTGGGCTGTTTTGCCGAAAGGTGATCGGCGTGCGGCATCATCTGAGCGTGGAAGCGAACCCGGGAACGCTTGAGGAATTGAAGCGCAACTATGCGTTGAACGGGCTGAAACCGAATGTGATTCACGCGGCGGCAGCGGCGCAGGACGGGGTGCTGGAACTGGATGTGGGCGGCGAGTTTTGGGAGAATTCGCTGGTTTCCGCCGGGGGCGCTGCGAAGACGATCGCGGTGCCGGCGCGGAGTTTGCGGAGTCTGGTGGAGTCGATGCCGGAGGCGCCGACGGTGCTGATTTGTGACATTGAGGGGGCAGAGGCGTATCTTGATTTTCAGGCGCTGCCGGAGAGTGTGCGCAAGATCATCATCGAGCTGCATCCGAGTGTGACGGGCGAGGCGGCGGTGGCGAGGATTTTGGGGGATTTTGGGGCGTTGGGGTTCACGCAGATAGGGCGTGAGGGGGACACTTGGATGCTGGCGCGAAGGAGTGAGTAGGAGTCGCAGGGGTTGAATGACCGGGAGAAATGTGTTAACTTGACGCCCGGTTGAAGCGTTGTTATTATTATAGATTTTAGCGTTTGCCAGAAATTCCACCCCTACCTTCAACAAAATCCCCCTGTCGTGCCTGACCGAAAATCCATTTATGTCGCAGAAGATCATGAGGCAATTCGGGAGCTGTTGTGTCAGCATCCGTGGGTGACGGAGACGTTTGATCTGGCTGGTCAGTCGGGGTTTGGGTCGGTGACAGTGCGCGAGTGCATGGAAGCAAAGCCGGATCTGCTGCTGCTGGATCTCAAGCTGGCGGACTCGAACGGTTTTGAGGTGATGGGTGTTTTGGGTGAGGCAGGGGTGACGACTCGGGTGCTGGTCTTCAGCAGTTCGTCGGATGCGGTGACGATCCGGCGGGTGCTGGCGCTAGGTGGGCGGGGATTTGTGGAGAAGACGGCGCCTTTCCAGACTCTGCAGCGGGCGATGCTAGCGGTGGCGGAGGGGAATCTGTTTTTGACGGACAGCGCGTTTGATAGTCTGCAGACGAGGCCGGGGGGGAGTGCGGCGGAGGTGGCGGGCAAACCCGAGGAAGTGCTGACCGAGAGGGAGATTCAAGTGTTGAAAAGGGTGGCGCATGGTTCCTCAAACAAGGAGGTGGCGGAAGCGCTGGGCATCAGTGTGCGGACGGTGGAGAACCATCGGTATTCGTTGATGAAGAAGCTCGGGGCACGCAACGCAGCCGACCTAGCACGGGGGGCATTCGAGCGGGGGCTGATAGGTCTTGAGGCGGAAAAACAAAGGTTCAGCGGGGGCTGGACTGGAGGTGACGGCCAACGACTTGGAGGAGCTCGGTGATTCGGAAGGGCTTGAGGAGGTAGTCGGAGGCGCCGAGCTCCAGGCCTTTTTGGATGTCCTCCTTCGAGATCAGGGCGGAGAGCAGGACGACAGGGGTGTGATGGAGTTCGGGGGTTTGCCGGATGTCACGAAGCATGTCGAGACCGTTGAGTTCGGGCATCGCCACGTCACTGATGATGAGAGAGGGTCGGGACTGGCAAGCCAGCTGCAGGCCATCGCTGCCGTTGGTGGCGGACATGGCTGTGTAGCCGTTCATTTCCAAGATGGCGACGATCTGGTCCCGGATGATTTCGTGATCCTCAACGATGAGGATAGTCCGGGAGAGATCGGGTGAAGGCATCAGGAAGGGATGGTGATGGTAAAACAGGTGCCTTGACCGGTGGAAGAGCGGAAGGTGATGGTTCCGCAATGGGCTTCGACGCACCGTTTGACGACCATGAGGCCGAGGCCTGTGCCGGGTCTTGCGCCGACATTGCCTCCGCGGAAGAACAGGGAGTAGATGCGGGCCTTATCCGCCTCGCTGATGCCGATGCCGGAGTCTTCGACTTCGAAAACAAAGGCTCCTGAGACCTGGCTGGCGCGAAGGATGACCGGGGCGTCGTCCGCGGAGTATTTGCAGGCATTGGAGAGCAGGTTCAGGAGCATGTAACGGAGCAGCCGAGGGTCCAGGCGGGCTTGAAGGCCGGGCGGGTTGCAGGTAATGACGAAGCGCTTGCGCTGGGCGTCGGTGAAGTAGGGGTCGGAGGCGAGCATGGCTATTTGATCCGCCAGGTTGACGGGGACGGCGGCGCAGTTGAGTTGACCCTGATTGACGCGGTCGATCAAGAGGAGGTCGTCCACGATGGAGGAGAGGCGGCGAGCGGAGTCGTTGGCGGAGGTGAGGCCTTTATCGAGGGCATTGGCGTCAATTTTGGTGCTGTAGGAGGCCAGGAACTCGAGCGTCAGGGTCAGGGCGGCGAGGGGGGTGCGGAGCTCGTGGCTGGCCATCGAGACGAACTGGGAGCGCATTTCGCTGAGTTCTTTTTCGCGGGAAAGGTTGGCGAGGAGCTGCTGATGGACCTGACGGCGGTCGGAGATATCGGCGGCGGTGCCGAGCATGCGGACGGGTTTTCCGGTCTCATCGAAGAGGGCTTTGCCACGGACAAGGAGCCAGCGGTAGCTACCGTCGGCGGTACGCATGCGATGTTCGGCGTCATAGTTACCGGTCTTGAGGACACAGTGGGGATCATCCGTTTCAGGGGCGTCTTTGACGTCGTCCGGATGCATGAGGGTGCTGAGTTGCGCCCAGGTGGTGGTGAGCTGATCATCCGACAGGCCGAGCAGGGCTTTCCAGCCTTGGGAGAGGTGGACAGCGCCAGTGGTCAAGTCGGCATCCCAGACGCCATCGCGGATGCTTTCGACGGCGACCTGCCAGCGGGCTTCGCTGGCGTGGAGAGCCTTAGCGGAGGCAACTTTCTCGGTGGCGTCGCGGCAGATGCAGACGAGACCGCCATTAGGCAGGAGGGTGAGGGAAAGTTCCTCTGGAAAGGTGGAGCCGTCGAGGCGCTTGGCCGTAGCGGAGCCGGTCCAGGAACCATTGGCGGTGAGGGCGGCAAAGACTTTCTCCTCGATGCGGGCGATCTCGTCCGGATGGTAGATTTCCCTCCAGGTTTTGCCCAAGAGGTCCGCCGCGGACTCGTAGCCGAACATTTTGACATGCGCCTGATTGAGATAGGTGTATTCGCCGAGTTCGTTAAGGAGGGCGATGCCATCGGCCGTGCATTCTTGGGCGAGGATGAGGTTGCGATTCTGCAATTCGACGAGCTTGCGTTCGGTGATGTCAGTGAGGGTGCCGATGATGCCGTCCGGCTGGCCATCTTCATCGAGCGCAAGGCGGGCGTGGCACTCGAGCCAGCGGAAGCCTCCACGCCGGGTCATGTAGCGGACTTCATGGCGGCAGTCCTCTTTGCTCCGTTCGATCAGAGGTTTGAAGAGGCCCATGACACGATCCCGATCCTCAGGGTACAAAAACTTGGTGAACATTTGACCGGTGCTTTGGGCGACGCTGTAGCCAGTGATGTCGGTCCAAGCGCGGCTGAGAAAGAGCCAGCGGCCTTCGGTGTCGGTCTTGAAGACAACGCACTTCAATTCTTCAACGACTGTCTCATAGACGTTGTCTTTATCGACGATAAAGGGACTGAACTTGCGTGGGCGTCCTGGGCGTCCTGGGCGTCGAGGCTTAAGGGAGGTGGGAGGGAATGGCATCAGAAGCGGGTAATTTTGACAATATGTTTACGATCATCACAGCCGCCTCTCAGATGTAAAATCTCCCAAAGACTACTTGGGTCGAGATGAGTAGTTTCACTCGGGTTGCAAGTGAAACGAAGAAGGGTCCAGGTACTAGAGGGGGATGAAGTCGGACTCTTGGAAGGCGGCGACTTCGGGGAGCCAGCGGGTTTGGACGAAGGCGGTATGGTCGGGGTGGGTGGAGTAGGTGTCGTAGTCGGCCTGGGTGGCGAAGCGCATGGTGATGCCGAAGGTGTGGTCGAGCTTGGGGCTGACCTGGCGACGGATGGCGAAGTCGCGGACGCCGGGGAGACGGGCGAGTGCGGCGGCGGCGGCGAGGAAGGCGGCTTCTTCGGGGGAGCCTGGGGAATGCTTGAGGCGGAGGGTGACGGTGTGCTCGATCATTGCCATGAAGGGGATGGTTTAGAAAAGGTCGCGCGGGAGGGGGCGGACGCTGCGGAGGGCTTCGGCGTATTGGACACCGCAGGCGGCGCCACGGTAGCGGGCGAGGGTGGTTTTGGCCTCGATGGCGGCGTCTTTGGCGGGGTCGAGGGGTTTGTTGCGCACGTGGGCCATGAGGCCGCCGAGCCATTCCTGGATGCCGTTCCATTCCTCACTCACATCGACGTAGGTGTCGGGGGTGAAGTCGATGGTGTGGCCGGGGCCGTTGTCGTACCAGAAGACTTGGGAGGGGGTGCGGGCGTTGTCTTTGCCGGTGAGCCGGGCGGGCTGGAAGAGGGCGGCGTGGCAGATGGCAGAAGCGGTTTCGTGATCGGGATGGCGGTCGTGGCGCCAGAGCATGAAGGCGGTGTCGGGCTGGATCTCGGCGACGACCTGGGCGACTTCGCGTTTGATTTCGAGGGTGTCTTCGAAGCCCATGCTGGCGTGTTTGAGGAAGCGCATTTCGATGCCGCGGTCGGCGGCCATTTGGATGGTTTTATCGAGAAGGCTCTGCTCGCGACCTTTGACAGGAGGCCAGTTGGTGTAGTCGCCGATGAGGCTGAGGATGACGACGCGATGGTGGGCGCGCACGGCTTTGAGCAGGATGCCGGGGATGCCGAAGGGGCAGTCGTCGTAGTGGGCGCCGAGGGCGAGGAGGGTTTTGGGCATCGTGGTGCGGTGTGGGGCTATTTCTTGAGGGTCGCGGTTTTGGCAGCGGGCCAGAGTTGTTTCCAGGCTTGGACAGTTTCCTCGAAGAGGATTTGTCCGCCATCGGGTCCGATCTGACTGCTTTGGATGACGGCGCCGTAGCCGCCGTGTTTGACGGCGCGTTCGGTGGGCAGATAGGTGCCGGGACCGGCGAGCTGGATGATGAAGGTTTGAATGCCTGGGCTGCGGGCTTTCATTTGGATGCCGAAGTCGGTGTAGAGTTCGAAGTCGTTGGTGGCGATGGCGCAGTCGCCGAGGCGGAGGGCGTGGAGTTCCATGGGGTAGGGTTTTTGGGTGCCGGCCTTTTGGGCATCGAAGCGATCGACGACTTTTTGGTTCCAGAGGAAGTTCCAGTGCTGGGCGGGGACGTCTTTGTAGAGGGCAGCCTCGGTCATGGCTTGGGCGCGCTCGAGGATGGTGACTTTCCTGTAGGGCAGGTCGATGGTTTTGACGTGGTGTAGAAAGGGCAGGTCGGAGCGGATGTCGTGACGGGCACCATCGAGGGCTTCTTCCCAGGCGGTGACGATGCGTTGAGCGATCTGGTCGAGGCGGGAGACATTGCCGCGAAGTTTGCGCATGCGCTCGTCGGCAGCGCTGCCGAAGGCTTGCTTCGAGGTGACATCCCCTCCGGCGCCGGTCCAGGCGAGGACATGGAGTTGCTGGCCATGCTTTTCGCGCAGGCGGTTGCGCACGGGATGCCAGAAGTCGGCGTGAATGGATTTGCCACCGCCGACTTCCTGGGAGGGACAGGGAACGTTGATGGCGGTGGCGATCATTTGATCCTGGGCATTCCAGAAGTAGAGGACATCGAGGCTGTGGTCTTCGTAGCCTTCGATGCCACGGAAGTTGGCGGAGTCGGGGTTGCCATACATGACGGCTTTGCCATCGGCGTAGAAGGGGCGGCGGTTTTGGGCGATGACGGCGTGGCTTTGGCCCCAGGCGACTTTGCCACCGGGGGCGCGTTTGGTCCAGGCTTCGACGATGGTGTCGGCGAGGCGGGTGGTAATCCAGGCGGTGTAGTCGGAGGGTGGCATGATGCTGCCGTCCTCCGGGAGGACGTATTTGCCGCTGGTGGTGACTGGGGCGGTGTGGGTGTGGGTGGCGGAGAGGAAGAGTTTTTGGAGGTCGAAGCCGGGGGCGCGGTCGAGCAGTTTTTCGCGGACTTGGCGGAGCACGCCGTCACGGATGGCGACGAGATCGCAGGAGACGATGACGGCTTGGTCGATGACTTGGTCACCCTCCCGCGATTCGATGGCGAGGACGCTGGCCTGGATGGGGGTGGCGGGGGTTTGGGAGATGCGGACGCCGCGCTGGCCGTCGAGGGCGACAGGTTGATCCGGCGTGATGTCGGTGGTCGCGGCGCCGAGATGGAGTGTGGCGGCGTTTAGGTGAGAGGGAGGCGCGAGGACGGAGAGAAGCGCCAGAGTGAGGAGAACAAAGCGGAGCATGGGGAGGTAACGAAGCGGGCGTGAGGCGTTTTGCGCTGCGGGGCTTGCGGAGAAAAAAGATCGCGGACGCCAGCTTTTTAAAACATGATGCGGGGATGAGTGAACAGGGTCGTCCAATCAAGCTGCTGCCGATCATTCTTTTCAACGCGGCTTACATGCTGGCGGCGATTGCGGTTTCGATGGCGAAGGGGAACAAGGAGTTCATTTTTTATATTGTCGTGATGGGAGTGTTGATTGGGGTGATGGCGGTGGTGCATCGTCGGGTGAGTTTGACGATGCCGTTGCTGTGGGCATTTTCGGCTTGGGGGTTTTTGCACATGGCTGGCGGGCTTTGTCCGCTGCCGGAGGGTTGGCCTTACAACGGAGATCATGCGGTGCTGTACAGTTGGTGGCTGATTCCGGGTCTTTTGAAGTATGACCAAATCGTGCATGCGTTTGGGTTCGGGGTGACGACGTGGTTGTGCTGGCATGGAGCGCGGCAGATGTTTCGGGAGGAGGATGGCGGGCCGCTGAAGCCGGGTTTGGGGGTGCTGATTTTGTGTGCAGCGGCGGGGATGGGGTTTGGGGCGCTGAACGAGGTGGTGGAGTTCATTGCGGTGCTGACGATCCCGAACACGAATGTGGGGGGTTATGAGAACACGGGGTGGGATTTGGTGGCGAATCTGACGGGGACGGTGATCGCGGCATTGAGCATTCGAATGGGGAGTGGGAGGGGTTGAAAGGGCAGGCGAAGCGTGGCAAGAGGTGGCACTAGCGATGATGTTTGAGACTGTGCGTGAGCTTTGCCTTTGCCTGCCCCAGGTCGAGGAGACGATGCCGTTCGGGCCTGAGGTGCTGGTTTACAAGGTGGCGGGCAAGATGTTTGCGCTGCTGATTCCGGATGAGGCGCCGGTGAGGATGAATTTGAAGTGCGATCCGGAGCGGGCGCTGGAGTTGCGAGATCGTTATGAGTCCATTTTGCCAGGCTATCACATGAGCAAGAAGCATTGGAACACGTTGTTGCTGGACGGCACTTTGCCTTCGAAGCTGGTGCGGGAGTTGATCGAGCACTCGTTTGATTTGGTGGTGGAGAGTCTGCCGAAGAAGGTGCGGGCGGACTATCAAAGGAAGTGACTGACTATGCGAATCTCGGAACTGTTTTATTCGATTCAAGGTGAGGGCTCGCTGGTGGGGGTGCCGTCGGTGTTTGTGCGGACGTCGGGATGCAACTTGCGATGCGGATGGTGCGACACGCCTTATGCGTCGTGGAAGCCGGAGGGGAGCGAGCGGAGTGTGGAGGAGGTTTTGGCTGAGGTGGAGAAGCATCCGGCACGGCATGTGGTGTTGACGGGTGGGGAGCCAATGATTGCGAAGGAGCTGCCGGAACTGGCGGGGCGACTGCGGAAGGCGGGGTATCACCTCACGATCGAAACGGCGGGGACGGTGATGCCGGAGGGGATTGCTTGTGATTTGGCGTCGATCAGTCCGAAGCTGTCGAACTCAACGCCGAGTTTGGAGCGCGCTGGTGAGGGATGGGTGAAGCGGCATGAGGAAACGCGGCTGCAACCGGAGGTGCTGCGCGCCTGGGCGGAGCAGTATGAGGTGCAGTGGAAGTTTGTGATTTCGAACGAACAGGATCTGGCGGAGGCGAGAGAGGTGCTGGAGAGGGTTGGGGTGCCGATTGAGCCGAGCCGGGTGCTTTTGATGCCGGAGGGGACGAGTGTGGAGGCATTGCAGGTGCGGTATCCGCTTCTCATCGAGGCGTGCAAGGCGTTCGGCTATCGGTTGTCACCGAGGCTACACATTGATTTGTTTGGGAACAAGCGCGGGACTTGAGGTCACTCGAAGGCCTTGATGGCGACGAGCTGCTCGCCATCGCGGGCGAAGAGCAGGCCGTCGGAGAAGGCGAGGTGGGCGCGGTGACCGGAGCGGAGGATTTGGACTTGGTGGAGGGGTTCGAAGGAAGCGGCGGCGGTGGGGATGACCCAGAGTTCGCCTTGCTCGGTGACGGCCAGGAGGTGGGAGCCGACGCGGATGAGGGTGCCACCGGGGACGGGGGGGGATTGCCAGCGTTTGTCTTTCGAGGCGAGATCGATGCAGCGCAGGGTTTGGCCGCGTTCCTGGCGTCCATCGAAGCCGAAGATGATGTCGCCCTCGATGACGGGGGTGCCGTAGTGGCAGTCGAGGAGGCCTTCTTTGGTCCAGAGGGGCGTGAGGCTGGGGAGTTGCAGGACGTGGAGGCCGACGTCGTAACCGGCGGAGAGCATGATGCGGTTGCCGCTGAGGAGCACGGGTTGGGAGGCATTCACACTGGCTTCCATGTCGGCTCGGAGGCGATGATGAGCGGTGACTTGGCCGGTGGCTGCTTCGAGCAACCAGACTTCGTTCCGCAGCCAGCAGAGCACTTGGCTGGAACCCATGGCCATGGGGGAAGCGTAGCCGGCTTCATCGGCGACGCTGTGCCAGACGGGTTCACCGTTGGCGACATCGAAGGCGACCACGCCGGCGGGTTTGCCATCGCGCGTGCCGCCGGGGGTGATGATGACGCGGTCGCCGAGCACCAAAGGAGAGCTGGCACGGCCGAAGAAGCCCTGGGGCGATTCGTAGTCCTTGACGGTATCGACCTGCCAGAGGGCCTTGCCGGTTTCGAGATCGAGCGCGTCGAGCACGCCGTCGGCACCGTGGATGAAGATTCGGCCGTCGGCGATGGCTGGAACGCCGCGGGGGCCGTTGTCGAAGCCGAAGCTATCGACGTAATCGGTGGGGCGCTTGAAGGACCAGAGGAGGATGCCGGTGGTGGCGTCGATGGCTTCGACGACGAGATCATCACCGAGGCGGTGGGAGATGATGACCTTGCCGTTCGCGACAACGGGGCCGGCGAATCCGGTGCCGAGAGCACGATCCCAGACGGGCTGGGGGGCGATGAGTTTTTTATTGGCGGGTGCTTCGATGACACCGTCGCGGGTGGGGCCGAGGAGTTGGGGCCAATCGGCGGCGGTGAGGGCGATGGTGGTGAGCCAGAGAGTGAGAAGGAGTCTGTGTGTCATGCGAGGCCGAGCCATTGCTTGAGGAGTTTGAAGTCGCGATCTTGGGCGGCCTTGAACTCGTTGAGGATGGCCGGGTCTTTGGGATCGCCTTGCAAGTACTCAACGTGCAGGGAGACGGGGCCGCTGTAGTTTTCTTTGACGAGCATTTTGGCGAAGGCTTCATCAACCATGCCTTCACCGAGGGGGCAGGTGGCGGTTTTTTTGTCTTTCCAGGCGAAGTCCTTGAAGTAAACGGCGCCGCGATGGGCCTTAACGAGGGCGGCTTCCAGGGGCCAGCTCAGGCCGCCTTCGGCGGTGGCGTGGAGGATGTCGAAGGCGAAGGCGAACTGCTCGGGTTTGTACTCGCGCATGATGGAGTAGATGTCCCAGACGGGCGCGCCGAAGTAGGTTTTGCCGGAGTGATTTTGGAACAGGGGCTGGATGCCGATTTCGTCGCAGAGTTGGACGAGGTCTTTGATTTTGGGGCGCACGGCCTGGAGTTGATCCCAGATGGGCTGGTCGAGGTCGTACTTGTAATAGAGCATGCGGAAGCGCTTCACGCCGAGACTGGCGGCGGTGCGGAGGACAGCCTCGGTGCGTTGGGAGACGCTGACCTCATTGATGCCTGAGGTCATGATGGTGAGGTTCAGGTTTCGCTTTTTGAGTTCGCCGACGAATTGGGGAAGTTCGTCCTCGACGCGCTCGGGTTCGATGTGGCCCTTAGGGCGGATCGGCGCCTCGATGCCATCAACACCCATTTCGGCTGCGATGTCAGCGATCTGGTCAAAGGACAGGCCTTGGAGGTGCTTGGTGAAGAAGCAGAGTTCGTTGCGTGTGCCGCTGCCCGCAGCGGTGACGATGGAAGGAGCAGAGGCGGCGAGCGACCCAGCGAGGGCGGCTCCGGATTGGAGGAAGTGACGGCGATTCATGGCGGTGAAGACTGGAACGTGAGCCTAGAGCGGAAGTGTGCGGAAAATCAATGAGTCAAATGCGGTGCGGCGAGGTTGCATCGCAGGGTGATCGACCTTCACGCCTCGGGGACAGTCTGCAGGAGCAGTTGAAGCCGAGGTTCGAGTTGCTAAGTCACGGTGAGAGCACTGTTTCCTTTCGGCAGTTTGAGGCAGACAAAGGTTTTATCTGCCTCGCGACACCAGGTTCCCGGTTTCAAGTGCAAACAGGAGTCGACCTTTT
>JAIYDW010000026.1 GCA_027487315.1 Verrucomicrobiaceae bacterium | reverse complement strand
CGAGCTTCTCGAAAGGAGATTCAAGCGAACCCACGAGCCTCAAGCGCCAAACTGCGCTGGGCGGTGAGGGCTTGATCGATCTTAAAATGGAATGTCGTCTTCGTCGAGACCGTCGGTAATGGGTCCGTCACCGAAATCATCGTCTTTTGGTGCTGGACGTTGAGCGGGTGCTGGACGGGAAGAACCTCCGCTGTTACCGCCTCCGCCCCCACCGCGATTGCCGCCGTAGCCGCCCCCACCGCCCGACTGACGTTGTGGGCGATTGTAACCGCCACCGCCGCCTTCTTCGTCGTCGCGTTGGCCGCCTCCACCGCCTGAGCCCCCACCGTCGCGGCTACCCAGGAACTGCATGTTTTCGCAGACGATTTTCAATTTGTTCCGTTTCTGGCCATCCTTGTCCTGCCAGGAGTCGAGCTGAAGGCGCCCTTCAATGTAGACCGGGCGTCCTTTGCCAAGGTATTGCTGGGCAAGCTCCGCTTGTTTTCCCCACAGGGTCACATCGACAAAAGTCGTTTCCTCCTGACGCTCGCCGTTGTCGTTTTGGAAGTAGCGATTGATCGCAAGGCCAATGTCCGCCACGGCGGTGCCTTTGGGGGTGTAACGCACTTCTGGGTCGCGGGTAAGATTCCCGATCAGCATGACTTTGTTCAAATTGGCCATAGTGCCTCCATTGTAGGGGCACAGCAGGTGAAAGGGCAACCGCCATTTTTTGTTTTGCATCGCTACGGGTAGCCGTAGAGGATGGAAACTCACCGGCATGACTCTCAACCGAACCTGGACCCTCGTATTGATTTTCGTGGCGTGCACTTGGACCGCTGTTGCGGTGGTGATGTGGTCGACGGAGGATCAAGTTTCAAATCCTGAAAAGGTCATGGGGTTGATGCAGGCTGCGCCGTGGCAGGAAAACCCCAACCTCAATGACAACCTCCGTTCCGCCTACTTGGAGCGCGTCATTGCCAGCCAAAACCTGCTCGATTTCTCTCAGCGCCGTGACCTTCGCGAAGAAGGAGAGACCGTGGTAGGCGCTTTTTTTGACTCTCTTTCCGAGCCCGAGCAGCATCGCTACGCCGATGGAACGGTCGAACATCACCTCAAAAAAGTGATCACCATTTTAGAACAAATGTCACCCGAGACCCGCAAGGGCATCACAGCTCGTCTTCGGCGCGAGACCGGGGGTCGGGGCGACAAAGCCAAGAACCCCGAGGACAAGCCGCCAACTGATCCCGCCAGCCCGAAGGGTAGCGTGGAGGGCGAGTTTGACGACATGATTGGATTCGGCTTGGAGATGCAATACCGGGATGCCAAGCCCGCCAAGAAGTTGGAGATGGCTCAGATGCTTGAGAACATGCAGGCCTTTCTTCAGGGATTCAGGCGCTAGAATCACAGACACCCACTTCGCATGGCACTACTCGAAATCCAACATCTCACCAAACAGTGGAAGGCAGGCAAGCTGGCGCTCGACGATGTTGGGTTTTCGGTTCAGGCAGGAGAGATTGTGGGCCTATTAGGGCACAACGGAGCGGGTAAGAGCACCGTGATGGGCATCATGCTCGGCATGGTTCACCCGGATAAGGGACAGGTGAATATTGGAGGCTATTCGGTGCAGACCCAGCGAGCTGCTGCGCTACGACAAATCGGAGCCATTTACGAAGCCGCAGCCTTTTATGACTACCTCACTGGCTGGCAGAACTTGAAGGCACTTTGCAGCCTCTCTGGCTATTGGGATGAGGCCGAGGCACGTCGCATCGTGAAGCTGGTTCAGTTGCATGACCGCATTGATGCGAAAACAGGCACTTACAGTCACGGCATGAGACAGCGTTTGGCCCTCGCCCAGGCGCTTTTGCCGCAGCCGAAGTGTCTGCTCCTCGATGAGCCGACCGACGGACTCGATCCCGAGGGCATCACTGAGTTTCGCGAGTTCATCCTGCGTTTGCGTGACGAGTTTGGAATGACCATCTTATTGAACTCCCATCTTTTGGGCGAGGTCGAGCAGATGTGTGATCGTTGTGTTATTCTGCGCGAGGGCAAAAAGGTTTATGAAGGCATCGTTCCAGGGCGTGGAGAAAACAAAGTGCGTTTTCAGCTAACCTCGCCCGACCTTCAGGAAGGGCGGGTCGTCTGTGCCCGCATGGAATTGAAAATGGACCGTGAAGGCATTGTCGAATTGCCGCCCCCGCTGGAAGGCCATACCGTCCTCCGGGCGCTCGTTGAGGGAAACGTCAGAGTCGAAAGTTGGCAGCCACACAAACAATCCCTCGAAGAGCTCTACCTCGGCTTGCGCCGCCGTTGAACATCTCCCAACCATCCATGTTTCTCTTCTTTCAACAATGGCGTGCCGAGTGCTTGAAGCTGCTCGCGCGCAAACGCACCTATTTGGGGTTCGGTGCCTTTCTAGCTCTTGAGGCGGCGGTGCTCGCGTTGGTTCATATCAAGGGCGCGAACCACTTCAAAACGCTCATCACGAGACAGGGGCAAGTGTTTGACGAGTATTACTCAGCCCCAACGCTGGCGCTGATCCTGTTGATGGCTTCCGTTTTTTTATTGGGAGGCATCTACATGACGCTGGTCTCGGGCGATATCGTCGCCAAAGAAAACGAAGATGGCCACATGCGCATGCTTTTGGCACGTCCGATTAGCCGCTTTCGGCTTCTGTTGGTGAAATACCTGACTTGTGTGGCCTACACTGTCCTGCTGGTTCAGTTCATCGCATGGAGTGCCTTTTTGATGGGGCTTGCTGTTACCGGCTGGGGAGGTGGTTTTTTTGCGTTCGTGCCGGAACTTGGCATCGCTGCCTTTTATGACTGGCAGACCGGCATGGGCAAATACATCGCGGCCTCTGTCTCACTTTCCCTCTCGATGATCACCGTCACCAGCATTGGTTTCATGCTCTCTTGCATGCCCATCAAACCGGCGGCGGCTACGATTGGCGCGCTTTCTTACATGCTGATCGACTTCATTCTGCGCAACATGGGTTTTATGGAGGACTACAAGCACTTGCTCTTCACTCATCACATGCAAGCCGCCGGTCGCGTGCTCGCTGAGGAGCCGGCATGGCCGGTGATCATTCGCAGTTTCTCAGTGCTGGGAGCCATGAACCTTACCTTTTTCCTCATCGGATTTGGCATCTTTGACTCGCGCGACCTGAAATCCTGACATGACGCTCCTGCACACTGTATCTGAACTTCGACATTGGCGGCAAAGGGCGATGGCCCCCGTTGTTCTCGTTCCCACCATGGGCGCCCTTCATCAAGGTCATTTGGACCTCGTCCGAGAGGCAAGGCGACTCGCTGGAGACTCTGGTCAGGTCGCTGTGAGTATCTTCGTCAACCCGCTGCAATTCGGTCCCGGAGAGGATTTGGATCGCTATCCACGCACGCTGGAATCTGATGTTGCCGGCTGTCGAGAAGCTGGGGCGGATTTGGTTTTCGCTCCATCTAACAGTCAAATTTACCACCCGGACCGCAGCATCCAGATCATCGAACAGGCACTGTCCAAGGTCCTCTGTGGCACCAGTCGCCCCGGGCATTTTGATGGTGTTTGCACGGTTGTAGCCAAGCTCTTCAACCTCGTTCAACCCGACGCCGCTGTTTTTGGCAAAAAGGACTTCCAACAGTTGGCCATCATTCGTCGCATGGTGCGTGATCTCGATATCCCCGTCAGCCTTCATGGGATGGAAACCGTTCGCGAAGCCGACGGCCTTGCCATGAGTTCCCGCAATCGCTATCTCACTCCCGAAGAGCGCGCCCAGGCCCCTGCCCTGCGCGCCGCCTTGGAAAAAGCCCTGGCTGCCTGGCACATGGGCATCACTGCAGCGACGCGATTGCGCGACCTCGTCGCCGAGCACCTCGCCACCCATGCACCTCTCGGGAGGGTGGACTACCTTGGCCTCGTTGATGCCTCATCACTTGAAGCAAAAGCGGTGCTGCCGGCTAACCAACATCACCTCATCGCAATCGCTGTCTTTTTTGGTGGGGCCAGATTGATCGACAATATTGAACTTGTTCCCAAATGAAGCTGCCGGATACCCACATTGCACCTTGATTGATTGAGTGACAGAGTGATGGCACACGTAACATGAAGATGACACGATTTGATTTCATCATCGTCGGCAGCGGTGCCGGCGGTCTTTCGGCGGCGCTTCATGCCTCGCGATACGGAACTGTTGCCGTCGTTACCAAACGTGGTGCGCTGGATTCGAACTCGAATTGGGCTCAAGGCGGCATCGCTTGCGTCACCAGTGACGAAGACAGCATCGAGCAGCACGTCCAGGACACCCTGATCGCGGGTGCTGGGCTTTGCAATGAGACGGCTGTACGCACCATCGTCACTGAGGGACCGGCACGCATCGACGAACTTGTGAACTGGGGTGTCGACTTTGACCAGAGAGAAGCCAAGGATGGGCATCTGGAATTTGATCTCACGCGCGAGGGCGGTCACTCCCAGCGCCGCGT
>JAIYDW010000193.1 GCA_027487315.1 Verrucomicrobiaceae bacterium | reverse complement strand
GGGCCTGCGGCCATGAGATGAACGAAGAGAAGGAGGGCGATGCCGAAGAAGTGGTTGCGGTAAATCCAGAGGCTGGTGCCTGCTTTGCCGGGCCAGTGAGCGAGAATCCAGCCCCAAAGCCAGCGCGTGGTGCTGACGCCGATGAATACGATCAGGAGAGGGTGGACGGAGCCTTTGGCGAGGTAGGCGATGCCGGAGAAGAGGCCGATGAGGGCATAGATCCAGAGGGAATTGCGCAGCAGAGCGAAGAGACAGGCGATCCAAGTGAGGGTAAAGAAGACGAAGTAGAGGGGTTCGGGTTGGTAGTAGACGGCGCGAGGGAGGAATGCGCCAATGCCCATGAGAAGGAGTGCGTTTGCGGTGGCCCCAAGGCTCCACACTCTGGACAAACCAAGGCCAACCAAGAGGAGGAAACCGAGAGTGAGGCCGACGTTGAACCAACGACCTCGATTAAAGAGTTCACGATCCTGGGGGGTGACTTCTTGATCGCCGGAGGGTTGATGCTGAGGATCTGCCAGCCATGCTGCGACCCATGGCCAGAGAGGATTGACGACACCATCGGTTCGGTGTGGGAGCGCCATTTTGAGGGGTTCGGAGACACCTTTCGAGAAGTCTGGGGTCAGGTCGGGGAGGGTTTCGAGGGTGAGTTTGAGATTGTGTTTTTGGTCCGCGCTGAGGATATCGGAGTCCGTGTGGTTGGTCTGGCTGATGAGCTGGCGGGCGAGAGTCAAATGGACCCACGCATAAAGGGCTAGCAGGAGAATGACGCCTAGCCATCGAATCGCGGTGCGGACTGGAAACGTCGCAGGGTGCGGGGGCGGGGAAGAAGGTGTAGCGGTTTCAGATTCCATGCGGGTCGTTTGACCGGCTTTGATGATGGCAAGTTTCGCGGGTTTAGCCAGACGATTGTGCGTGTAGAATGACTACTTCTTGGGGCGCACCTTGATTTCAACCCGTCGATTAAGGGACTGTTCTTCGACGGTACCATTCGAAGGGGCAATCAGAGTACTTTCGCCTTTGCCTTGAGCTTGGATGCGGTCGGTGCCGAGTTTGAGGGATTCGCGAAGCCAGTTGACGACGGCGAGTGCGCGAGCCTGGCTGAGCTGGAGGTTGTAGTCGTCTGAGCCGAAGCTATCGGTATGGCCTTCGACGATGAAGAGGGAGTTGGGGTTCTTTTGGATGAGGAACCCGAGTTTCATGAGGCTGAGTCGCGCACCTTCCGCGAGGTCGGCACTGCCGTATTCGAAGAGGAGATCGGTAGGCATCAGAATCGGAGCGGTGCTGCCGCCGAGTTGGCCGCCGCCCTGGCCGAGGAGGTCGTCGAGATTGCTGAAGCCCTTGACCCGTTCTCCAGAATCGGCTCCGCCCTTTCCCAGCGTTTTCATCTCATCGATCAGTTTCATGTCGAGAGCGTTGCCTTTGTCGGTGGATTCCAATGTTGAGGCGTCGAGCAGCATTTGTTTTTCGGAAACCGGGGCGCTGAGGAGATCCTTGCGGACGGCGGCCATTTCCTGGGCGAGGTCGGTTGTGACCTTCATTGATTGAGGGCCAAGCAGGTCGGCCATTTTTGAGGCCAGAGGTTTGGCGTTGCCCTCTTCTGATGGTGCGGTGGCGCGCACGATGTTGGTGATTTCTTGGACGTTTGGAGTGAGGTCGATTTCCTGGTTGTCCGGCAACATTTGGGCCTTGTCGAATTGGTCGAGTTCGGGTTTGAAGCGATCCAATTCGGGTTTCTGGCCATCGGCGATGATCTCTGGGATCTCGGTGATGGGAGGTTGGGGCTTGATGAGGTCGGGGCTGATTTGGATGCGTTCGGGGACGCGCCTGACGGGTTCTTGAGGGAGGGCGATGTTGCTGCTGAGGGTCTCGAAACCGACCATCAGGATGCCGTGAAAGACCACCGACAGGATGAGCGCAAACATGATCCACCATTTGAGGCTCCAGTCTTCGCGGGAGCGAAAGGTGGAACCTTGGCTGGTTTTCCACTCGGGAAGCTGTGAGACGGTGGCCATGGGTGTGCTTGGGCGATTACAGAGGTACCACCATTACGCTGTCCTGCATCAGGAACTTTGGTTTGAACGGTGAGTTGTCAGAGAATTGTAAAATGTGAGGCGGAATGGGGCACTATTTTCTGGCAGTGCGAAACCGAGCGGAGATTCGGCTCGATTGGAGAGGGGATTGAATTACGTTAGTCGGGTGAACGCTTGTTTGGTACAGTCTTATGAAGATAGCGCTGAGGGACGGACCCATCTGGCGAACTTTTTGGGGCGAGCCTTTGGTTCGGCGGGTGACTCTGTGGATTGGTGTCGGCGATTTGAGCAGTGGTGGGATTTGAATCCGGCTGGCGACTTGTGTCACGAGAGGGGCTGGGTGCTAAAGGCGCGTGAATCTGGTGAGATCGTCGGCTTTTTGGGGTTGATCCCATTGTGTTACGCGGTCGATGGAAAGCCGTCGCCTGCGGTGGTGCCGACGACCTGGGTGGTGGAGCCTCAATTTAGAGAGGCGTCGATGATGTTGGGACGAAAGTTGCAAGAGTTTGAGGGAAGGACCCTCATCGTGAGCACGACGGGAAGGCGCGATTTTCGAGATCGGTTGGTGCGTCGTGGTTGGGTTTTGAGTGGCGCGGCGATCCGGCAATTTTTACCATGCGGGCGATGGGCGCGATTTTTGATTGGAGAGTCTGCGCCACTTCGTGAGGGGCGGCGAATCACGTCAGAGGTGGACGAAGTGCGTTCGGTGGCGGTGTCCTGTCAAAGTGGTCGAGGCATTGAGAAATGGATCACGCCAGATTATCTGAGATGGTATCGGCAGTCGCCAGCGCGTGAACATCGATTTGCGGGAGTGATTGATTCGGAGGGCAGGTTGACTTCCTTTTTGATGTTAGCGCCAGCTCCGGTTTGGGGCGTGTTGAGAGCTTGGTCCGTTGTGGACTGGTTTACCACGGAATCGGGGTATGGGGAGTTGAGGGGCCTTTTGGCTGCGGTCGCTGAATCGCCGGCGAAAGTAGGTGTTTGTGAGGCAAACGGAAGGAGTCCCTTTTTTCTGAGGCTTACGTCGATGGTGGACGATGAGGTGTGGGAAGGTGTGAAAGGTCTTTTGCGGTCGCCAGTTACCTTGAACCATTTTCACAGAGCCCCTGAGCCGCTGCGGTTGTTGCCGAAGCGATGCGTTTTGGCGGAGGGGGATTTGGGGCTCTGAGCAGGGTGACCTTAGGGGAAGATGCCGTGGTGTTTGTAGCTCTCTGCGACCCGCTCTAGCGCAAGTAGGAAAGCGGCGGTGCGTAAGTCTGGCAGGTTTCGTTCCTTCCAGGCGCGGTGGATATTGGCGTAGGCTCGCATCATGCTTTGCTCCAGGGCTGCGATGACGAGTTCTTCCTCGCTCGGGCCGTGGATGAGGCGACGGGAAGCTTCTTCTGATAGCTTCACTCCGGTCATTTCCTCCATTGTGGTGACCATTTCGCGTTTTACGAGTTCTTCATGGCGGGAGATCATGCGGTCGAAGCTGACTCCGGCGCGGTTTTTGAGCCACTCGAAGTAGGATACGGTGACGCCTCCAGCGTTGAGAAAGAGGTCGGGGATCATGAGGATGCCACGTTGATGAAGGATGGCTTCGCCCTCAAAGTCGACTGGGCCGTTGGCGGCTTCGGCGACGATCTTGGCTTTGATGCGCGGGGCATTTTCGGCGGTGATTTGATTCTCCAGGGCTGAAGGAATCAAAATGTCGCATTCGCGTTCGAGGAGTTCCATGCCGTTAGGAATGCTTTCGGCCCCTGGGAATCCTAGGATGGATTTGTTGGCGCGACGGAATTGGAAAACTTCATCCACGTCCAAGCCGTTGGCATTGAAGATGCCACCTTCGCGTTCGGCGATACCTGTGATGATCGCTCCGCCATCGCGCTGCATGAAGAGTGCGGCATGGTAACCGACATTGCCTAGGCCCTGAACGATCACACGTTTTCCGGCGATGCCTGTGGTCAGGCCAAGTGCCTGCATGTCTTCAGCAATCTCCATGCAACTGCGAATGCCGTAGAAGACTCCGAGTCCAGTGGCTTGCTTGCGGCCGGGGATGCCATGCATGGCTAAGGGTTTGCCAGTTACGCAGGCGTAGGCGTCGCCGGAGTTGAGCTTGAGGTTTTTGTAGGTGTCGGCGATCCAGCCCATCTCGCGTTCGCCGGTGCCGTAGTCGGGCGCGGGGACGTCGATGTCAGGGCCGATGAAGTTTTTGCGAATGAGTTCGGCGGTGTAGCGGCGGGTGACGCGCTCGCGGAAGCCGTCGGAGATGGTGTTTGAGTCGATGCGGACGCCGCCCTTGGCACCGCCAAAGGGGACGCCAACGACCGCGCATTTGTAGGTCATGAGAGCGGCTAGGGCGATGGTTTCGTCCATGGTGACGTCCGGGCTGAAGCGGATGCCGCCCTTAGTGGGGAGGCGGTGGTGGCTATGCTCGGCGCGGTAGGCTTCGATGACAGTGATGGTGCCGTCGTCGCGCTTGACGGGGAAGCGCATTCGATAGGCTGAGTTGCAGAAGCGAACCTGATCGATGAGGCCTTCGTCGAGGGTCGAGAAGGAAGCTGCGCGGTTGAAGTAATGGTTGACGCTTTCGTGGAAGGAATCTCGGCTCATGGTGTTGGTATGGTTTGGTCAGTTGGCGAGTTGGAATGTTCAATTCAGGAGGCGATGGACATTCACAAAACGGGTTTGGCAAGGGTGGCGGCGAAAAATCTGAGACTGTCGGCTAAATGTTCGCTCCAATAGTCCCAGGTGTGGCCGCCTGGAAACTCCCGGTAGACGTGAGGAATTCCTGCTGTCTCAAGATCGTAGTGGAGACGTCGGTTCGAATCAATGAGCGGATCTTCCACGCCGCAATCGAATCGAAGTGGAGGCAGATGAGCGGCATTGGCCTTGAGGCAGGCAGCGACGTCGAGGGGATCGTGGTCATCAAGGGAAAAGGGCTTGGAATCTTTGAGGAGAAACGAGTTCAAATCCGAGGCGTTGGTCACGCTGCTGTGAGCAGACAGGGCGGAAAAGTGGTCAGCGAAGAGGGCGCCGAGACGCAGTGCGCCGTAGCCTCCCATGGAGAGGCCGCAGAGGAAACGGGGCGAACCCATGATGCGGGGTTCGAGTTGTGAAACGGCTGCGGGCACTTCCTGAACAACCCATGTGCGATAGTCGGCATGGGTGTGGCGCAGGTAACCTGAACCGTCACCGAGGAGTCCATCCGAGGGCATGGCGAGAGCCATGGGTGGAAGGCCTTCCTCTTCGATCAAACGGAGGAGAACCTGATGAGCTCCGGCTTTGAAGAGCCAGGCCCAATGGCTTCCGTAAACTCCATGAAGAAGGGTGACGAGAGGAAGAGGGGAGGTCGAAGCGATTTGAGGGATGAAGACACTGATATCAGCCCGGCCATGGATTGCGGGTGACTTGACAGTAATGAGATGGATCCCCGGAGGCGTGAAATCTGAGTTAGAGAATTCGAGGGTGGGGAAGTTCATGATGCTGGGAAATGAGGACAGAATGCAATCAGGGACTGACGGAAAAGTCGGAGTCTTCGAGGGAACGGAGAATGAGTTCGCGAGGGACGCAGAAGTCGTCCATTTGGAGGCAACTGAGAACGCCGTCGGCGATGTGGGACGGTTTGAGGAAAAGTTGTTTGGGTGCGGTCCGGTCCGAGGCTCCGTCCCAGAAGGCGGTATCGACGCCGCCGGGGAGGAGGGCGGTGACACGAATGCGGTGGGGAGCGGCTTCTTCAGCCAGAGCTTGAGTGAAGCCTCGGACGCCCCACTTGGCGGCGCAATAGACGGATTCACTGGGGATGCCGCGGAGGCTGGCGGTGGAGATGATGTTGATGATGTGACCGGATTTGCGCGGGATCATGCTGCGCAAGGCGGCTTGTGAACCGAGGATGGTGCCTTTCAAATTGACGTCCAGCATGAGGTCGATTTCCTCCTCGGTGTAATCGGGAATCCAGCGATGGCGGGCGAGTCCGGCGTTGTTGATCCAGACGGCGATGGGGCTGAAGAGTTCTTCGGTAGCGCGTACGAGATCCGCGATGGAAGCGGATCGGGTGACGTCGCAGGCCAAGGTAAGGATGCGGTCGGTGCCGAGAGACTGGCGCGCGCGCTGTAGGGCGGGTTCATTGACATCGGCCAGGACGACATTCATGCCTGCATGGAGGAGGGAGGCGGCGGTGGCGAGGCCGATGCCTTGAGCGGCACCGGTAACGACGGCAGTTTGGTTTGTGAGGTTCATGGCAAGGAACTCTGGCGCGGGGGAGGCGTTTGCCAATGGGGAGTTGGCGGAGTTTGATCAGGCGAGTCGTTTCTTCGGAGCGGCGGAAGCGGGGCTGCGCCGATGGAATCCGCGCATGCGTGGCTTATTGTCGCATGCGATGCGTTTTTATTGATGTTGGACTTAATGCTGAAGGCGCTATTGATCTGAGTGAGAGGGGGGAGGGTTTTTAATGGGAGTTGATACTCCGTGGCCAGGAGGTCTGAACGCATGCAGGACGCCAGATGTTCGACTCAGTGCGAGGAGAGTGCTAGAAACGATGGCGACAGAGTGTTTAAATGAGGGACATGACGACAGTCGAAGTCTTTCCCTTGTTGGCTCCTTCATTTTGGTGAGGCGACTGATGGTGAAAGCCATGACATTGTTGCGATTTTTTCAACCCGTTTGCCTTATGAATCAGCCGTTTCTGTCCTTCATCTTGATTGTTGTGATCCCGATCAGCGGGAATCTGACTTCCGCTGCTGAAGCTGAAGTTCCCAAGTCGAAGGCAAAAGCCCCGGCGCCGTTTGTCATTCCGCCGGATGTGAATGGCATGAAGACGATCATCGCGCCGCCGGAGAAGACGAAGCCGCTGAGGGTGGCCATCTTTGATGGCAAAGGGGCGCCGAATGACGGAATTGAAAATGTGAGTGGCCGCATCAAGTCGATCCCTGAGGCGGTGGTGATTCGAGTGAAGGCTGAGGAGTGGGCGACGATTGACTTGAGTCAGTTCGATGTGGTTGCCTTTTCCGGGGGGTCGGGCAGTCAGCAGGCGGAATCCATTGGTGAAGCCGGGCGGAACAATGTTCGCGAGTTCATCCGCGGCGGCGGAGGGTATGTCGGAGTGTGCGCGGGGGCGTATCTGGCGTGCTCGAATTTCAAGTGGGGTCTGGGCATCCTGAATGCGAGCACGGTTTCCAGCAAGTGGCAGCGGGGCAAGGCGTTCCTGGATTCCGAGGTCACGGAGGCGGGGCGCCAGTTGCTGGGTGATGTCAGGGGAACGTTTAAAGTTCGCTATGGCAATGGTCCGGTGATCAAGCCTGCGGAGCGCACGGATATTCCGGCGTATACGACGATCAGCGTCTTCAAGTCGGAGATCGCTGAGAATGGAACGCCGCTGGGGGTGATGGTGGATTCGCCTGCGCAAGCGCAGGCGACCTTTGGCAAAGGCCGGGTTTTCATCTCCAGTCCGCATCCGGAGAACACGCCCGGGTTGGAGCATCTGATCCCGCGCGGAGTGCTGTGGGCGGCGGGAGTCGATGCACCTTGAACACGCCACGGACATGATTACCCGACTCTTGTTCATCAGTATTGCTTTCGCCGGCGCAGCGCTTTCTCAAGATGCTGACCGAGCGACTTACAAGTCGCCCTATCAGGTGAACTTCACGTTCAAAGTGGAGGAGTTGATTGGCGATTTGCTCAAGGGCGAGCGTGCCGACTGGAAGGACCATGCGAGTGTACCTTATCGGGACTGGTATGAGGCAGCGAACCGAACCCGCTGGGGCCATTGGGGGCCAGCGGCGAGGCATTTCGATCCGCCGGCGGGTCTCGCTAGTCGAACTCCTCAATGGTCGCGGGAGCGGGTGATTGCGACAGGGCTGCGCTATGCGGGTTACAGCTATCAGCATCATCATGTGCCTGACTGGGAACCGCCAGGGGACTGGCCGCGTGATGCGGGGCAAACGACGCCTTCAGGCAAGGGGTTGGATTGCAGCAACTTCTCCGCCTTCGTCTACAATCTAGCGTTGGGCATCAAGCCAACGGGGGATGTGAAGGATCAGGCGGAAATGACTGAGGCGCCCGGTCCCGGCGCCAAGCGAAGCATCCCGGTGAGGCGGATCGAACTTCCGAAGAGCCACGCGGAATTTGCGGACGCGCTGCTGACTGGCGACCTGCTTTATGTGAAAAACAGTCAGGGCAATCTTTCGCACGTGGTGATTTGGGTGGGCAAGATTGGCAAGTCGCCGGACGGCAATCCGCTCGTTCTTGACAGCACCGGCACGGGTAGCCGCGACAGCGAGGGGAGAGAGATTCCGGATGGGATTCAATTGCGCGCCTTTACGCCACGGTCGTGGTATTTCAGGCAAGCCAGCCATGTGCTGCGAATCATTCCGGAGGACGCGAAGGGCTCATGAGGTTGATGTGCGTCATGATGATCGGAGGCATGGTCCTGTGCGGTCATGCTGAGGACTTAGGGCCGGGTAAGAGTGTCTTTGGTCAGCACAACTTCACTGAGTACTCGCTTGGAGAACTGCCGCTCATCATTGCGGCGCCTCATGGTGGGCGATTGACTCCCGGGGAGATTCCGGACCGGACCAGCGGGGTGAGGGACATCGACGCGAACACGCAGGAGTTGGCGCGGACGATTGCGGCGGTGGTGCATGAGCGGACGGGCAAACACATTCACCTTGTGATCTGCCGTTTGCACCGCAGCAAGTTGGATGCGAACCGCGATCTGCCGGAAGCCTTGCAGGGCAATGCGCAGGCGGAGAAGGCGTGGCGGGAGCATCACGATTTCATCGGGCAGGCGTGCGCGGCGGCGGTGAAACAGTTTGGCGTGGCCTTCCTGATTGATTTGCACGGGCATGGGCATGCGGATCCGCGAGTCGAGCTCGGCTATCTGCATGACGCGGATGCTTTGGCGGATTCGGATGAAGCGCTGAACGGACCCGCATATGTGAAGGCCAGCAGCCTGCGCTGGATGGTTGAGCGCGGTGAGTTGAGCCATACGGAGTTGCTGCGGGGAGGGCAAAGCCTGGGGTCGTTGCTGGAAGCACGGGGTTATCCGGCCACGCCGAGTCCGCGCATGCCGGTGCCGACGGAGCCGTATTTTCGGGGCGGCTATACTGTGTCCCGGCACTGCGACGCCGCGAACCACGTCACGGGATTGCAGATCGAGGCGAACCGGCCGCGCTTGCGCGACACAGCAGAGAATCGGTTGAGATTTGCACACGTCCTGGCGGCGGCCCTGGATGATTTTTTCACGATGCATCTGGGGTTTGGCCTTGATGGACAGAAATCGATGAGAACCGCGATTCCAGTGACCCGGCAATCTCCTTGGCCTGTCTCTCAATCTTCAACCAAGCGATAGGAGTCTGGCACGAAACGGCTTTGACCAACGCTGGCCGCCCGTCAGGTCTCCGTTGCGTGCGTGGCGGAGACGAGGCCGCCGGTGGCGGTTCTATATGCCGGGAGGGCGCTGAGACGAGGCCTTCTTTGAACCTAAAAACGGAAATGGCTGAGGGCGAATCTGCCGCCGTCATTGGCCCCACAAGGCTTCCCGCTTCTCGGGTGGCATCATCTTATCGATGCAACCGCTGCGAACCGGGAAGCCTTGTGGAACCAAGCACGACGCCATTTTCATCCCTTCCCATTCCCGTTTCTAGGTTGAAGGAAGGTGCTTGAGTTCAGGGGACTTCTTCGCCGGAGCCGGTGTAGATCCAGCGGTGGATTTTGCCGTTGAGGATTTGGGCTTGGGCTTGGGCGTCGCAGGTGCCGAAAATGGTGGTGGCGGCGAAGTCGATTTCGATGAGCCAGCCGGGTTTGCCATCGACGAGGCCGGGGTGGGCGGCGCCCCAGGAGCGGATGTTGTCGGGGCGGACTTCGGTGACTTGGCCGATGCGCATGCTTTCGAGGATGATGTCGTATTTGCCGCTGCTGTTGGTGAGGGGTTTGCCGGCGGGGTCGACGAGGTTGGTGGAGGCGACGGTTGCGGGGGCTTTTTGGCGGGCTTCCCAGGATTCGCGCGCGATTTGGATGCGGTGGGTTTTCCAGGTTTCGTAGGCGGAGCGGATTTGATCGGGGAAGTCGGTGTCGGTGACGGGGATTTGGCCGCGGGCGGTGGAGGCGGTGGAGGGGGCGATGGTGAGGACACCCTGGCTGGCGGCGAGGGCGAGGGCGGAAGTGCCGGCGGCGAGTTGGCCGGTGCCGGCGGACATTTTGATGGAGACGGGTTGTTTGAGCAGGACGTTGCGAGGGAAGGCGCGTTCAGGGATGGCGGTCCAGTTGCCGGTGGCTTCTTCGAGGGAGGCGATAGGGGGCGGAACGAAGTCGGTGGTTTTGGCTGGGGTGGGGGTGGGTTTGGGGGCGGGGGGAGTTGAGGCGGTGGTGGTAGGGGATGGGGAGGGGGCTTCGGTGGAGCTTGGGGGTGGGGTGGATTTGATGACGGGGGCGGGGCCTTTGGGGAAGATTAGGCGCTGGTGAGGTGGGGTGAGGAGGGCGTCGTTGGCGAGGAAGAGACCGCCGATGATGAGGAGGGTGATGAGGAGGGATTTCATGGGGCACGCAGAGTCGCAAAGGGTGGGGAGGCGCAGAGGGGGCGGTAGATTCGGTGAGAGACGGGGTGAACGGGAGCGTTAATGGTGGTCTGAATTTACTCTATTGAACTGATGAAACGATTTGTTCTTATTCCTTTGTTGTTTTTGGCGGGTGTGGTGGGTGCGGAGACGGTGAAGTCGGTGGCGACGACGCCGGTGGGGCGGCCGGAGGAACGCAATCAGCAGCGGCACGCGAAGTTCAATGAGGTTTCGAAGGAGGGGACGGCTGAGGTGGTGTTTTTGGGGGACTCGATCACTCAGGGTTGGGAGGGCAAGGGCAAGGCGATGTGGGATTTGCATTTTGCGCCAATGAAGGCGGCGAACTTTGGGATTGGAGGAGATCGCACGGAGCATGTGCTGTGGCGGTTGGCGAATGGGAATTTTGATGGGTTGAAGCCGAAGCTGGTGGTGCTCATGATTGGGACGAACAACACGGGGCATCAGGGGCGTGATGGATATGTTTGCACGGCGGAGCAGACGGCGGATGGGGTGAAGGAGATCCTGGCGGTGCTGGAGAAAAAGTGTCCGGAGGCGAAGGTGCTGCTATTGGGGATTTTTCCGCGCGGGCCGGATGCGATGGATGCGAAGCGGAAGCAGAATGACGCGACGAATGCGATCATCAAGGGGTATGCGGACGGGAAGCGGGTGTTCTGGAAGGATTTGGGGTCGGTGTTTTTGGAGAAGGATGGGACGCTTTCGAAGGAGATCATGCCGGACCTGCTGCATTTGAATGAGAAGGGGTATCAGATGTGGGCGGAGGCGATTTTGCCTGATGTGGTGGCGTTGATGAAGTGATTGGAGTGCTCGATGGGTGCGACCGAGTTGGTCGCACCAAGCTTTGAATGTTATGAATCGTTCGAATGTTTGTGTGTGGGCGGCGGCACTGCTGTTGCCATGGTGTGGGGTTCAGGCTCAAAAGGGGGAGTTGCCTGAGCCGACGGAGAAGCGGGTCTATAAGGAGGTGGATGGGAAGGCTTTGGAGATTTGGATTTGGAAGCCGGTGGGCTGGAAGAAGGAGGATCGGCGGTCAGCGGTGGTTTTTTATCATGGGGGTGGATGGAAGGGCGGGAGTCCGACGGCGTTTGCGCGGCAGAGTGCGAAGCTGGCGGAGAAGGGGATGGTGGCGTTTTCGGTGCAGTATCGGCTGACAACGCAGCCGGGGGTGACGGTGGTGGAATGTGTGAAGGATGCGAGGTCGGCGTTTCGCTGGGTGAAGACGCACGCCGGGGAGTTGGGGGTGGATGTGAAACGGATCGCGGCGGGTGGGGGATCGGCCGGGGGGCATCTGGCGGCGGGATTGGTGACGCTGGGGGCGTTTGAGGATGAGAAGGATGACATGAGTGTGGTGATCGATCCGGTGGCGTTGGTACTTTTTAATCCGGCGGTGAAATTGGATTTTGAGCGGGCGCGCAATGGGGCGGCGAAGGAGGGGCGGAAGCTTGAGGACTTACTGAGGGTGAGTCCGTATCATCACCTGAAGGCGGGGCATCCGCCGACGGTGATTTTTCATGGGGATGCGGACACGACGGTTCCGATCGAGTCGGTGCAGGCTTATGCGGCGAAAGTGAAGGAGCTGGGGGGAGCGTGTGAGGTGGTGGTGACTGCGGGGCAAGGGCACGCGTTTTTCAACCGGGAGCCGTATGTTTGGGAGACGTTGGCCCGGGCGGAGGGGTTTTTGCGCGAGCTGGGGATGCTGAAGCAGTGATGCAGTAAGGCGTTTCCTATGACGCGCGCGCCGCAAACGAGGGCAATCAAGATGATTGCCCCACCTTCAGCAACCTTTCGGCGATGCGCATGCCGTCGGCGGCGGCGGAGATGATGCCGCCGGCATAGCCTGCACCTTCGCCGGCGGGGTAGAGGCCGGGCAGGGTGATGCAGGCGAGGGTTTCGGAGTCGCGGGGGATGCGAATGGGGGAGGAACTGCGGGTCTCGACGCCGGTCATGATGGCGTCTTCGAGGTCGAAGCCGGGAAGGGCGAGGTTCACTTTGCTGATGGCTTCAGCGAGGGTGTCGGAGACGATTTCGGGTAGGATTTCGCGGAGGTCGGTCCAGTGGACGCCGGGTTCGTAGGAGGGTTTGACGTTGCCGGGTCCAGTGGAGGGGCGGGCGTGGAGGAAGTCGCCAAGGAGTTGGGCGGGGGCGTGGTAGTTGCCGCCGCCGAGTTCGAAGGCGCGCTGTTCGAGGGTGCGTTGGAAGTCGATGCCGCCGAGGGGATTTTCGTGGGTGGCTGAGAAGTCGGCGGGGCCGACATCGACCATAAAGCCGGAGTTGGCGTTGGCTTCGGCGCGGGCGTAACTGCTCATGCCGTTGGTGACGACGGTGCCGGGTTCGGAGGCGGCGGCGACGACGAGTCCGCCGGGGCACATGCAGAAGGAGTAGGCGGCGCGGCCGGTGCCGCAGTGGGCGACGAATTTGTAGGGGGCGGAGCCGAGGCGGGGATGGCCGGCGTTTTTGCCGTAGCGGATGCGGTCAATGAGGGTTTGGGGGTGCTCGATGCGGACGCCGACGGAGAAGGGTTTTGGTTCGAAGGGAACGCCTTGGGCGTGGAGGGCGGTAAAGGTGTCGCGAGAGCTGTGGCCGACGGCGAGGATGGTCTGATTCGACTCGATGGTGGTGCCGTCGTGAAGGATGACGCCGCGGCATTTTCCTGCGTCGATGAGGAGGCGGTCGACGCGGGTTTCGAAGCGGACTTCGCCGCCGAGGGCGATGATTTCTTCGCGGATGTGGCGGACGACTTTGATGAGGCGGTCAGTGCCGATGTGGGGTTTGGCTTTGACGAGGATGTCTTCGGGGGCACCGGCGATGACCATTTCTTTGAGGAGCCAGGGGATGCGGTGCTCGCGGTCGCGGATTTGGGTGTAGAGTTTGCCGTCGGAGAAGGTGCCGGCGCCGCCTTCGCCGAATTGGACGTTGGATTCGGGGTTGAAGGCCCAGCCGCGGCGCCAGAAGCCGGTGACGTCGCGGGCGCGGTCGCCGGCGGGTTTGCCGCGTTCGAGGAGGATGGGTTTGCGACCGGCGCGGGCGAGGAGGAGGGCGCAGAAGAGGCCGCAGGGGCCGGAGCCGATGATGAGGGGGCGGGAGGGGGTAGGAGGGGGAGGCAAGCCAGCGGCTTGCTCCACGGGGGAGGGGGAGTGGGACGAGGAGGACGAGGACGAGGACGAGGACGAGGACGAGGACGAGGACGAGGACGAGGACGAACTGGAGGGGAGTTGGCGGTAGGTTTCGTCGGGGGCGGGGGTGATGCGGGGGGTTTTGGCGTGGTGCTTGAGGACGGCGGGTTCGTTGGTGACTTCGACGAGGAGGGTGAGGCTGAATTGGGCGCGGCCGCGGCGGGCGTCGATGGCGCGTTGTTTGACGGTGAGGGAGAGGAGGTGTTCGTCGCGGATGTTGAGCAGGGTCAGGACACTGCGGCGCAGGTCGGTGTCGGTGTGATCGACGGGGAGGAGGTGTTGGGAGATTTGGAGCACAGAGCGGGCGGCGTCTTTTTTGGGACAGGATTTACAGGATTTTGGGGGGATTAACGGGATTTTTTGGGGAGGCCTTTTGGCGCATGCGCCTGCGGGGTTTACATTCTCTCGGTGGTTTGGATGCCGAGGAGGTTGAGGCCTGAGCGGAGGACTTGGGAGGTGGCTTGGCAGAGGAGGAGGCGGGTTTCGCGCATGGTGCCTTCGCTGCGGAGGACGGGACAGGCTTCGTAGAAGCTGTGGTAGGCGTTGGCGAGTTCGTAGAGGTAGTTGGCGAGGGTGTTGGGGCGGTGGTCTTCGAGGACGTCGTGGGTGGCTTCGGCGAACTGGGCGAGCTTGAGGGCGAGGGCACGTTCGGCGGGGTCGGTGAAGCTGACTTCGGTGGGGACGGTGAAGTTGCCGTCGAGCTTGCGGAAGATGGCGCGGGTGCGGACGTAGGCGTTGATGAGGTAGGGGGCGGTGTTGCCCTGGAGGGAGAGCATTTTGTCCCAGCTGAATTTGTAGTCGGTGAGGCGGTTTTGGGAGAGTTCGGCGTATTTGATGGAGCCGACGCCGATGATTTCTGCGATGGCGGCTTTTTCGTCTTCGGTGAAGCCTTCGCGCTCGGCGACGACGGTGGCGGCGCGTTCGGTGGCTTCGTCGAGGACTTCGATGAGGCCGACGGATTCGCCGGTGCGGGTGCGGAACATTTTGCCGTCCTGGCCGAGGATGCTGCCGAAGGCGATGTGGACGAGTTTGGCGTTTTGGCCGCGTTTGCGGGTGGCTTCGAAGAGTTGGCGGAAGTGGAGCTCTTGCGGGGCGCCTACGACATACCAGATTTCGTCTGCTTTCCAGACGTTGATGCGGTGGTCGATGGTGGCGAGGTCAGTGGTGGCGTAGAGGAAGCCGCCGTCGGTTTTGCGGATGATGCAGGGTTTGTCGGCGAGGGCTTCGAGGTCGCGGAAGAAGATGCAGACGGCGCCGTCGCTGATTTCGGCGATGCCTTGGGCGAGGAGGTCATCGACGAGCGGGGCGAGTTTGTCGTTGTATGCGCTTTCGCCGAGGTAGTGGTCGAAGTGGGTGTCGAGCTTGGCGTAGATGGTGCGGAGCTGGTCGAGGGAGAGGGCGACGCAGCGGGTCCAGATTTCTTTGTTTTCGGGGTCGCCCTGCTGGAGTTTGACGAGCTCGTGGCGGCAGGTGTCGAGGACGGCGGGGTCGGCCTTGGTTTGGGCGTTGATGGTTTTGTAGAGGCGGAGGAGTTCGGCGATGGGATTGGCGTCGAGGGCGGTGGTGTTGAGCAGGGTTTTCCAGCCGTGGAGGATCATGCCGAACTGGGTGCCCCAGTCGCCGATGTGGTTGTCGGTGATGACTTTGTGGCCGACGAAGCGGGCGATGCGAGCGAGGGAGTCGCCGATGAAGGTGGAGCGGATGTGGCCGACGTGCGGGGGTTTGGCGATGTTGGGCGCTGAGAAGTCGATGACGATGGTGCGCGGGTTGGGGGCGGGCGGGACGCCGAGGTGGTCGTCGGTGACGGATTTGAGTAGGTGGTTGGCGAGGGCGGCGGGGGAGAGGGTGAAGTTGAGGAAGCCGGGGCCGTCGATACTGGTTTTTTCGCAGAGGTCGGTGACTTCGAGGGCGTCGACGATTTGCTGGGCGAGTGCGCGGGGGTTGGTGCGCATTTGCTTGGCGAGGACCATGGGTGCGTTCGATTGGTAGTCGCCGTAGCGGGTGTCAGAGGCGAGGACAACGGCGGGGGTGAATTCGTCTGGGACGGTGATGCCGGCTTTGTCGAAGGCGGTCTGCAGGCGCTGGGTGAGGAGGGAACGGAACATGGAGGGGGAAGATGAATGACGAATGGGGAATGACGAATGAAAAGTGACTAGTGAGGAGAAGGGAAATTTGATTTGTTGGGGCGGGGGATTTGGGGTTGGGTGGGGGATGCGTTTGGATTTGCCGAAGACTGTTGTGGTGATGGGGGTGTGTGGTTGTGGGAAGACGGAGGTGGGGCGTGCGGTGGCGGGTTTGGTGGGTGGGGTGTTTGAGGATGCGGATGGGTTTCACACGGAGGAGGCGAAGGCGAAGATGGGGGCGGGGATTCCGCTGACGGATGAGGATCGGTGGCCGTGGTTGGAGCGGTTGCGGGCGAGGATTGAGGCGGTGCGTGCGGAGGGGAAGGTGTATGTTTTGGCGTGTTCAGCATTGCGGGGGGTGTATCGGGAGAAGTTGAGGGAAGAGGATGAGGCAGAGGTGCTGCGGTTTGTGCTGCTGGATGGGAGTCGGGAGTTGATCGCGGAGCGGATGGGGCGTCGGGTGGGGCACTACATGCCGCTGAGTTTGCTGGACAGTCAGTTGGCGATTTTGGAGCGGTCGGATGATTTGATGGCGGTGTCGATTGAGGGGTCGGTGGAGGCGATAGCGCAGGGGATTGTGGAGCGGTTGAAGAAGGAGGGCGGGGCGAATGAGTGAGGCGGGTGTGAGGCTGGTTTTTTGGGGATGGGAGCGGCCGGTTTTGGAGTCGGCGGTGG
>JAIYDW010000064.1 GCA_027487315.1 Verrucomicrobiaceae bacterium | reverse complement strand
CGCATCCGCCTGTTCAGCGAAGCCATCGCCCTAGGCTCCAAAGACTTCGTCGACGAAGTCTTCCAAACCCAACGCCACAAATTCGGCCCCAAACGCCAACAAGGCGCCCGCCCCGTCACCCAATACCACTCCCCCCTTTACTCCGTCAAACGAGTCCACCGTTGGGATGAGTGAGACCTCTACCCAGCCAACCACCCAAGATTCAAAGTCACCGACAAGTCCGAATCATTCGCCCCAACTGAATCGCACCTGATGCACAATAGAGCGAATTGAATGATCTAGCTGTTCGCAATGCTTTGGTCGACGCTCTTCAATTGATCGAGGAGCACGAAGAACTCCCACCTCCGGAATACGGGTAAATCACACTTTTCACTTGCACCCCCCTCGAAAATCGCCATCTTCGCGCTCCCCGCAAAAGACCCCTTCGTCTAGCGGTTAGGACACATCCCTTTCACGGATGCGACACGGGTTCGATTCCCGTAGGGGTCGCCAAGCTTAGCCACGTAGCAAGCTTTCTCGCTCGAAACCTCAAAAGAGACGCCGAAGTCCATCTTGCACCTCATCGGTCTTCGCCTAGTGTAACTCAGCCAACATGAAAGCAATTCTCGTCCTCATCATTGCCGCGGCCTTGACGTTTTTGTCCTACAAATTCGTTTATCCCCCCATCGCAGCCTCTCTCGGCATTGATAAACTAGGCAAAGAGGAGGCCACCCCCATCGTTGTCGTCGCTCCCAAACCGGAAAAAACTGAACCCATCCCGGAAGCCCCGACACCCGTCATGGAGGCCCCCAAACCCGAGGCCCCCAAACCGGAAATGCCCGTGGTCATGGCACCCGAACCTGCGCCCACCCCGGAACCCACCAAACCCAAAGAAGGCGAGTTCGTCCCACCGGAGTTCCCACCCATCGAGACCGTCGTCGGCAACTGGTCCACCATCCCAAAGAGCGCCTTTCCTCGCCCTGTGAAAATGAACCGCCAGTTCGAGTTCAAAATCAAGGTCGGCAGTGGCACCGCCTCCTCCGTCGTCCCAGCAGGTCGCGACGTCATCGCCGTCGCCCAACAAGGCCCCACCCTCGTCATCGCCCCCACTCCAGACTCCACAGCCCGTGGTGAAGTCGCCATGGATGATACCAATCTCAAGGACGTCCTCACCTCGACTTACGACAAATGGAAAGTCTGGCGTGTCGAATCCCTCCGCCGCGCTCACGAATTCAAAAAAACCGCCGGCTCTCGTGTCGTCAAAGCCGGTCCTACCGTTGCTGGCGATGACAAACCCGAGAAAAACGCCGATGGTGCTTATCCATTGCTTCTCGCTAGCATGTCCGCCGGCGAAGTCACCGAAATCAAACCAGACAACATCAAGGAATGGGGTGACGTGGCTCGAGAAAAAATCGATGACACCGATTTCTGGACCATCATTGTGAAGTACGAAACCGTTACCATGTTCGGAAAATTTGACACCGAGGCCCAAGCCCGAATCAAAAACGGCAAGGTGCTCAAATGGGTGTACACCGGCTCCGGAGAGGTTGTTCCGTAACCTAGATGTAACGAATTCAAGATCTTATGGCAACGATTCGGGAATGGATAAACGCCTCCCGACCCAAGACCCTCGGTGCCGCCATCGCCCCAGTCGCTGTTGGCACTGTCATCGCCTGGAAACACTCCGGCCAGTTCAGCATCCTCCTTCTCGCCTGTACACTGGGCAGCACCATCTGCCTCCAAATCGCTACCAACTTCTTCAACGACGCTCTCGACTTTATCAAAGGCGCCGATACCCAACAGCGCATCGGCCCCACCCGAATCACTGCAGCCGGCGCCGCTTCTTCACGCACCACTCTCACCGCCGCCTTCCTCACCCTCGCCGCGGCCACCCTGCTCGGAATCCCACTCATCGAAGCTTGTGGTTGGCCGATCCTCCTCATCGGCCTCCCCTCCCTCTACTTCTGTTACGGATACACCGGCGGACCACACCCCCTAGCCTATCGAGGCTTGGGCGAACTCTTTGTCATCCTCTTCTTTGGCTTCATCGCCGTGCTCGGTTCCGCCTTCGTCCAATCCGGTCAATGGTATTGGGACGCTCTCGTCGCTGGCCTTCAAATCGGCTGCCTCTCCACCGTTCTGATCGCCATCAACAACCTGCGCGACATCGCCGAGGATCGCACCACAGGCAAAAACACCCTCGCCGCTCGCTTCGGAATCACCTTTGCCCGCTGGGAAATCATTACGCTTATCCTCACAGCTCACCTCTCCGGATTCCACTGGTGGCTCCAAGGTGATCACAACGCCTTCACTTACCCTCTCCTCCTTTTACCTGTTGGCCTCTGGATCACAATCGGCACCTTTTCCACCCCTCCCAGCCCCCTCTATAATCGTTACCTTGCCGTTAGCGGAATCCAGCTTCTCCTCTTCTCAATCCTTCTTTGCATCGGCCTCTCCAGCCACTCTCACCATGCAGTCTCCTCCACAATCTCCACGCCTCGTTTCTATCTTCAGGCGTTTCTGAATTGAGAGCCATTCTTCGGCCGCCGCCCATGCCCGACTCACCCATCTACTTCTGGGAATACCTGCTATTCAGCGGCGCCGCCCTCAATTCCGCCTCGGTCCGCCGCTCCTTCCCCGGCGCCCTCATTCTCCAAAACGGCGGCATCGGCTGCATCCACCCCTGGCCCGAATTCGGCGACGCCCCCCTCGAACAGCAACTCACTCTCCTTCAATCCGGCCAACCCACGCCCCTAGCCCAACGCGCCCTCGACTGTGCCGCACTAGACAGCAACGCCCGCCACGCCGGCGTCAGTCTTTTCCAAAACCTCACCATCCCCGCCAGCCACTATTCCTGGAGCTTTGGCCACCCCACCACCCCTCAGATCAATCGCATCCTGTCCGAAGGTTGGCCCGCCCTCAAAGCCAAAGGTTACCCCAATTGGGGCGAAACCCTCCGCTTCCTTGAAGCCTGCCAGCGCACCGCTGGCGACACCAACCTCCGATTTCGCATCGACTTCAACGGCTGCCTCGAGCCTGCAGCCTTCCACAAATTCGTCGAATTCATGCCGCTTCGCCTCTATCGAGCCATCGATTTCGTTGAAGACCCATGCCCTTACGATCCCATCACCTGGAACACCGCCCGCGAAAAATGGGCCATCTCACTGGCACTCGACAAAGGCTGGCAATCCGCCACCACCGGTTTCGACTCCGTCGTCATCAAACCCGCACGTCGAGATTGGCGCACGGTCGCCAAACTTCACTCACACAAGGACCTCGTCTTCACTTCCGCCATGGATCACCCCATCGGCCAAATGTACGCCGCCTACGAAGCAGCCACAGCACGGCATGAACTCGGTGACACCGTCGGTCTCTGCGGACTTTGCACCCAGCACTTATTCACAGCCGACTCCTTCCTCGAACGCGTCCATTCCCCTGGCGGTCACCTCCAGCCAGACCTCGCCGGCGGAGGACTCGGCTTCGGCGATCTAATCGAAGGCCTCCCTTGGCGACGCCTCACCCCCTGATCCCTCGCCCTCATGCTCCCACCGATTACCTTTCCCCCCGAATTTCTCACTCCCACCTTTTGGGAAAGCCGAGAAATTCACATCGCCCTGCCACCTCACCACCCCTCCCCGCCCAGCCACCTCCTCGAAGTCACCAAGCCGCACCTCCCCGAAGGCGGCTGCCTCTTCCTAACCTCCGGCACCACCGGCAAGCCGAAATGGGTCGCACTCGAAAAACGCGCCCTTCT
>JAIYDW010000097.1 GCA_027487315.1 Verrucomicrobiaceae bacterium | reverse complement strand
GGGAAGTGGTTTTTTGCGGATCGCGGGTTGCTGGCGGAGGTGAACATTGAGGGACACGATGTGAGTCCAACGGTGGTGGACTTTGATGGGGACGGGGTGCCGGATTTTGTGGGGGGGGCGGAGGATGGGAGGCTGTATTACATGAGTAATCCGCGGGTGAAGGGGAAGTGAGGCGACCAGCGTGCGTCACTGTTCTGTTGCGATGGGGAGGGTGAGGGCGAGGCGTTTTTTGTTGCGGAGGAGGGTGATGGGGAGGGGGTGTTTGCCTTTGGGATCGCTTAGGAGGCGACCGAGGAGTTCGCTTTCGGAAAGGCGGTTTTTGATGCCGTTGATCTCGATGAGGACGTCGTCTTTTTGGAAGCCTGAGCGTTTGGCGAGGCCGTGGGGGCCGTACTGGCCGAGGCCTTTGACCCAGAGGGCGAGGCTTTGGGTGTCAAGTCCTCGCTCGGCGCGGGCGGTGTCGTCGAGGTCTTCGAGCACCAGGCCGCCGGTGGCCATGCCGCGCAGGGACCAGGCACCGACGCGGCGTGAGATGTCGGTTTTGTAGCGCCAGTCGGGTTCAAGGGTGATGGAGAGGGACATAGGTTCGCCATTGCGTCGGATGGTGAGAGGGAGGGTGCCTGCTGCGGGGCTGCGGTGGAGGACCCAGGCGGCGTCTGCGACGGAGACGAGGGGTTGGTTGTTGAAGGTTTCGATGAGATCGCCGGGCTGCAGGCCTGCTTTGGCGGCGGCGGAGTTCGGGGCGACTTGATCGATGCGCAAGGTGTCGGTGGCGGTGAGGGTCATGCCGAGGGTTTCGGGGGTGGGCATGGGGTAGATGAATTCGAGGGTAACGGGTTTGTTGTTGTCATGGTAGGAAGCGCGGAAGGCATCGCCAATTTGATGGCAGTGGACGCAGCTTTTGACGACATTGCCTTTCCAGTCGAGTTCGCGGCCGTAGCGTTCGGCGAGTTTGGGGATGTCGACAGGTGTGCGAAAGGGGGTGGGGCCGCCCTGTTTGCCTGTGAGAGATTCTTTGTTGCCAGGATAGGCGCGGTGGAGTTCGAGAGCGCGCTGGAGGGCGCTGGTGTAGGTTTCGAGGCTGGTATCTTGTGAGTCCTTTTGGTGCTGCCAGGAGCCGTAGCGACCGTAGATGGTGCGGTCGGCATTGAAGATGAGGGTGGAGAAGGAGAGGTCGTAGTCGAACTGGAAGAGTTGCAGATCGATGGCGTTGGCGTTGATGAGGCGGACGCACACGAACTGATCGAGAAGGGGAGAGAGTTCGTCGGAGGCGAGGACGGCGGCGTCCATGCCCATGCAGGCGAGGCAAGGAACGCAGCGGAGGACGACAAGGAGGGGTTTGCCTGATTTTGCGGCTTCGGTGAAGCCTTGTTCGACGTCGTTGTAGATCCAGCGGGCGTCGTTTTCCATTTTGGCGCGGTCATTGCGGACGGCGCCTTCGCGATCTTTGACGGCTTCGGCGAGAGTTGTCTGGGTGAAGGCGAGAGACAGTGCCAGGGTTAGAGAGCGTGAAAGGTTCATGGGGATGAATTCCAGAGGAGCCTAGCAAAGCGGAGGGATGTTTGGCGATTCGAAAGTCTTTTGGGGAGGGTTGGCGCAGAGAGGCGATTGCCAGCGTCGTGGAGATGAGAGATGATTGGATAATACAAATGATAGGGTCCGTTCAGCCATGTGAAAGCGATAGGAGCGGGATGGAAGGTGCGTATTTTGTTGGTGCTCTCGTTCGTATTGGATGAGCGGGAGTAGATGTTTGAACCGACACGCGCACGTTTATGTTTGATTTCTTAGCTGATCAAAGGGCCAATCTTTGTGGTGGAAGCCACCTGAAGCGGCGTGAATTTTTGCAGTTGGGTGTGTTGAGTGCGGCGGGGCTTTCGCTGCCGCAGTATTTGAGTGCCAAGCAGGCGGGGGCGGTGAAGGCGGGGCATGATCAGCGGTCGTGCATCATGATTTTCAACTTGGGGGGGCCGAGTCACATTGATCTTTGGGACATGAAGCCGGATGCGCCGAGCGAGGTGCGGGGGCCGTTCAAGCCGATTCGGACGAAGTCGCCGGACATTGATCTTTCGGAGATTTTGCCAATGCATGCGAAGATCGCGGACAAGTTTTCTTTGATTCGCTCGTGTCATCATGATGGGGCGGCGGTGCATGATGCGGGGTGGCAGATCATGCAGACGGGGAGGCGGTTTACGGGTGGAATCAACACGCCGCATGCGGGGTCGGTGGCGAGCTACCTGATGAGGCAGCGGTCGGATTTGCCGCCGTTTGTGGTGCTGCCTGAGTTGATGGGTCGCGGGGGTGGCAATTTGCCGAACGGGCAGGCGGGCGGCTTTTTGGGGAAGGCATTTGATCCATTTGCGCTGATGGCGGATCCTTCGGCGGAGAATTTCAATGTGCCGGATTTGCTGCCGCCGGATCAGATCGGAGCGGCGAGGTTGGAGCGTCGCCGGGGGATGCGGGCGATCATTGAGCAGACGATGAAGCAATTTGAGTCGAGCGAGGATGCGCGATTGTATGATGACAATTTTCAATCGGCGTATCGGATCATGACGAGTCCGCAAGCGCGGACGGCTTTTGATTTGTCGAAGGAGCCGAAGAAGGTGCGGGAGCGGTATGGGATGAACCGGGTGGGGCAGTGCATGCTGCTGGCGCGGCGGTTGGTGGAGAACGGGGTGAGGTTTGTGACGGTGAACACGTTTTTGACTGTGTTCAATGAGTTGTCCTGGGACATTCACGGATCGAAGCCGTTCATTGATGTGCCGCAGATGAAGGACCAGGTGGCGCCGATGTATGATCAGGCGTATTCGGCCTTGATTGAGGATTTGGATCAGCGGGGGATGTTGGAGGACACGTTGGTGACGGGGTTGTGTGAGTTTGGGCGGACGCCGAAGGTGAATCCGGCGGGTGGGCGCGATCACTGGCCGCAGTGTTTCACGGTGTCGTTTGCGGGTGGTGGTGTGAAGGGTGGGAGAGTGATTGGGAAGAGTGATCCGATTGGAGGGTTTCCGGCGGAGCGTCCGGTGACGCCGGGAGATGTGGTGGCGACGATTTTTCACAGTCTGGGGCTGGATTCGCACAGTCATTTGCCGGGGCCAGCGGGGAGGCCGTTTCCGCTGACGGATTTTGGATCGGAAGCTGTTAAGGAATTGTTTGCGTGATGAAGACGAATTCAAAGTGGGGCAAGCTTGCAGCTTGTTTGGTGAAGGGGCGGCGAGTCGTGCAACCAAGATGGTTGCATTGCTTTGTGGCTGCGGGTTTGATCGCTGATGCGGGGGCGGCGGAGTTGAAGTTGCTGCCTGAGCGAGTGACCCTGGATGGGATGGAGGCTCGGCACGGAGTGCTGGCGGTGCGGATGGGGGATGGGTTTGCGGGTCCGGTGGAGAAGGTGACTTTGCGTTCGTCTGATGCGGGAGTGGTGCGTGTGGATGCGGAAGGTGTTCTGGTGCCGGTGAAAGATGGGGAGGCGGTGATCACAGCGACGGATGCAGATGGTGCGGTGGCGACTGCTCAGGTGACGGTGAAGGGCATGGCGGGTGCGCATGAGTGGAGTTTCCGAAATGATGTGATACCGGTGCTGACGAAGGCGACGTGCAATTCGGGGGGATGCCATGGGGCGTTGGCTGGAAAGGGCGGGTTTCGATTGAGTCTGATGGGCTATGACATCGAATCTGATTTTCAGACGATCACGAGGGGCGTGCGCGGGCGGCGGGTGGACTTGGCGCAACCGGCGAAGAGTCTTTTGCTGACGAAGCCGACGGTGGCGACGAAGCATAAGGGGGGGAAGTTGATTGAGGTGAAGTCGTTGGATTATCAGATTTTGGCGGAGTGGGTGGCGGCGGGTGCGCCGGGGCCGGTGGAGGAAGAGGCGCGGGTGAAGCGGATCGAGGTGCTGCCGGAGTTGTCACTCTTGAAGCCTGGGGAGAAGCAGCAGTTGATGGTGAGGGCGCATTACAGTGATGGGCGGGTGCGGGATGTGACACGGTGGGCGAAGTTTACCTCATCGAATGAGGTGGTGGCGTCGGTGGACGGGAAGTCTGGTTTGGTGAGTGTGACCGGACATGGTGAGGGGGCGGTGACGGCCTGGTTTGACAGCCAGATTGTGCTGGCTCGTTTGACCTCGCCATTTGCGTATGATTTGGCGAAGATGGATTACGCGAAGGCGCCGCGCCGGAATGTGATCGATGACAAGGTGTTGGAGCAATTGCAGAGGCTCAACTTGAAGCCCTCACCTCAGGCGACGGATGCGGAATTTGTGAGGAGGGCTTATCTGGATACGATCGGGGTGTTGCCGACTCCAGAGGAGACGAGGGCGTTTTTGGCGGCTGATGGCAGTGACAAGAGGGACCGGTTGATTGATGCCCTTTTGGCGCGGCCGGAGTTTGTGGACTACTGGACGTATCGGTGGGCGGACATGCTGATGATCAACGGGAAGCTGATGCGGCCGGAGGCGGTGAAGGCTTACTACCTGTGGCTGCGGGAACGGGTGGCGGAGAACACGCCTTGGGATGAGTTGGCGAGGCAGTTGGTGACGGCATCGGGCGACAGCATGAAGAATGGAGCGACAAATTTTTATGCGGTGAATCAAGATCCCGAGACGATGGCGGAGAATGTGAGTCAGACTTTCCTGGCGCTCTCGATCAATTGTGCGAAGTGCCACAACCATCCTTTAGAGAAGTGGACGAATGATCAGTATTATGCGTTTGCGAATTTGTTTTCGCGGGTTCGAGCGAAGGGATGGGGTGGCGACACGCGCAATGGCGACGGGGTTCGGACGCTGTATGTGGAGCCACGTGGGGAGTTGCTGCAGCCGCGCACTGGCAGGCCGCAAATTCCTGCGCCACTGGATGGAGAGGCGCTGGATCCGGAGGATCCGGAGGATCGGCGTTACCATCTGGCGAAGTGGTTGACGGCACCGGAGAATCCTTACTTCACGCGAACGATTGCGAATCGGGTGTGGGCGGCCTTTTTTGGGATGGGGATCGTGGATCCGGTGGATGATTTGCGGGCTTCCAATCCGGCGAGCAATGAGCCACTGCTGACGGCTTTGGCGGATTCTTTGGTGAGCAATGGATATGATTTGAAGGCCTTGATGCGGCTCATCCTCCAGAGTGAGACTTATCAGCGCAGCAGCGTCACGCTGCCTGAGAATGCAGGCGATACGCGCTATTTTTCCCGATACTATCCGAGGCGATTGATTGCGGAAGTGCTGCACGATGCGATTGCTGGCATCACGGATATTCCGGGCGAGTTTACATCGGTCAAGTTGCAGGATGGCAGCATGCAGAAGACGGATTTTTATCCGAAGGGGACGCGTGCCTTGCAGTTGTATGATTCGGCGGTGGCGTCGTATTTTCTTCAGACGTTTGGGCGGAATGATCGTGACATTGCCTGTGAGTGCGAGCGATCCATTCAACCGAGCATGGTACAGGCGATGCACCTGTCGAATGGCGATACGGTGAATCAAAAACTGGCGAAGCCGGACAGTCGAGTGACGAAGCTGATGGCGAAGGCTGGGTCGGACAGTGAGCGGTTGGTCGAGGAAGCGTTCATGTTGTGCCTGTCGAGAAAGCCGACGGACGCAGAGAAGAAGCCCTTTGTTGATGCGTTTGCGAAGGGGTCTGGAGGTGCAAGGCGGGAGGCGTTGGAGGACTTGTTTTGGGCGTTGATGACGAGTCGGGAGTTTTTGTTTCAACATTAGGCTTGAGGACCATTTTATGAGACTGTTTGTTGCTTTGATGATTGCGCCGTCCATTGGGCTGGCGGCTCCGGACTTTCATGCGGATGTGGCGCCTGTGCTGAGGGAGTACTGCGTGGGGTGTCACAATGATTCGGACCGCGAGGGGGATCTTTCGGTGGAGACGTTTGGTGAGATGATGCGGGGTGGAGAGAGTGGGCCTTCGATTGTGCCGGGGAAGGCTAAGGAGAGTTTCCTGGTGCGGACAGTGACAAAAGAGGAAAAGCCGTCGATGCCACCGAAGAAAGAACCGCAACCGAGTGAGAAGGAAATTGCGATTTTGCAGGCGTGGGTGGATGCGGGAGCGAAGGGGCCGGAGAAGGCGAAGGATGTGTCCATTTTGTCCACTTTGGTGGTGCCTGAGATTGCGGCGCGGGCCGGGATCAAACGGCCGATTTCGGCGGTGGCGTTTTCACCTGATGGGCGATGGCTTGCAGTGGCTCAGCAGGATTCGGTGGAGCTTTTGGATGCGAAGACGAGGGAGATGAAGTCGGTTTTTCGTGGGCATCCTGGGGCTGTCAATGCGGTGAGTTTTTCGGCGGATGGCAAGCGGTTGCTGACGGCGAGTGGAGTGACGGGTGTGCGCGGGGTGGCGGTGATGTGGGATGTGGCGAGCGGGGAGAAGGTGCGGGAGTTTGGTGGGGGGAGTCGCGATACGTTTTATGATGCGGCGTTTTCGCCGGATGGGAAGTTCGTGGCGACGGGTGGCTATGACCGGATGGTGACGATTTGGGATGCGGAGAGCGGCGAGGTGAAGCACCGAATCGAGGTGCACAATGGGGCGGTCTTTGACTTGGCGTTCAGTCCGGATGGGAAGGTGCTGGCGAGTGCAAGCGCGGACCAGACGGTGAAGCTTTGGAACACGCGAACGGGCGAGCGTTTGGATACTTTGAACCAACCTCAGGACGAGCAGTATTCGGTGTTGTTTACGCCGGATGGCAAGCATGTGATTGCGGGTGGGGCGGACAATCGGATTCGGATGTGGAGATTGCTGTCGGTCGACAAGCCGCAGATCAATCCGCTCGTGCAGGCGAGGTTTGCGCATGAAGGCGATGTGGTGAAGTTGGCGTTAGCGGGCGATGGGAAGACGCTGGTTTCGTCATCGTCGGATCTGACCGTGAAGGCGTGGTCTTTGCCACGGGTCGAGCAGTTGGCGGTTCTTGGGAAACAGTCGGATGTGGGAGCCGCTCTTGCGATGGAGTCCGGGATGGACAAGGTTTTGGTGGCGCGGATGGATGGCAGCATGGAGAGCTATTTGTTACCAGCGGAGGTGAAGGTGGCGAAGGAAGAGGGGGATCAAAAGGTGGTGGTGAAAGCAAAGGATTTGGTGGCAGTGGCTGGCATGTCTCAGGTGGTCGAGATGGAGCCCAATGATTCGCCAGGGCAGGCGATGCGTTTGAAGAAGAACTCGGAGGTGTCTGGTGTGGTGGGTGGACTCGGGGACTTGGATTTGTATCGATTCCGTTCAGGTGCGGGCGAGGAATGGGTGTTTGATGTGAAGGCGGAGCGGATGAAGTCGCCGCTGGATTCGAAATTGGAGATTCTGCATGCGGATGGGCGTGCGGTGGAGCAGGTGGTGCTGCGTGCTGTGCGGGACTCGTGGTTTACGTTTCGGGGAAAAGACTCGGACACGAGTGATGATTTCCGCATTCACAACTGGGAGGAGATGGATTTGAATGAGTATCTTTTTGCCAATGGAGAGGTGGTGAAGTTTTGGCTGTATCCGCGCGGGCCGGATTCGGGATTCAAGGTCTATCCCGGGGAAGGGAAGAGGAACACGTATTTTGGAACGACGCCACAGAGTCATCCCCTTGGAGAGCCATGTTATGTGGTTCAGGAGTTGCCACCCGGGTCGGAACCGAGTCCGAATGGTCTGCCTGTGTTTCGGCTTTACTATCAGAACGATGATGATCCGATGAGGCGCTGGGGGAAGGACTCGCATCTTTTGTTTACTGCGAGAGAGGCGGGGGAGTATGTGGTGAGGCTGGGGGATGTGACGCAGAGGGGAGGACCAGAGTTCAAGTATCAAATGACGGTGCGCGAACGGCAGGAGGATTTTAAGGTTACAGTATCAGGATTGAATCCGGTGGTGAGCCCAGGGAGTGGGAAAGAGTTCGGGTTCAAGGTGGACCGAGTGGATGGGTTTGACGGAGAAGTGCAGGTGGAGGTGACGGGATTGCCAAAGGGCTTTAGTGCGACGACGCCGGTTGTTTTGGAGAGGGAGCAAATGACAGCTGACGGGCTGCTTTTTGCCGAATTGGATGCGCCGATGCCCACGCCGGAGCAGGTGAAAGCGGTGAGGTTGACGGCGACGGCGATGGTGCGTGGGAAGAAGTTCGTGAAAGAGCTTGGGGGGCTGGGAAACATCAAGTTGGGGAAGGCAGCGCAAGTCGTGATTGAGGTGGCGCCAGATGGAGTGGTGGGATCGCCGAGAGTTGAGCCTGGGAAAGCGCTGGAACTGACGATTGAGCCTGGGGAGACGATCAGCGCTGTGGTTAAGGTGACGCGGTTGGGTGGATTTAAGGAGGCGGTGCCGTTCGGGAAGGATGACGCGGGGAGGAATCTTCCATTTGGAGTTTATGTCGATAACGTAGGGCTGAATGGATTGCTGGTGCCGGCGGTTGAGAGTGAGCGGAAATTCTTCATTACGGCCGGGCCGAAGTGGCTGCCAGATACCACTCGTTTTTTCCATCTGCGAACGACGGTGGATGGAGTGCAGACGAGTCGCCCGGTGCTCTTGAAGGTGCGCAAGCCTGGTGGGGTGGCGGCGCGCTGATGGCCGTCAGTCAGGGGCGGTGGCTGGGGAGCTGGGCTTTGAAATCGCCGAGGCTGTTCCAGTGGGTGCGCTCGTTCAGATCGACTTCGGTGATCGCCAACGTGCCCCACTTTTCCGCCTTGGCGAGCACGCGCCCGTAGTGGTCGAAGATGCCGGAGATCATCCAGTCGTGCTTGGATGAGTCCGTGTAGGTGGACGAGACCAGGTAAACGTGGTTCTCACAAGCACGCGCGGCGGCTAGGAGAGGATTGCAGCCCCAGACGGGCCAGGCGATGATTTCCGCGCCGTTATTGCCGAGTTCGCGTGCGACCTCAGGAAAGAAGCCGTCATAGCAGACCATCATGCCGATTTTGCCAATGGCAGTGTTGAAGACGGGGTAGTCGGTGCCGGGGGTGAGGCCGGCTTCGATCTCGCCGCGTGGCAGGCAGACTTTGCGGTATTTGCCGATGAGTGTGCCATCCGGTCCGATGAGGGCGGCGATGTTGTAAAGGGTGGGGCCGTCCTGCTCGATCAAGCCGACGACGAGGTGGAGGCGGTGTTGTTTGGCGAGTTGGCCAAAGTAGGCGGTGCTGGGCCCGGGAACAGGCTCAGCGCACTCGTGCATTTTCAAGCCCGTGCCGTAGTAGGTGAGGGTCTCGGGGAGGACAACGAGGTCGGCCTTCTGCGCGGCGGCTTCGGCGATGAGGGGTGCAAACTGCGGGGGCTTGTCCTGGGGGCGTTTGCCTTCGCGGGGTTGAAGATGAATCGTGGCGAGACGGACTTTGCGCGGCGCAGGTGCGGGGATTTCTGCGAGGGTGATGTCGCTCCAAGTCACACGGGTGTTTGGCAGCCACTGGAGATACAGCTCGATGCGAGCCTGCTGGGCCTGAAGTGGCGCGCGAAGGATGTCCTCGAATCGGCCCCAATCGCCTGGCGCGCTGCCAAGGTCGCGCGGGTATTCGGGTTCCGCCCGGGGTATCGTGCCGATGGCATAACCGGCCTTGGCGGGCTCTTCCCAAGTGACGGGTTTGCCATCGGCGTCCTGCCAGATGACACGGGCATAGACGCCCCGCCGCAAAGGTTCAGCGGACTGGGTCTCAATTTTTCGCGAGGCGCTGAATAGGTAGTGCGCACCGCCAGTGACTGGCAGAGTTTGGCTCCAGTGCCCCATCCAATGGCGACCTGGACCGGTTTCGATGACCAGGGAGGCGCTGCCATCGCGACCCGCAGACGGGGAGAACTGGTGCGTTGGCTTAGCCTCGGGACGGGGGAAATGAAAGGACCAATCCGAAAGCTCGCTCGCGAGGGAAACAGGCGCGACAGAAATCCAGCAAGCGGCGAAGAGGCGCAGGAAGGAGTCGGTGGATGTCATGCAAAGGAAAACGGAGGCAGGGATGGCCATTGTGCACGGTGCCTGACCTGGTGATGGATTCCTGTATTGCCATGAGGAGGCTCAGATTCTTCATAGCCTCATTTCACCAAGTTGATCCTGGCATGGATCCAGAAAGTTTAGGCAAACGCGGTCCCTGTAACCCATACATGCTTGTCCCCTTCCACTTGTTCCCAGTCGTGTTCCTGGGTGGGCACGTCCCATTTTGTGATGCCGCAGGTCCCCAGAATGTGCATGGAAGGGGACGCGGCCGAGCGTGGGACAGTTGTGGGGCTGAGAAGCCACTTCCATCCGCACCGCCTGCCACCTTGTTTGGACTGAAAGGAGCGCGTACCATTCGGGGTGCCCCGGGCGGCGCCGCTCCGTTTGGACATGACCTCATGGAGTTGGAGGCCGCGGATTGGTGAGCTGCTGTCCTTGCCCTATTTGAAGTCCGTGGTGTTTCCGGAGGTCAGGTGGGCGACGGTCTTGTAACCACCGTCTTGAAACTCGGAGAGGAGAATGTGCACGTAGTAGTTGCCGGCGGGGGGCTTGGTGTATTTGGCGGTGTTGCTGACATCAGAGTAGGTGTAGCCCGGTTTGAGCGCGGCCTTTATGACGCTGCCGAGTTCCCAGCCGTTGATAGCGCCTCCTTTGTATGGGGATTTGGTGGCCCAGACGGCGAGTTTGAGGGTGCCCGTATTTCCGGTGCGTATGTGGGCGATCTTGGCGACTTTCATGTCGATGATGCCGCCTTCGGGGTGGGTCTGCCAGGACCAGGGGCCACTGAGGGTGAAGGTTTTCAAGGGGCCGAGAACGGTGGTGCCGTCGAAGTTTCGGTAGTCGGAGACGACGTAGCCGTCGGCTTTGTACTCCATGACGGTGAGACAAAGGTAATAGGCTTTTTTGGTGCCTGGCATGGAGGCGGTAACGGTTCGGCTGACAGGGCTGTAGTAGGCTTTGGGTGAGAGGCCATCGTATTTGTAATTGGCGATGACTTTGCCACTGATGGAGCCGCCAGCATAGGGCTTGTCTAGTGCCCAAAGGCGGACCTGGATGGTTCCGGTGGCGTTTTCGGAACTGGGGTTGTTGATACCACCGCAGCCGAAGGTGACCTTACTGTTGCCGGCGCTGAATTGGAACTTGGAGGAGCCGTAAATCTTCAAGGCACCGGAGGCGCCGGATGATGTGATGCCCAAAACGCAGAGTGTCAGCAGGGGGAGTAACCGCATTAGCAAACGAGAACGTGAAATGGGTGAAATGCCAAATGTTTGTTCAGGGAAAAGTTTGTCTGGCACGCTTGCGCTGCGTTAGGATTCTAGCACCATGCCGGGATGAGACGCCTCGCCTTCCTCTGTTTGATCCCTGTTCTGTTGATTGCATTGACTCATGCGTGCGCGGTAGAGCTCTGTTTGTCACCCTTGGCGGAGAAGGTCAAGGCGGCCAAGGCGAAAACGCTGGAGGGCACGTTTTTGCGAATTGACGAAGGCGACTACTTCCATTGGGTGATGAAGACGGCGGACGGCGGGGAGCGCTCCTTTTTCATCCTGAAGCCGGACGCGACCGTTGACAAAGTCGTTGAGGAGCCGGCGGCTTACGTGGGCAGGCGGTGCCGCATCACCTGGAAGGCCAGTCAGGAAGACATCCCTGAGGCGGGCGGCAAAATCGACGTGGAGCAGGTGTTAAGTGTGGAGTGGCTCGGGAAGAAGTAGCCGGGCAAGGGAGCCCAGACTTTGTACTGGTGGCGGAATTCCGATTTCGCAGAGGAGTCAATGCCGGAGGAAGCCGAGTTTGCGAAGGTTGGCAAGTTTCCTCCTTGCTGTTAGATCAACGGTGCTGCTGCGAAGCCGGGAATCCGCACGTCATTTGCGCTATTCAGTATGTTCTTTAGACGGGTCTACTGCACAGCGACGACGTGGATGCGGCTGATGCCTTCGATTTTCTCGAGCTCGGCGATGACGGCTTCTGAAGGGACGGAATCGAGGGTGAGCAAGGTGAGGGCTTTACCGGTTTCCTTATCACGGGCAAGGGACATGTCCGCGATGTTGACTTTGTTTTGGCCAAGGGTGGCGGAGTAGGCCGCGATCATGCCGGGCCGGTCGATGTTTTCGATCAACAAGAGGGTTCCCTCAGGTTTCGCATCGATGCGGCGGCCGTTGACTTTGACGATGCGTGGATCACCGCCGAAGAAGGTGCCGGTGATGTTTGCTGTCTCGGTGCCATTTGAGGCTTCGACTTCGATGAGGTCATTGAATTCAGAGGGTTCGGGGAGACGGCTTTCGGTGAAACGGATCCCGAGGTTGTCGGCGACGCCATTGGCATTGATGTAGTTTACCTGATCGGCACCGACGGGGCGTTCCAGGAAGCCTTTCAATACGGCTCGGGAAATGAGGGTGGTGTCGCCTTGACCGACTTTCCCGCAGTAGCTGATTCGCACGACGTTGGAGTGGGAAGGGGCGAGCTGAGAGACGAGTCGGCCGAGGAGTTCGCCGAAGTGCAGGAAGGGGCCGAGTGCAGCCAAGGTGGTGGGATCCACGTTGGGCATATTGACGGCATTGACGACAGTGCCTTTGAGAAGATTTTCCCGAATGGTTTCGGCGATCTCGATACCAACATTTTCCTGGGCTTCATCCGTGGATGCACCGAGGTGGGGGGTGAAGACCGTGTTGGGGGCCTTCAAAAGGGGGTAGTCGGCTGGAGGGGGTTCGACCTCGAAGACGTCCAAAGCTGCGCCACCGACTTGGCCGGATTCGAGAGCTGCTGCGAGGGCGTTGTCGTCGATAAGGCCACCGCGAGCGCAGTTGATGATGCGGACGCCTTTTTTGAGTTTGGCGAGGCGCTCGGCATTGATCATGTGTTTGGTCTCCGGCGTCATCGGCATGTGCATGGTGATGAAGTCGGCTTGGATGACGGCGGCATCCAGGTCTCCGCAAAGCTCGACGCCAAGGCTTTCAGCGCGGTTTTTGGAAAGGTAGGGGTCATAGGCGACGACGCGCATGCCAAAGGCTTTAGCGCGTTTGGCATACTCGGCGCCGATGCGGCCCATGCCGAGGACGGTGAGGGTTTTTCCGAAGACTTCGGTGCCCTGGAATTTTTTGCGGTCCCAGCGGCCGTCGATGATGGTGGCGTGAGCTTGAGGCGTTTTGCGCGCCAGGGACATCATGAGGGTGAAGGCCTGCTCGGCGGTGGAGATGGTGTTGCCACCGGGGGTATTCATGACGACGACGCCGCGCTTGCTGGCGGAAGGAACGTCGATGTTGTCCACGCCGACTCCCGCACGACCGATGGCTTTAAGATTTGGAGCGGCTTCGATGACCTTGGCGGTGACTTTAACGCCGCTGCGGACGATGATGGCGTGGGCCCCTACTGCGGCAGCGGCGAAATCGGCCTCTTGTTTGAGGCCGAGGTTGACGACCACGTCAAAGGAGGGCTCGGACTGAAGCAGTTCAATGCCTTTGTCGGAAATGGGGTCGGCGACGAGAATCTGATATTTTGCCATAGGGCCGCTCAGTTAAGCGCCATTTTCGAAGCGCACAACCGGAGAAAATGAGCTGACTTTCCCTATCTGAAGGGTGATTTGCACCTCCAGGCCGCCTCCGGGGCGGTTTCGGGCGATGACTTTGCCACCACAGGCTTCGATGCAGCGTTTGGTGATCGCGAGGCCGAGGCCGCTGCCGCCGGTGTTGCGACCGCGGGCAGCTTCGGGGCGGTAAAAGGGTTCGAAAAGGCGTGAGATGGCCTCTTCGGGAACGCCGGGGCCGCGATCGGCGATTTCGATCGTCACCAGGTCTTTTTCAGCTTTGGCGGTGATTTCGATGTCTTTTGCGTAGCGGACGGAATTGCGCACGACGTTGCCGATGCCGCGATCGAGGGCGTTTCGGAGGCTGTGGAGCTTGATGTCGCCGATGTCGAGTTGGATGCCGTTTTCGGGGGCTTCGCGGGCGAGGACGTTTTGGAGCAGTTCGCGCAAGTCGATGTCTTTGGGCGTTTCGCGGTCGGGGATGGTTTCGGCTTTGGTGAAGGCGAGGACTTCTTCGACGAGCTTGGCCATGTGCTGGAGTTCGCGATCGAGCTTTTGCAGGTAGGTGGCCTGATCAGGCGTGCTGCGTTGCTCCACCACGCCGAGGGCCATTTGCATTCTCGCGATGGGGCTGCACAGCTCATGAGCGACATCGGCCGTGATGCGGCGCTGCTGCGTCATGTAGTCGCCGAGTTGGGCGGCCATGGTGTTCACGGAGCTAGAGAGTTCGCCGAGCTCGTCGTTGCGCTGCTTGTCGATGCGCTCGTCGAATTTGCCATGCGCGATGCGACCTGCGGCGGTGTTGAGCGTGCGGATAAATCCAGTAATCCCACGCACAAAGGGCATCCACATGAGTGCGGAGATGAGGAGTGCGGCAGCGGCGAGCCAGAGCCACGGACGCAGATCAAAAAAGAGGCCACCGCCGCTGATGCTATCCGAAACCATGACGAGCGTGAGTGAGCGGCCGCCTTGGGCGACGAGGTCGAGATGAATGCCTGCCCAGTAACGGGCGGGATCGCCCGCACGAAGCATGAAGCGCGGCTTCGGCGGTGCGTCCGCAGGTCGTTTGGAGACGGGGCCGGGCTGGCGGCGCGGACTGCCATCGCCGGGAGGACGGCGGTCGATGAGTTTGGGGAGCACCTCGGCAGGTGGCTCGATGGTTTTGCCAAAGACCTGCTCGCCGCGTCCGTCGAAGAGGCCGAAGGTGACGCCGTGTTTTTGATCGTGCTCGCTCAAACGAGCGGGCCACTCGCTTTCCGCGAGGCGCGAGAACTCGAACGTCACGCTCTCTCCGATGGCTGCGATGCGATCACCCGGTTCGCCAGAGAGCATCCAGTCGAGCCCGAGTTTGAATTGTGCTTTGAGGAAGAAAATGAACAGCACCGCAAGCACGGCAAGGTTCAGAGCGAACCACGAAAGAATCTTGCCGTAGAGCGGGAGTTTGACTCGGCTCATCGTCCGGGAGTCACGAGTTGATAGCCATAGCCGCGCACGGTTTTGATGAAGCGCGGCTCCTTGGGGTCATCGCCGAGTTTTTTGCGGAGCGTGGAGATGTGCATGTCGATGGCGCGGTCAAAGACATCCCACTCGCGGTCGGCGACCTCTTCAATGAGCTGCTCGCGGGTTTTGACACGGCCATGGGCTTTGGCGAGCGAGAGCAGGAGGCCAAACTCGGCGGGGGTGAGCTGCAAGGACTGGTCGCCAAGGATGACATCGTGGGTTTCCGGATTGATACGCAGTTCGCCAATGACGAGTTCTTTGACGGGGGCCTGCGGAGCGGTCTCCGCGATCCAGCCGGTCCGACGGAGGAGGGCACGGAGTCGGGCAAGCAGCTCTCGGGAGGAAAAAGTCTTCGGCAGGTAGTCGTCGGCACCGAGTTCGAGGCCGACGATGCGGTCCACCTCCTCGCCGCGGCCGGTGAGCATCATGACGGGCACCTTCGATTTTGCGCGGATGCGGCGGAGGACCTCAAAGCCATCGCAGCCGGGCATCATGACATCGAGGATGATGGCGGCCCAGGCCTCGGTGGTGGCGCGTTCGGCTCCGAGTTCGCCATTGTGCTCCATTTCGACCTCGAAACCCATGGGCTTGAGGTAATCGGCCACAAGCTGGCAGAGCTCGGTGTCGTCGTCGATGATGAGGAGTCGCATGGGGAAAAGGTGGTGTGGCTTTAGCCTGTATCAAAGTATATTCGAGGCGCAGACTGAAGCCTGCATCACTCTTTACACAAATCCGACAATTCTGCCTGAGTTCGGTGAAGAGGGGCTGACACGTTCCCGGCAGTCTGAGGTTAGCCATGAAACCTTTTGTTGCCCTTCTCTGCCTCGCGCCGCTGGCGCTGCATGCTCATACCACCGACTCCAGCGGGCTGCCGATGGACAAGGAAATGCTGCGAAAGCACATCGCGGATGAGTTTATGGCCAAGCGGATGGCTTTGGCGAAGGCGGACTACAAACCAGCACCGAAGCCAGTGGTGACGGAGGACGTGCAGGTGGCCTCAATGATGACAAACCTCGCGATGCTCGCTCAAGGCTCGACTTTGACGGCTCCGGGGAATGGGGAGCTGATGTCAGCTTCGTTTTTGCCGTTCAAGCCGAAGCTGCGGTTCTACAATGACGCGAACTACTTTTACGTCGAGAGCGACGGTATCCCGGATCGCACGCGGCAGCCGAATCTGATGGTGGGGATCACGACGTGGCAGCAGCAGGTGCCGATGCCAGTTTCGTATTTCATCGGGACGACGAATGGGACGAATAACGCGGGTTCGCTGGGCTTTGGGCAGCCGAATGTGTGGAAGCTGCCGCTGGTGCCCGTGCCTGCGGCATCGCCGATCTCGCTGAATGGGAACTTTCTGCGCGGGGCGGTGGCGCTAGGGTCGGATGGCGTGCCGATTTTTAATCCGCGCAACAATACCGGGCAGTTCAGCTATGATATCGGCGAGCTGGACATCTATGGCGGTCACTGCGGTCTGGCGGATGATTATCACTACCACATTTATCCGGTGCATTTGATCCCGGTGCTGGGGAATGACAAACCCATCGCCTGGGCGCTGGATGGCTATCCGGTGTATGGTTATGTGGAGCCGGATGGCTCGCCCATGCAGACGCTGGATGCAGATGGCGGCCACGATCACGGCACCTGGGGCTATCATTATCATGCACGAGGCACTTACAACTCGGGCACGGCGAGCTGGACGCCTTCGAACCCTTTCATGATGAATGCCATGCATGGCGTGGTGGTGAATTTTGACTCGCAGATCGATCCCCAGCCGAGTGTGTCGAACATGCGTGCCTCAGGCACCGGTGGCTACACGGCGCAGCAGGTGCCAGGCGCGGCGATCATCGCCTTCAAAAATCCCGTGGCGCTGAGCGTGGATGGCAGCGGTCACTTTATCGAAAACGTGAGCGGAACGCCGAGCGAGGATGATTTCCTCATGCGCTACACGGTGAGCAGCGTGACGTATGACGTGTGCTGGCGTTTGAACCGCAAAGCGGTGCCCAAGAGCTACACGATGACCTATCGGCATCCGACCACCGGCACAACGACGACGACTTACACGAGCAACGGCAATCGCGTCACCACCTACCCGATGAGCGGCAAGAGCATGATCGCGCTGCCGGACACCTCACAGACGGGCAATTTCACCGGTTCGGCAGGTGATGGCGAGGACAGCGACTACACGATCCATGCCCAGGCTTTCACCAACAACGGCAACGGCACCATCACCGACAACGTCACCGGCCTGATGTGGCAGAGCGTGGACAATGGCGAGTCCACTTGGGAAAACGCCGTCGCGAATGCAGCGAGCGTGACCACGGGCGGCTACAATGATTGGCGGCTGCCGACACCGCATGAGTTGTTCTGCCTGTTCAATCATCAGGTATCGAACCCGGCCCTGAACACGGCCTTCTTCCCGAACCATCCCGTGGCACGGGCGGGCTACTGGTGGAGCAGCGATCTTTACGGCACGAGCACGACAAATGTGTGGTGCACGAATGAAGGCGGCGGTCTGGGGCCGAAGCCGAAGTCGGAAACCATCAGCGCAGGTGGCACCCTGCGCTATCACGCCCGCTATGTGCGCGGCGCCAAGCAGACGAACGGCCACAACTACGTGAGCAACAACGACGGCACCGTCACGGACCTCGATACGGGTTTGATGTGGAAGCAGTTGCCTCGCACAGCGGCGACATGGTCAGCGGCTTTGGCAGACATCGAAGGACTCACGGATGCGGGCTTCAGCGACTGGCGCATGCCGAACGTGAAGGAAATGGAGTCGCTGGTGGATTACACGATGACCACTTTCACCAGCCTCACGAACATCAAGCCGCCAGCGCATCGGTTGCTCTTCCCATCGGCCACGGCGACTTCGTATTGGACATCGACGACGCAGAACAATGACGCGCTCGCCGCGCTGGTCGTGGAGTTTGGATTGAATACGACCTCCAATCCACAGCGTAATGCGCAGGGCATCATCAGCCATGAGCCAAAGACCTCGTCGTATCCTGTCTTTGCCGTGCGCACAGCCGCACTCACGCCGACGCAGATCGCGGTGTCGCAAGGGGCGACGATGCTGACGGATGGCCTCAGCACGGTCGGCTATGGCAGTGTGAATGTGGGCAGCACGCTGTCGAAGACCTTCACGATCACCAACAATGGCACCACCGCGCTCACGGGCATCAGCTTGAGCATCGACGGCACGCACAGCTCGCTTTTCACCGTGACGACATCGCCAGCATCGAGCATCGCCATCGGAGCGACTTCGGATTTTGTCGTGCATTTCAATGCGAGCAGCGCTGGCGCAAAAACAGCCGCGCTGCACATCGCCAGCAGTGACAGCAGCGTGGGCGCGGCTTTTGATATCGCTCTCACGGGCACGGGTGCCATTCCAGCTCCGATGATCACTGGCATTGCCACCAGTCCCGCCGTGCCGAGCGATGTGGACACCCCGACGGTCAGCGTAACGATCACGCCCGCCAGTGGTGCCACGATCACCAGCGCGACTTTGACCTACAGCACCGGTGCGCAGACAACGTCCACCATCTTTAATGAACCCATGTCCACCACGGCGACGACCACCGGCGGCTGGGATGGCTCGGGCGCGACGTATGCGTGGACGGTGAACTCGCAAGATGGCGCGGGCAATATCAAACAGACGGCTGGCACGTCGAATCACACGACGGGCATCACGGGTAGTTGTGGCGTGGTCTTTAGCAAAGGCTCAGCCGCCACCACGGACCCGACGCGAACGATGATCACGACAACGAATCCGATCAATGCGACGGGCACCTTCACCAGCGGATCGACCACGACAAACTATGTCGAGTTCTGGCTGCGAACGGTTGGACTCACGGGCACGAACGGCTGGTCCTTCCAACTTGCGCCAAATGGCACAACATTCACCGAGAGAGTATCGGAGTTCAGTGGCAGCGTGCATGGCTACCAGCTCTATCATTACAACCTCCTCGCCACTGACCTGACCAGCACTCTGAAGATGCGATTCGGCTTTGTCGGCAATGGTGTTGGCGGCCCCACAGGCTCGACGGTGAACATTGATGACATCGTGGTCGTCTCGACATCCGGTTCAGCGCCGACTCCGGTGACGATGAGCGGGCCTGCGAATGGCGGCAGCTTCACTGCCGTCATTCCAGCGCAGGTTTCGGGAACGACGATCACTTACTCCATCGTCGCGACGGACAGCAATGCTCAGACAACGGCGATCACCAATGCGGGCAGTTACACCACCGGTCCGGCACCTAGCATCACGACGGGAGCCACCTTGCCCAATGCCACTGGTGCTTACTCACAGACGCTTGTCGCCAGTGGTGGCAGTGGCTCGGGCTATGCCTGGAGCGTTAATGCAGGCTCCACTTTGCCAGCGGGTCTTACCTTGAGCAGTGCGGGTGTCCTCAGTGGCACGCCAACAGCGAACGGCACCTTTAACTTCACGTTGAAGGTAACCGATAGCGTAGGCCGCATTGCCACACGAGTCTTCACGCTCACGATCAGCGGTGCCAATGTCACACCTCCGAACGTTGTCATCATCGTCACCGATGACCAAGGTTGGGGCGATGTCGGCTATCACACGCCCGCAGGCCAGGTGCCGATTCAGACGCCGAACATGGATAGCTTTGCGACGACGGGCATTCGTCTGGAGCGCTTCTATGCGACGACAGTTTGTAGTGTGACTCGCTCCACCTTGATGACGGGCCGCAACGCGATTCGTCACGGCACTAACAACGAGCGTGGCCTTGATTTGAGCGAGCATCTCATGCCTCAGACCTTCAAGGCGGCGGGCTACCAGACATTCATGTGCGGCAAGTGGCATCTCGGCGGCAGCGACAAGAACTTGTATCACTTCAACGTGAACGGCAGCCCGGTGCGCGTGATCAAGGAAGGTCTGCAATATGCGCCGCACAATCGCGGTTGGGACTCGTTCTACGGGCAGTATTCCGGCGCGATTGATTACTACACTCACCACAGCGCCGAGGCCGAGTCGCTCGACATTCCTGACTGGTGGCTGAATGGCGTGCAGCAAGATGGACCTAGCGAACACACCGATTCACGTGGCTATGGCGGCTGGTCGCCCACATTGCTCGCGGACAAGGCCATCGCTCACATTCAGAACCGCAACCCTGCGCAGCCGATGTTGCTGCACTTGGCCTTCAACTCGATCCACGGCCCCGTTTCGGCTCCGGCGAGCTTGATTACGAAATATCAAAACCTCGGCGTCACGAATGCCAATCGTCGCCTTATCTCCGCTGCTGTGGATGGCATGGATCAGGAGATTGGCCGGGTGCTGGCCGCGCTCGATACAGCAGGCATCGCCAACAACACGCTCGTCGTCTGGTTTGGTGACAACGGTGGCGATGAAACCAAAGGCTCGCTCAATGATCCGCTGCGTGGCACGAAGGGCGACAGCTATGAAGGCGGGATGCGTGAAGTCGCAGGCATCAAATGGCCCGGTGTGCTGCCCGCTGGTGTCATCAGTAATCAATCCATGTGGGTCGGCGATGTCTTCCCCACCCTCTGCGCGGCTGTCGGTGTGACGCCGCAAAACACCAAGCCGCTGGATGGCGTGAATCTCTGGCCCGCTCTGCTTTCTGCCAGTAACAGCACCACTGTCTCGCGTGGCTCGCCACTCGTCACCGTGAGTGCAGCGCCGATTGCGATCTATCAGTTCACCGATCCGGTGAACGGCGGCGTGAAGGATTTTAAACTCATCCGTGGCCGCGTGAACAACGTGCTCACGCCCGAGCTTTACAACCTCACCGACGATCCGCAGGAGACCACGGACCTCATCGCCAATAGCGCCTATGCCAGCATCGTCACCACATTGACCAATGCGATCACGGCGATCAGCGTCGGAAACATGAAACCCTATGTTGGCCCGCCGCTCATCACAAACAGCGTGCCTCAAGGCGGCACCATCACGCTGTATGCGCCATTCACCAGTTGGCCAGGCGCGATACCGACCGTGCAGTGGCGCAAAGGTGGTTCGAATGTCGCTGGCGGAATCGTCACGCAGATCACCGATGATTTGGCGGTCGCCGTCCGAGGCACTTATGCGGCCACATTGACGCTGACAAACGTCGCTCCCAGCGATGCAGGCTTGTATGATGTCATCGTCTCGAACAACATCGGCAGCACCACGAGCGATGCGGGCACGCTCACGGTGACCGCAGGTGGACCAACGATTGCCAATGTGGGCACCGGCCCCACTGCTCCCACGTATTTGGACGCAACGTATGTGCTCGCCACGGTGACACCGACAGCAGGCACTTCCGTTTCACAGGTGCAGTTGATCTATGACAATGGCGTGCCGCAGACCAACCCGTTGTTTGCCGAGACGATGCGCTCGGCAGCAGCCACGCCTTGGACCGGTGATGGCTGCGACAATGCCTGGCTGCCCACGCCAGCATCCACCACGGACATCGGGCAGACCACGAATGCCAACCACGGCGCAGGCAATCCTTGTGGCCTGGAGTTCAAGCGGGGCACCACCACGATGGGCGACCGCTCCGTGACCACCGCGAGCGCAATCAACGCCGCTGGCAGCGCTGGCTATGTCGAGTTCTGGGTGGCAACATCCAACCTCACTGCGGGCCTCGGTTGGACCTTCCAAACCTCCACGGATGGCATCACCTGGAACACGCGCCTGAGCGAAGTGGATGGAAGTAATCACAGCTACACCAGCGTCTATCACTATGATCTCGCGCCATCGGAGTTGGTGAGCACGCTCAAGTTGCGCTTCCAGTTCGCCGGGAACGGTCTCGGAGGAGCGAGCGCATCCAAGGTGCAGATTGACGACATCATCGTCGTCACCAACGCACCCTCGCCGCCAGTGACACTGGCCATGTTTGACGATGGCAATCACGGCGATGGCACGGCCAATGATGGCGTGTGGGGAGCATTGATCCCTGCTCAGGCGGGAGGCCGGACGGTGAGCTTCCACGTCACGGCCACCAACAACAATGGCACCACCACCATGAGCCCAACGTCCAGTAACTACACTTACACCGTCAACTCCGCTTTGACTGACGCGACCATCCTCGGCGCGGAGTTCCTCACCTTGCCGAAAACTGACGGCGTGACTGTGAACCTCATCGCCTCGGCCAATCAGCAGGTCTTTGTCGAATACGGCACCGCTCCCGGCCAATACACGCTCGCCACCACGCCCACGACGTTCAACATCGACAACGCCAAGCCTGAGTTCAAGAACCCCATCCGCATCCCGATCACCGGCTTGCAGCCTGACACCGAGTATTACTACCGCGTGCGCCATCGCAATGTCGGGGCGACGTTCTACAATGCTCGCGGCGAGCGCAGCTTCCACACCGCTCGGCCTCGCGGCACGACGTTCAGCTTCACCGTCACTGCGGACCCGCATATCGACGTGAACACCGACATGCAGCTCTTCTGGCGTGCCATGCAGAACATCAGCCTCGATGCGCCCGACCTCCACATGGACGTGGGCGACATCTTCATGACCGACAAGCTCGCCGACGGCCTGCTCGGCGTGCCACCGAAGTGGGGCGGCGGCGTGACGATCAATCAGACGAGCATCAACAACCGCGCCATCATCTTCCGCAATGCCTTTGAGCGTGCCTGCCACAGCATCCCGTTCTTCTTCGGCCTCGGCAATCACGAGGCAGAATACGGCTACCTTTTCAACGCCGCCACCGACAAGCAGAACAACATCCCCGCCTGGGATTTGAAGGCCCGCAAAGCCTTCTACCCCGCACCGACACCCGATGGCTTCTACGCTGGCAATCCCACACCGAAGGACTACACCGGCGGCACGCTTGGCTTGTTGGAAGACTACTACGCCTTCGAGTGGGGCGAAGCCCTCTTCATCATGCTCGATCCGTTCTGGAACACGAACACGAACCCCAACTCCTCCAACGACGCGTGGAACTGGAGCCTCGGCAAAGCGCAGTATGACTGGCTGCGCGACACGCTCAAAAACAGCAGCGCGAGATACAAGTTCGTCTTCATGCACCACATCGTCGGCGGCAGCACCCAGGCCATCATCAACAACGTGCCCACCCCGCAGTTCGCCGCACGTGGCGGCATCGAAGTGAGCGACAAATACGAGTGGGGCGGCAAGAACATCGACGGCAGCCCCGGCTTTGCCACCAAGCGCCCCGGCTGGGACATGCCGATCCATGATTTGCTCGTGCAAAACAAGGTCAACGTCGTCTTCCACGGCCACGATCACCTCTACGGCTACCAGACTCGCGACGGTGTCGTCTATCTCGAATGCCCGCAGCCCGGCACACCGAACTACACCAGCCTCGGCAGCGCCGTGGACGGCCAATACGTCAATCTCGGAGCCAACAGCACCAGCTACCTCCTGCCCAACAGCGGCCACATCCGCGTCACCGTCGGCCCCGATCAAGCCGTAGCCGACTACGTCCGCAGCTACCGCACCGCCACCGACCCCATGCCGCCCGATGCCACCAGCGTCTTCAACGACGAAACCCCCACCCGCATCAACCGCAGCATCTCCCACAGCTTCGTCCTCGCGCCAAAGGTCAGCCCCCCCATCGAAGTCGCCAATGTCGCCCCCGGCCAAGTCGGCCTCCGCTGGAACGCGATCCCCAACAAACCGTATCAAATTCAATGGAGCACCGATTTGATCACCTGGACCACCATCGACACCCTCACCTTCACCAACACGAACACGAATGCCACTTACACCGATACGCTTCCCGCCCGCGTGAACGGACTGCGGGCATTCTATCGAGTGAGTTACACTCCTTGACTCAATCCTGACAAATCTTCGCCGAATCATTGAAGCCATCCTGACTCGCCTGCGGTTAGAGTCACACAACATGAAAACGTTCTCTGTCCTCCTGCTGTTCGCGACAAGCCTCGCCGCGCATGATCTGGCCACTACCGACCGGGAGGTGCTGCGAGCGCATATTCTGGATGAGTGGAAGCGAGAGCACGCCGAAGTGGCCTCCACGGCTTCGACGCTGCAACTCGCCGCTGCGGCAGTCGCGAACGCGGCGAATGCACCGCAGACCGCGAAGGCTTTTCTGCCCTTCACGAAGCTCGATCTGCGTGCGGACGGTGAGTTTCTCTATGTGGGCTCGAATGGCCTGCCGGATCACAACATGATGGTCGGCATCACCGCGTGGCAGCAGCAGGTGCCGCTGCCGCAGCCGTATTTCGATGACAATGCTTGGCGCATCCCGCTGAAGCCGGTGCCCGCGAAGGAGCCTGCGATGATCAAAGGCCACTTCCTGCGCGGTGCGATCGCTTTGGCGGTGAATGGGATTCCGATCTTCAACCCGCAGAACAATCGCGGCGAGATCAGCTATGAAATCGGCGAGCTGGACGAGTGGGGCGGGCATTGCGGACGTGCGGATGATTACCACTACCACATCACGCCGCTGCATCTCCAGGCGCAGGCGGGGAAAGGCATGCCGGTGGCATATGCGCTCGATGGTTATCCGATCTATGGCCTCACGGAGCCGGATGGCTCGCCCGTGGCGAATCTCGACGAGTGTCACGGTCATGAATCGCCCGGCGGCTATCATTATCATGCGTCGAACAAGTATCCGTATGTCATCGGTGGCTTCCACGGCGAGGTCGTGGAGGCGGGAGAGCAGGTCGATCCGCAACCGCGAGCCCAAGGCGTGCGCGAGGCCCGCACGGCGCTTCGCGGTGCCAAGATCACCGCCTTTGAAAGCACCGGCAAGGACAGCTACAAGCTCAGCTACGACGTGAATGGCGACAAACGCAGCGTCAGCTACTCGATCAAGGCCGATGGCACCTATCCCTTCCACTTCGACAATGGTCGCGAAGGCACGGCGGATGAAGTTTACACCGCACGTCGCCAAGGCGGCGGTGGTGGCGGTGATCGCCCGCCCGGTGGTGGTGGCCCCGAAGGCATGAAGGGCAAAGGAAAAGGCAAGGGACAGGGCAAAGGTGGTCGCGAAGGCGAGATGCGTCGCGGTGATGTACCACCGCCGCGTCCCGGTGAAGAAGGTGGTCGCCCGCCGAGTCCGCAGGCCGCCATCGAAGGCCTCCTCGATGTGAATGGCGACGGCGTTGTCACCGCGCAGGAGTTCGCCGATAACGCGAAGTCGAATGCCACGAAGAAAGGCATCGCCATTCCCGAAGCGATGGCGAAAGCCAAAGAGCAGTTCAATACCTTCGATCACAATCGCGATGGCAAACTCGACACACCGGAACTCGATGAACTCGCTGGCAAAGCGCCTGCCCCCGGCGCTCCGCAGCCACGTGGTGAGGAGCCTCCCGCACGCAAAGAGATGAAGAAAGGCGAAGGCGGTGGTCGTGGCGGCAAGCAGGAAGCCTTTGTCGCGCTGCCGGATCAACCCCGCAGCAGCGATGGCAAATTCATGTTGATGAGTTCCGTCGTCGAAGACCTTCAGAAGCTGCCAGTGGAGTTCACCGGTGATGGCGATGGCCTCAGCCCGCCCTTGGAATGGTCGGACGCTCCCGCAGGCACACAGAGCTACGCCCTGATCATGGATCATGTGACACCTGATGGTGACAAGAAGTGGTATTGGACCGTCTATGAAATCCCCGCGAGTACTACGAGCCTTCCGAAGGATTCGCAGCGCATCGGCAAGATCGGCACCGGCTTCAAAGGCGAAGTCGGCTACGAACCGCCGCACTCGAAAGGCCCAGGCGCGAAGACCTATGTGATCACGATGTATGCCCTCACTGAGCCGCTGAAGGTCGCAGGCTCGCCGGGACGCGAAGAACTCATCGCGGCGATGAAGGATAAGGTGCTGGCGAGTTCCTCGCTACGCGTCGTTCATAGCAGCGGCGGTGCTGTCGGACAGGCCCGACCGGTCGGACAAGTCGGACCCAAAACGGCGGAGGCGTCACCACCTCCCTCTGTTGCCGCAGAACCTAAAAAAGGCGGCGGCAAAGGAAAAGGCAAAGGAGGCCCGCCCGGCCTCGTGAAGCCCAGTATCGCCGACACGATCAAACTCAACATCTATGCCGACAACTGGTTCATCCTCTACGTGAACGGTCGTCTCGTCGCCGTGGATCCGATCCAATTCACGCCGCACAACGTTGTCAGTGTCGATTTCCTCCCCGAGTATCCCATGACCATCGCCGTCCTCGCGAAGGACAACGCTGACCCCAAGACCGGCATGGAATACGGCACCAGCATCGGTGACGGCGGTTTTTGCCTGAAATTCGTCGACGGCACCGTCACCAACGCGACCTGGAAGGCCAAAAACTTCTTCCACGGCCCCATCAACGGCGACACCGCTAACCCGCAGGTCAAACAAGAGCCTCTTCCCGAGAACTGGTGGGACACCGACTTCGACGACAGCACCTGGCAGAACGCCAAAGAATACGCCGTCGAAGTAGTCGATCCCAAGCAGCCCTACTTCGACAACGACTTCGAAGGCGCCAAGTTCATCTGGAGCGACGACATCGCCCTCGACAACACCGTCATCTTCCGCACCAAGGTCGAAAAAACCGGCTGGACGCCAAGATGGAACACGAAGCCGGATTTGGATGTGAGTGGCGTGCCTCAACGATAACTCTTCTCCTGCACGAATATGAAATCGCTTCTCCTCCTGCTACTCGTAGCCTCCGGTGCCTTCGCCGCCGCGCCGCCGAACATCCTGTTCATGCTTTCGGATGATCAGGCGTGGAGCGGGCTGTCCTGCCAGATGCATCCGGACATGCCGGACTCCAAGAGCAGCATCGTGCAGACACCGAACATCGCGCGACTCGCGGAACAGGGCATGAGATTCAGCGCGGCGTATGCGCCCGCGCCGGTGTGCTCGCCGACACGCATCAGCCTGCAAACGGGGCGCAATCCGGCGGCGCTGGGGTGGACGAAAGCGGCTCCGCCTGAGATGGGGCATCGTTTGATCGAAGGCGACAATCGCAAAAGCATTCGCGATGACGAGGTCACGATCGGAAATATGTTGAAGTCGGCGGGCTACGCGACGGCCCACTACGGCAAATGGCATCTCTCGGGCGGTGGCCCCGCCGCTCACGGCTACGATGAGAGCGATGGCGACACCGGCAATCAGGATGCCGGGCCGCATTTGCCGCCCAATCCCGTGGACATCTTTGGCATGGGAGCAAGAGCGGTGGATTTCATGAAGCGCAGCCAGGCGGCCAGGAAGCCGTTCTTCATCCAGATGAGCTACAATGCACTGCATTATCCTGAAAACGCCACTCCCACGCTGATAGAGAAATACCGGAAGCTCGCCGGTGGCAGAGACGACAAGGAAGTCGGTCGTGCAGCCATCGCGGAGGATCTGGATCGCGGTGTGGGCGAGTTGCTGACCAAGCTGGATGCCATGGAGCTCTCGAAGAACACCATCGTCATCTACATGTCCGACAACGGCGGATCGAATCGCCGCACGTTGAGTGGCGGAAAGGGAGATGTGTGGGAGGGCGGTATTCGTGTGCCCTTGATCATTCGGGGGCCAGGCATCGAGGCGAACTCGTGGTGTCATCAACGAGTTGTCGGGTATGATTTTTTCCCGACGTTTTGTCGTTGGGCGGGTGGGAAGGCAGCGCTGCCCAAACAGCTCGACGGCGGCGACCTTTCGCATCTGCTGAGTGGCTCGTCCGATCGTGTGGGGCGGCTTCGCGAGGAGTTGGTGTTTCATTTTCCGCACTATCAGGGCGACTCCCCGCACTCGGCGATTTTTAGTGGAAACATGAAGCTTATTCACTTCTACGAAAGCGGTCAAAACCAGCTCTTCGATCTCCAAGCCGACATCGGCGAGAGTCGGAACCTCGCTGAAGCCAAGCCGGAGCTGGCAACAAGCCTTGCCAAACAGCTTGCGGACTATTTGCGTGAAGTGGGGGCTGCGATGCCCAAACCGAATCCCAACTACGATTCCTCCAAGGAGCCTGCAAGGAAGGGTGGAGGCAAGGGTGGGAAGAAAGGAGGCAAAAAGTAGTGCTGAGATCGTAGCCCGCACCGGTTCGCGATTGCGAAACGCCATTCAAAGTCCCATCGAAGCTTCACGTGTAACCCTCGTTGTCACTTCCCTTGCTTTATGTATTCATCGCGCGAGAGGGAGCCGTCTTTGTCGGTATCCCAATTCGTGAAGCGTTCGGCTGCAGCGGCGGCATCGGATTGGTGGGTGGTGTAGTAGTCACGGGTGATTTTGCCGAGCTTGTCCTTGTCGAGTTTGTCGAAGCGGGCACCGCGATCTTCAGTCCCGGCGGTTGTGGTGGGAGCCTCGGGCCTGTCCTTGTTTTTCTTTTTGCTCTTCACGGGTTCTGCGCCTTCGGGTTTGGCATCGGAGCCGACGGGCGGGAGGTGTTTGGCGAGGGTTTCGAGCAGGTCTTTGTGCTCGGGTTTGTTGGCGAGGCTGACTGTTTCGTTGGGGTCGTTTTGTTCATCGTAAAGCTCGGTGCCGACGACTTGGGAGCCGTTGCGTAGGCGGTAGAAGGTGACGCGGTAGCGGTCGTTGCGAATGCTGTAGCCCATGACTTGGCCTTCCGGGGCTTTTTTCGGGTATTGGCTGATGGCGACTTTGGTGGACGGTGCCGATGGATTGTTGATGAAGGCCTTCAAGCTGCGGCCCGAGAGACCGGTGGGATTCGGGAGGCCACACAGCTCCGCGAGAGTGGGATACACATCGACAAACTCGACGGTCGCGGAGCACTTTTGACCGGCGGTCTTCGAACCTGGAACGCTGATGAGCAACGGCGCACGGGTGGCGAGTTCGAAGTTGGTGTGCTTGTGCCACAAGCCGTGATCACCGAGCTGCCAGCCGTGATCACCCCAGAGGACAATGATGGTATTGTCGGCGAGACCTTCCTTTTCGAGCGCGTCAAGCACCTTCCCGACCTGAGCATCCATGTAGCTGATGCAGGCATAGTAGCCATGACGCAGATTCTTGGCGAAGTCAGCTTGGATGGGGTCTCCCTTTGGCACACCTGGATAGTTGTGAACTTCGCCGTTGGTGTGGCCGACATACGGCGGAGCCCCTTCAGGGAGATGATCGATGGCCGGCAAAGGGATGCTGTTGGGGTCGTAGAGGTCCCAATATTTCTTTGGTGCGACGAAAGGCAGATGCGGTTTCAAGAAACCCACCGCGAGGAAAAAGGGTTGACCCTTGGCTTTGAGCGTTGCGAGCCGCTTCACGGCCTCTGCCGCTGTGGCACCATCAGGAAGCTCACTGTCGTCCTTGGAGCTGACTTCAAATGAAGGCCCGGCCTTGGCTTCTTTGTCCTTCTTTTTCACCGAGGTGTCGTTGGCTTCAGGCGAGGAGTATTCCAAGACGTTGACGTCGTGCTTGGTGACAATCTGCTTGGTCCAGTCCACGAGATCGGTGTCCACGGATCGACCAAACGGATACCAATGCGGCGCGGTCCAAGAGCGACCGTCTTCATGCCCTTTATGATAGATCTTGCTTAGCGCTTCACACTGATAGCCGTTCGCTTTGAAATGCTGGGGCAGCGTGATGCAATCCGGCTGTGCTGGGCGGAAATGAGTGTCCAAGTCCCAAACCTTCGTTACATCGGGTCGCAGACCGGTCATGATCGCCGTGCGTGACGGACTGCACACCGCCTGCTGAGTGTAGGCTTTGTTGAAGACGATACCGCGTGCGGCGATGCGGTCGATGTTGGGCGATTGGATCAGCTTGTCTCCGTAGCAACCGAGCTGGGGTCGCAGGTCATCGACGGAGATGAAAAGGATGTTCGGTTTAGTCGCTGCTTGGAGCGTGGGTAGGGTTAGCAGGAAGGCGGTGAGAATCGTTTTCATGGTTGGGATGGATTTGAGACTAGTTCTTCGTCATCTTGCCTTTGAGGATGTATTCCTCACGGCTCACGAAGCCGTCTTTGTCACTGTCGTATTTGTCGAATCGCTCCGTAGCGGCAGCGGCATCGGATTGGTGGGTGGTGTAGTAGTCACGGGTGAGCTTGCCGGCCTTGGCGTCGTCGAGTTTGTCGAACTTGGCGGCACGCTCCTGCTCTTCCGCCGTTAGAGGCGTCGTTGGCGGCGTCTCGGGCTTCTTCATGGGTTCCTCGCCCTTCTTTTTCTTGTCCTTGTTCGCATGACGACCGGTGCCGTCGCCACTGTCGGGGATTCCGCCTGCGGGGTTCAATTTTGCAAGCACGGCGGCGAGTTTAGCGCGAGCGGGATGATCGCCAGCAACGAGTTTTTCGGCAAAGGGGGCCTCGCTCATGTCATAGAGTTCGTTCTTCTCGTTGAGCTTCCATTTCGCGTCCCGCACATACCACATGGCGGCGAGTTGGTTAAAGACCCACTCACGTGGCTGGCCGGCCTCACCACGGAGTTGCGGGGCCATGCTGTGACCGTCGAAGATCGTGTTTTTGGGCAAATTGCCGCCAGAGAGCTCCGCGAATGTGGTGAGAAAGTCCGACGAGTCGATCAAGTCAGCGCTGACTTTGCCAGCGGGTGTCTTGCCTGGCCAATTGGCAATCATGGGCACGAGGCCGCCGCATTCGAGCATGCTGCCCTTCATGCCGGAGAGATTGCGCCCGCCGATGGTGGACAGCGGGTTCTGGCCTTTGCCGGTGCCGTTGTCGCCCATGAAGATGATGAGCGTCTTCTCGCGGAGTTTCAGCGCATCGAGTTCGGCGACGAGTTTACCGACGAGTTTGTCCATGTAGAGGATGTTGTCGCCAAAGAGGTCCTTGCTGTCCGCTGAGCTATCGGGCGTGGGCTGAATGTCGCCATGCACATGGACGAGGGAGTAGTAGAGGAAAAAAGGCTTGTCCTGACTGGACTTCAGAAAGCGGACGGCACGCTCGTGCATGAGGTCTGGCATGTATTCCTTCACGCCCAGTTCCTGCTCCTGACCGTTCACGAGGTATTCTTCGAGCTTATCGGGCTTGCGGCTCCAGTAAACGCCGCTGCCGTTGAAGCGCAGATAATCGTCAAAGCCCGCCTCATCAGGATCGCCCGGAAGTTGTCCCCATTTGCCGATGAAGGAGGTCTCATAGCCTGCGCTTTTGAAAACCCGCGCCAGTTGCAGTTCCTTGTTGGGCATCACCATGCAGGCGTCTTGATTGCTCGAACCGTTGCGGAAGGCATAGCGCCCGGTCATGATCATTGCCCGCGACGGGCCGCAAAGCGCCGCCGTGAAGCACTGGGTGAACCGCGTGCCCTCGGCCGCGAGTTTGTCGATGTGCGGTGTCTTGTAGTTGTCCGCGCTATAGCAGCCGACATTCCCGATGCCGAGATCGTCCGCGAGGATGAAGATGACGTTGGGTTTATCTGCGGCTTGGGTCTGGCCGAAAAGAACGAAAATGGCCGAAAAAAGGGTGAGTAAGTGTTTCATGATGAAAGGGTTCGATGTTATGGATTTACTTGGCCATCAAGAGCTGAAAGCGCTTGCTGGGCGAGTCCTCATACTTGGATATGACCGCCTCATACGCATCGCCGCCATAGGCTAGGGTGGCCTGGCGGAAGATGGGCATGAACTCGGACTCGTGCTTGTCTTTGATCTGCGGTCGCGTCCAAGGCTTTGGTGGCACGTCGGCGTAGGGCAGCATGAAGTCGATTGCCTTGCGGATACTGCGGCCGTCTTCGGTTGTGAAGTTCCAGAGATCGACTCCGGCATGTTCGCCCAGGGTGGCAAGTTCGGTGAGTGCGAAGAGATTGAAGCGTGAGTAGCTAAAGGAAGTGGTGCGGTCTAGTTCGAGCGGTTGTTTGCCATCAGGTTCGATCTGAACCGCAATGCGGTGTTGTTTGGCATCTTCGAGGATGCGCTTGGCGGGTTCGATACGACCTATCACGAGCGCGATTCGCACGGCCTGCACGTCGTAGAAGGTGCCGTGATTGTTTTTGGCGCGGTGCTCGTCTTTCCCGGGATCGCTCTGAATGAGCCAGTCGTGGTAGGTGCGCAGCCACTCCTTGAGCGCTTTTTGGTCATCCTTGGGCCAGGCTTTGGATTCAGCGAGCAAACCCAACGCATCCGCAGCGACAGAGATGTGCAGAGCTTCGAGGATGCCGGTGCCGCGGCCGTCATTCACGCCCATGATGGCTTGTGCATACTTCAGATGCGGATTCATGCGTGTGGCGGGGTCGAGGAACCAGACGCGGGCCACTTTGGCAGCCCCTTCGGCATATGTTTCATTGCCGGTGAAGTAGTAGGCCAGCGCGAGAGTCTCCACGTTATCGCCCATGATCTTGATGGTGGGGCTGTCATTCGCTTTGGGATCGCGGCTTTCGGGATTCACCTTGCCGTCGTGGCGCAGGTAGGGCAGGCCGTCTTTGGTGTCGGGATTCGGCCAAAAATACGGCGCGAGGCTCATGTAGTCATGCTTGTCGCCACTGGGCGGCAGCTTGTCTTTGCTCATCACCGAGGGTGGTGCCTCGCCCAATGCCTTGTCGGCGTCTTTGATGAGTTTTTTGAGTGCTTTGGCGAGTTGCTTATCGCCTGCGACAAGTTGCTGCTTCGATTTGGCAAGCGCTCCGGGTTTTGCACTGAAGTAGTTAGGTTCGGCAGCGATGGCCGAGGCAGTGAGGAGGCCGAGAAGGAGAGCGAGTTTCATGGATTTATTGTCCGGTGTAAGCAGGGTCGTAGGCAGCGGTGGCGGTGCGTGTGACCTTGTAGAAGCGCTTCGTGTTGTTCGCGGGCAAAGCGGCGGCGTTCTCTGTGAATGAAGTCTGAGTGCTGTTCGATGCCGCCGAAACGCCCGTGGCGACCGGTGTCCAGGTGCTGAGGTTGTTTGAGGCCTCCACCTGATAGGTGCCGCCTTCCACGCTGCTCCAGGTCAGCGTGACATTACCATTCGCCGGCGTGATCGCGGGGCCGCTCTTGAAGCTCTCGGTGCTATTGGGGCCACCGTTGAAGAGTAAGGTAGCACCGGCCGGGATGGTGGCATTGTTGGCAGCGTTTTGAGTGCCGTAGTATTGCTTGCTGAGCATGTGCGGGAAGGCCGTGTTCCCGCTGGCATCGATGGTGACGAAGTAAGCGTAAGTGCCGCCCGGAAACTCGGGCGTGACGCAGTTGCGGCCATTGTATTGATCGAGATCAAAGGTGCCCGTGGGGCCTTGCGTCTGTCCGCGATCCCCGAGAAAATCGTAGTCACCCGTGTAGCGGCCCAGGGCCAGCGTTGCCGTAGTGGGGCCATACCCATTTAGCGGCGTGAGCGTGTGGTCGTTGTTCGCATTCGGCGTGAAGGTGTAGCCATGTGCGATGGCGACCCATTTGGGCAAAGTAGTGCGCCCATCAGCGACGATGTCTGCGGTGCCATAAGTGGCCTTGTTCGCCGCATTCCGCAGCACAAAGCCCGTGCGCATCCGCTTCACCGCGCTGTTTGGATCGATCGCTGACGAGTAACCATACGGCCCGTAGATCGGGTAGCCATCAAAGCACCAGCCAAGGATCGGCGAGTGCTGCAGTGGCGTCACGGTTCCGCTTGGATCGGTCTCCGTGTAGCTGTTGGTGTTGTTGGTGGCATTGAACGTGGCCGTCATGTTGTCGCCGAGTTGATAGCGTAGCGCCTTTGGCTCGGCGTGATAGTGATACTGGCCGTTGTTGCCCGGTTGATGCGCAAAACCCGGATCAAACGTCACCACCTCCACCGCCAGTGCGTCGCGTGACCAGAAGCCGTCACCCGTCGCACCCATGGCATCGGAGCCCGTCACGGTGGTCGCCGTTGGAGCCGTGGTGTTGGTTTGGTTGAAGGAGAACGCATCGCCCAGATCATAGATGGCCACGCCATTGACCATCATGCCGATCATGCCGCCACCGTGGCGCGCCTTCGTCGGCGCGGGCACTGGATTGCACGTGATGCGTGTCGAATAATCCCGTGCCAGAGGCCAGAAGCCGAACAAGCCATTGCCAGCCGTGAGCCACGGGCCCATTGTGTAGGACGCGAGGCCGCTGGCATTGATATACACATCCGTGGCTGTGTAGTGGATGCGTTGCACATCGGCATAAACCGGCACCGTTTGCGCCGCAGCACCCGTGTTATTGTTTGGCGTCACGCTTGGCCATGTGGTGACAGCGTTCGTATTGCGCGTGCCGGTCGAGGTGCTCGTTGTCTGTACGACACGCGCGAGCTTTGTTGAGTTTTGAGTGAACCAGGAGTTCAGAATGGGATCAGCGTGGGCAGTGGACAAAGATGCCGCGATGAGCCCGGTGACGGCTAATTGAAAGCAATCGATGCTGAGCGTGCGGGAACTGTTTCGATTGTGGGTGCGTTTCATCAGTGAGGTGCGGTGCATGGAGGGCGAAAAGGCATGACCTTAAGGCAGCGGAGAGCGTCGAGTGAGTGTTACCCGCACATCATCGGCATAGCTGCCTGTGAAGACGGGTGCTCCATTCGAATCAAAAGATTGGCTGATATGCAGGCGCACCACGATGTAGTCCGTGTTGGCAGGCAAACGCATCTCGGTGGTCAGTCGCTGCCAGCTTGCAAGTTCACGGTCCAACTTGGTGCGACTGCTGCGAGCCATGGCATTTGCCTCACTCTCCAAGGCAGTGCCAATGTAGCTTGCGCTTTCGGGCACCGAGTGTGCATCCAGCGCAAACAACGAGATCGCACAGCCGAACTTCTCCTCATTGGAAAAGGGAATCGCATTCACACTGGCCGAAGCCTGTATTACCACGTCACCTTGGGCGACATCGTCGCGATGCCCGCGCAGATCAATGAGGCGATACACATCGGCGATATGACCGCCTGCGAGCCTTGCTTTGCCCTGATGATCCTGCCGCAAAAAGCGCAGCATGCGCTGACCGCTCACGGGCTGCACCTGCTGTTCCGCGCTGACGATCACCGCCTGATCGCCGCGCCACACGCCCGGCTCCAGCACCACCTTCGAGGCCAGCGGAGAGGCTCCCTCAAAACTCTCCTCCAGCAATGTCAAAGAGCGTGCCAGAGGCATGACGTAGCCAAACACGACTGTCGCGCTGAACAATCCAATCACGATCCCAGCGGCTACAGCAGTGATGGGGCGCCAGTGGAGCCAGGAGAAGGCTTTGATCGCGGCAGGCGCTGTCGGTGGAACCGCATTTGGGCGAGATGCTAGACGGCCGTCGCTGAGAGCAGCGTGCAAATTGGCGTAGCGGGCATACTGACGACGGGTTTCGGAGTCATTCAGCATCCTTGACTGCAAGACTTGGAAGTCTTCCGCAGATGCAGTGCTGTCCACGGTGCGGCGGATGAGTTCAAGTGTGTCCATGGTTTTGTATTCTGAGTTCATGCCATGCCTTCGCGTGTGAGCACCCGTTGCGTGCAATCCATTAGCGCCAGCCGGATGCGGTGCAGCGCTTTGTAGAAGGACATGGGTGTGCGGCCCATCGTCACCGCCAGCTCGTCGATGCGAGTGCCTGGCTCGTAGGCGGCCTCGAGGAGCTTGCGTTGAGCGGGATCGAGCTTGCCAAGGCACTCATCCAGAGCCGCGCGCTCGGCAGCGTGGGCATCCGCCTCGTGATCCGCCTCGTCGGCCAGCAGGGCCAGCACCTCCTCGTCAAAGACCAGGCGGTCGCGCTGTCGATCCCGATTGAAAGTGAGGGCTTGCATCCTTGCCACGCCGAAAGCCCAGGGTCGGAAATTCGAAGGCGATGAGAGGCTGCTGAACTTTCGCCACAGCACCATGGCCACACCCTGCATCACCTCCCGCGCCTCCTCGCGGCCGGGCAGTAGCGTAAGCAGAAAACAGCGCAAAGCCTCCTCATGCTCCACATAGAGACGGAGAAATAGATCGTGGCTTTCGTCGTTGTCATTATCTGGCATTCATGGACACACTCCACGAACGCGGCTCGTTTGCCGAGAAAGTTTTGATTATTGGATTTTGAGGGGACGAGCTTTAGGCATGCGTGCACGACTTGGTCCGATTGAAACTGACAGTTTCTTGACATAACTCTGCCAGGCGCTTGATGCTTTACTGACCTGCATGGTGATACTAAAGGGATGAAACACTGCTATCTGTTACTGATCGGGCTGCTGCCCATCGCCTTCATTGTCGCTGCGCCCGAGGGCAAACTGAAGGGTCAGGGCGCGGGTCAGGGAGGGCAGGTGGAGCCGGCGGAGGTGCCGCCGTATTTGTTCAATGTGTGGCTTTGCAGGCCGGGTGCGGAATCGGTGACGGTCAGCGTGTTGGCGTGGGAGGACATGGAGGCGTTTATTGAGTATGGTGACGGCTTAAAGACGGTAGCGGTGAAACTGAAGGCTGGGGTTCCTGAGAACATGGTTCTGGGCGGATTGAAGCCCGACACGCGCTACAACTACCATGTCACTTACCGCCGCGCGGGGGGTGAGGCGGTGCAGGATGCGACGCGCAGCTTTCAAACGCAGCGGAAGGCGGGATCGAGCTTCCGCTTTGTCATGCAGGCGGACTCGCATCTCGACAACAACACCGATGTGCGGGTTTATCAGCAAACGCTGAACAACATGCTGGCGGATAAGCCGGATTTTATGATCGACCTGGGCGACACGACGATGGTGGATAAATTCGGCAAGTTCTTCCGCCGCGCAGAGTCGCAATACAAGGCGCAGCGCTATTACATGGGCCGGGTCGCGCACAGTGTGCCGATTTTCATGGTGCTGGGCAATCATGATGGCGAGCGTGGCAGTGATCCTGTGATGTCGGAGTGGTCGCTCGGCAAGCGTCACACCTATTTTCCGAATCCCACGAATGGGAACGACAAGCATAGCTACTTTGCTTTTGAGTGGGGCAACGCGCTCTTCATCGGGATTGATCCCTTTTGGGCGACCATGCAACGCGGAGCGTCCGGTTGGGACATGACGCTTGGCGAGACTCAGTATCGCTGGTTGGCCCACATGCTCGCGAGCAGCAAGGCGGCGATGAGGTTCGTGTTCATTCACCACTTGGTTGGCGGGTTGGGGCGGGATGTGCGGGGTGGAGCCAAACCTGCTGACTACATGGAATGGGGCGGCAAGAACGCCGACGGCAGCGAGGGCTTCAAACAGAACCGTCCAGGCTGGGAGATGCCGCTGCATCAGCTTTTTGTGAAACACGGTGTGAACGTCGTGTTTCACGGTCACGACCATCTTTTTGTCAAAGAGGATTTGGATGGGATCGTCTACCAGGATGTGCCGCAGCCCGGTCATCCAAGTGGCGGGACGCGAAGCGCAGAGGAATATGGCTACGGGGGCGTCATCCTCGGGAGTGCAGGTCACGTTCGTGTCACTGTTGAGGAGAATCAGGCCAAGGTGGATTACGTGCGCAGCATCGTGCCTGGCGTGACGCGCTCGGAACTCGAGAACGGTGCGGTCGAGCATAGCTACACGGTGAAGCCGAGATGATTCCGAAATCCGATCTTGGAGGCACCCGGCAGGCTTTAACAAAAAGCGCCTCTGCGTCTTTCACGAACGTCAAGTGTCGGATTCCAGATTGAATCGTAGCATAGTGTCTAGGACCTGTGTTTTTCTTTTCAAATCTGCTGAAAGAAAATCAGACGGTATACTGTTTGTAGTATGCAAACGGTATACCAAATGACCACCAACTCCGCATACACCTCACGCACTGATCAAACAACGTCGCTTTTGAGACAGGAGATCCTCAATGGTCAAATAGAACCAGGAAATCTGCTGGCAGAATCGGCGGTAGCCGTGCGACTGGGAGTGAGCCGAATGCCGGTGAGAGAGGCGCTGTTTACCTTGGAGCGTGAAGGATTTGTTGAATTCAGTGGCACGGGTCGGGCTTTTGTGAAGGCGCTGTCGCCGCAGGATTTTGAAGAACTCTACAAGCTAAGGCTGTTGATGGAACCACTTGCGGCGAGGCTTGCGTCTTCGTCGCTCAAAGCCGATACCAGCCTTCTGGAAAAGAATATCAAAGACACAGGTCGGGCAAAGACTATGCTGGATGTCACCAGGCTTGACTTGGAGTTTCACGAGATCATTCTTGAGGCCTCAGGCAATGGACGTCTGCTCAAACTATGGCGCTCCCTGCGGGGTGAATTGGAGCTATGGCTCGGAAGACTGCATCGTCGTCATCAGGTGCAGAAACTCGACACTCGGGCTGAGACGATTCGTTCGCATCGAACCATCGTGGATTGTTTCAAACAGCAAACGCCGGACGCTTGCGAAGCTTTGACGCGCAAGCACATCACTGGCTGGCGCGAGTGGCTGCCGGTGCTGCCTGAAAGTGAGTGGTCTGATCAGTAAACAAGAACTAGGGACACAGAAAAACCATGAACACCCACCATTTCAACCGTCGTGCCTTCCTTCGCGGGACTGGCGTCACCATGGCACTGCCGTGGATGGAATCCGTCAATGTCTGGGGTGATGAGCCGAAAAAGAACAAACCGGCCAGCGAAGCCCCCGTGCGGCTGTGCGTGACTTTTTCCGGCAATGGCTTCCAATCCAAGGAATGGTGGGCCAAGGGGGAAGGGAAGGCGATGGAGCTTGGCCGTGTGCTCGCACCTTTGAGTGAGTTCAAAGAGAAGCTGCTGTTTGTGCGCGGCCTCTATCATGAGGAAGCTCGCAAGGGGAACATCCACTCCTCGCAGACGGGAAACATGCTCTCTGGTGCGCCTATCGCGAGTGGCGGTGAGATTCGCTCGGGCACGAGCTTTGATCAGATGCTCGCGCAAACGTATGGCCGCAGCACCAAGGTGCCGAGCCTTGTGCTCGCGTGTGAGAAGTCGAACCCGTCGGTGCACAAGAACTATTCGATGCTCTACAGCTCGCATATTTCGTGGTCATCGCCCACAACGCCGACACCGCTGGAGCTTTATCCTGCGCTCGCGTTTGATCGTCTCTTCAAAGACGACGCCTCACCCGCCGACAAGAGCGTGTTGGATGCTGTTTTGGGCGATGCTCAGGATTTGCGCCGTGACATCAGTGCCAGCGACCAACGCAAGCTTGACGAGTATCTCGACAGTGTGCGTGAGGTGGAGAAGCGCATCGAAAACGCAGGCAAGCGCGGCGAGTTGCAAGGCTGGCGGCCCACTTTGGAAAAACCGAACATGCACCGCCCCGCCGACGGCATCCCGCAGGACATCGCGGAGCACATGAAGCTGATGTGCGACATCCTCGTGCTCGGCTTCCAGACCGACACCACGCGCATCACCACGCTGAAGCTCAACAACGACCACAGCGCCCTGCGCTTCCCGAACCTGCCGAGCATTCAGCAGCCCGGTCACGGCATCGACTACATGATTCACCACCTGCTGAGCCACAGTGACGGCGAGGACTATCTCAAAGTGAACCAGCTCTTCATGGAGCAGCTCGCCTACCTCGCCCGGAAGCTCGAGAGCATCCAGGAAGGCGAACGCACGCTGTTGGACAACACCATGCTCATGCACTGCTCCAGCATGATGGCGGGAGCGAAGCACGACAACGACCAGCTCCCCGTGATCGTGCTCGGCGGTGCCGGTGGCCGTCTCAAGACTGGCCGCACGCTCGACTACCAAGACAAACCCGACCGCCAACTCTGCCGCCTCTTCATGTCGATGATGGACAAGATGGAAGTGCGCCCGAAGGCCTTCGGCGATGCGAAACTCATGCTGGAGGAAGTGTGATCATGCCGACCGTCATGCGGGCTCTTTTTCTTCTCGCGCTGGCGTGCCAAGCCGCGCCAGCCGCCGATGCTGCGCCAGCGAAAATGCCCAACGTTCTCTTCGTCGTCTTCGACGATCTGAACAACCGCCTGGGTTGCTACGGTGATCCCGTGGCGAAGTCACCGAACCTCGACCGGCTTGCGGCTCGGGGCACGGTGTTCACGCGGAACTTCTGTCAGCAGCCGATCTGCGGACCATCACGCGCTTCGTTCATGAGCGGGCGCAGGCCGGATTCGCTCGGAATCACGAGCATGACGAAGTATCTGTATGATCTGCATCCCGATGTGGTCACGATGCCGCAGTGGTTCATGCAGCACGGCTACACGTCCATGAGCATCGGCAAGGTGCTTGGCGGTTATGGCAAGGAGGCGGACTTTAAGACGCTGAGCGTGCCGGATCGTCGCACCGGCGGCAAAACGAAGGATGAGTTTGCATTGCCAAATAGGGCCGCTTTGCCGCCGAACCTTGCGAAGGATCTGCTATGCGAGAATCGTGATTTGCCGGATGACGCTTGCTTTGACCATGTGTCAGCCAGCCTTGCGATCACCGAGTTGCGTGCGCTTGCGAAGAAGCCGGAGCCTTTTTTTCTTGCGCTGGGCCTGTTCAAGCCGCACACGCCTTACAAGGTCCCGAAGCGCTACTGGGACATGTATCGCCGCGAGGACATTCCGGCCATCGAGACGCCGGCGCGGCCTCGCAACGCGCCCGAGATCGCTTTTCACGCGAACCACGAAATTCTCGGCGAGCCGAATGCCCCTCGCACGCTCGATGAGGAAACGAAGCGCGAGATCCGCCACGGCTACTATGCCGCGATGAGTTTCGCTGACGCGCAGTTTGGCCGCGTGCTGGATGCGCTTGATGAACTGAAGCTCCGCGACAACACGATCGTTGTCATCATTGGCGACAACGGCTTCCATCTGGGCGAGCACGATGTTTGGGGCAAGATGACCTTGTTCGGGTGGGACGCGCGAGTGCCGCTCATCATCAGCGCGCCTGGCATCGGAAAGGGCGGCGCGAAGACGAGCGCCATCAGTGAGTTGATCGACATCTTTCCCACGCTCACGGACCTCAGTGGCCTTCCCTCTCCTCCTCAGCTTGAAGGCACCAGCCTCGTGCCAGTTCTGAAGGACTTCAGTGCGTCCGTCAAAGCTGCCGCGCTCACGCAGCATCCACGCCCCGCGCTCTACTGGGGCGGCGGTCCGAAGGCCTTGCCGCAAGTGATGGGCTACGCTCTCAAAACCGACCGCTGGAGCTACCATGAGTGGCGCGACTTCAAAACCGGTGATGTCGTCGCAAGGGAACTCTACGACGAAAAGGCCGACCCGCTCGAAACGGTGAACCTCGCTGGAACTGTCGAAGCTGGTGCACAGATTCCCGCGCTGGCTGAGCAGCTCCGGTTTATAACGACAAAAAGATTGGAGACAAAAAGATGAGGAACAGAAATCCATTTTTCTGTCTCCAACTTTTTCATCGCGCTTTTTTCATCGCGCTGCTGCTGCTTGCTCCGATGGCTGGAATGTTCGCACATGCATCCCTGAAGAAGCCTAACGTCCTCTTTGTTGTCTCCGATGATTTGAAGCCCTTGCTTGGCTGTTACGGCACGTCTTGGATCAAGTCGCCGAATATCGACCGGCTGGCGGCGCGGGGAACGGTCTTCATGGCTAACTACTGCCAGGTAGCTTTCTGCGCGCCGACGCGGTTCAGTTTGCTCACCGGTCTGCGACCAGACGGCACCGGTATGTATCTCAATCCGGATCAGACGCAGGACCTGCTCCGCACCCGGTTGCCGGACGTGGTGACGCTTCCGCAGCATTTCAAGAATCATGGCTACACCACGCATCCGCTCCACAAGGTCTTTGATGGTCGCACCGTGGACAAGGGGCACGACGCCGTGTCATGGACGGTGCCCTACGGCCCCTGGGAACTGGCACCGGGTGAGAAACCCGCGCCGGGCGGCTACCAGGATCCCGCGACAAAGGCGCGGCTCGCCGAGGCCCTGAAGCAGGGTAAGCCCATCTCAGGCCCCGCGACGGAGGCGTGCGACATCCCCGACCACGCCTATCACGATGGCGGTGTGGCCCACACTGCAGCGAAGCGCATTCGCGAGTTCGTCACGCAAAAGAAACCGTTTTTTCTAGCGGTCGGTTTTGTAAAGCCGCACCTGCCCTTCATCGCGCCGAAGAAGTATTGGGACCTCTACGACCGCAGCACGCTTCCGCTCGCGTCGTTCCAAGAGCTCCCTCAGGGAAGCCCTCACGATCTCGCCTTCTACAGCAACTCGGGCGAACTGCGGGATTACGCGGATTTGCCCAAAACGGGACCGATCCCCGAGCCGCAGCAGCGCGAACTCGTCCACGGTTACGCCGCCTGCGTCTCCTTCATTGATGCGCAGGTCGGCTTGTTGATGGAGACGCTCAAAGAGACGGGTGTGGCGGACAACACCATCATCTGCTTCTGGGGCGACCACGGATGGCATCTCGGTGAGCACGGGCACTGGGGAAAGGTCACCAACTACGAAGACGCCGCGCGCGCACCGCTCATCATCTCCGCACCCGGTTTCGACGGAGGCAACCGCGTCACGAAACTCACTGAGTTCCTCGATGTCTATCCGACGCTCTGCGAGCTGGTCGGCCTGCCAATCCCGGCCCACGCCGAAGGCAAGAGTCTCGTGCCGCTGATGCGCGGCGAGGACGTGACCCTCCACGAAGCCGCTCTCACTCAGATGAGTCATAGTCGAGGGGAAAATGCCACCATGGGCTGGTCCATCCGCACACCGCATTATCGCTACATCGAATGGCGATCCGCCGACTTCAGCGCCGACAAAGCTATCTTTGGAAACCGCGCGCAGGCTGCCGAACTCTACGACTACGAGACCGATCCGCTCGAACGCGAGAACCTCGCCGACAAAGCCGATCACACCGCCGTGCTGAAAGAGCAGCAGGCCATCTTCGACCGACTGCTGCCTCACCTGCCCGCACGCCAGTAGCCAATGCATCCCACGATGAAATCCCTTCCCTCATTCCTAAGCCTTCTAGCGTCATGTATTTCGGCTGCAGCCTATGGCATTGAGCTTCCCGCCTCGCCGTTACGCGGCACCGTTACGGGCCTGCGCATCGAATCGCGTGACTACCGTGAACACGCCGCGACCGAATGGCAGTTCCACCTTCGGGCACCCGAGGCAGGTGAGTCTCCGCTCTATGAAAATCTGAAGTCAGCCGATTTCGATGTCGCTTTTCCTGCCGACACCCCTGTGCGGCTGCACTGGAGCAAAGGCAGCCATTCTGAGCCGGGTGATTTCGAGCCGAAGATTGAAGCACTCGTCCCAGGCAACCCATTCGTTCTCGAATCCTTCGGCGGCCGTTCCTCAGATGGCGTGATGCCTTACTTCAATCTCGCGGGCGAAGGTGGCGGGCTGATCGTGGCCGTCGGTTGGACCGGAGATTGGAAGGCGTCTTTCGTACTTCAAGAGAAGGGCAGCGTTCGTATCACCGCCGGCCTGAAACGCACGCGTTTCCGCCTCGCTCCGGGCGAGGAAGTGCGACTGCCTTCCATCCTCGTCATGAACTACGTTGGCGACTGGATCGACGGGCAGAACGAGTTTCGCCGTCTGATGCTGGCGCACTGCACGCCGAAGAATCATCCGCTCATGACCCTGATGCCGGTGCAGGCAGGTGTGCATGGCATCTTTCCCTTCAACGAGACCTCCGAAGAAAAGCTCGTCAAGCTCGCCACCGACGTGGCCGCGCTCAAGCTGCCGCTCGACTGCTATCACCTTGATGCCGGCTGGAACGAAGGAGGTTTTCCGAAAGGCCAAGGCAATCCTCAGGCCGACTCCGTGCGTTTTCCCAACGGTCTCGCCCCCGTCGGGGAAGCTGTGCGCAAGACTGGGATGCGTTTCCTTGCGTGGTTCGAACCGGAGCGGGCCATGCGCGGCACCTGGCTAGAGCAAGAGCATCCCGACTGGTTGCTGAAACCGACGGGCACACCGGATCGGCTGCGCTATCAGGAGCGAGATGGGTTTTTCCTCCTCAATCTCGGTCATCCCGAGGCAAGGCAGTGGGCCATCGAATCCGTCTCAAAAGAGGTCACCCGCTCTGGCCTCGATTTTTACCGGCAGGATTTCAATCTCTATCCCGCGTATTTCTGGCACACGAATGAAAAGCCGGATGAGATCGGCCTGCGCGAGATCCGCCACATCAACGGCCTCTACCATTTTCTCGATGAACTGGCCCGTCGCCATCCCGGCCTGATACTCGACAACTGCGCAGCGGGTGGCCGGCGTCTCGACTTTGAGATGATGCGCCGATGCATCGTGCTTTGGCGCAGCGACAACACTTGGGGGCATGAAACCTTTCCGCAGAATGTCCAGGCGATGACCCATGGCCTTTCCCACTGGCTGCCGCTGCATGGACTCGGTGCTGCCGCCACCGACGTTCTGGCTCTCCGCAGCGGCATGGGCGCGTGTAGTGGCTTCTCGATCAACTTTCGCAACCCGAAGGCCGTCGCTGCCTTGCGGAAGCATCTCGATAGTTTTCTCAAAGTCCGCCCGCTTTACACCGGTGACTTCTATCCACTCACACCCCACAGTCTCGACAAGGACGGGTGGATCGCTTGGCAATTCCATCGGGGTGATTTGAATGAAGGCGTCATCCAAGTTTTCCGACGCCCCGATGCTGAGATCGAAATACTCACGGTAAAACTGCGAGGCCTTGACCCTCAGCAACGCTACGAAATTGAAGACCTCGACGGCGGCAAAGAAGTCCGCAGCGGCGCGGAGCTCATGCGCGGTCACGCCATCACTCTACGCGAGAAACCCGCTGCCGCAGTGCTCGTGATAAAAGCCATTAACTGAGTTGATTCATGCGATCCATCCTCGTCGTCGATGGCGGTTGGACCGCTGGTTACCATCGTGATTTTTGATTCAGACCGAACGCCATGAAAACGATCTCCGCCCTCATCCTCTGTAGCGTCTCGTTCGTTGCTCCATCACTTTTTGCCGATCAAAAGCAGACCTTTGAGCAAACCATTCAGCCCGTGCTGAACAAGTATTGCCTCAACTGCCACTCGACCGAGAAGCAGAAAGGCGACCTCGATCTTGAAGCCTCCGACATTCTAAAGGAACCGCACATCTGGGAAAACGTACTCGATCAAATCGAGCTGGGTGAGATGCCACCGAAGAAGGAGAAGCAGCTATCCTCAGCGGAGAAAAAACAGCTCACCGACTGGGTGCGCGGCACACTGGATCAAATCGCGCTCGCGAACGCGGGCGATCCCGGCCCCGTCGTGTTGCGGCGGCTATCGAACATGGAATACACCTACACGCTGCGTGATCTCACGGGCATCGAGTCGCTCGATCCGGCGAAGGAGTTTCCGGTCGATGGCGCGGCTGGCGAAGGCTTTACCAATGCAGGCGCGGCGCTCGTGATGTCGCCCGCTTTGCTCACGAAGTATCTCGATGCGGCGAAGGACATCGCGAGTCACGCGGTGTTCACGCCGCATGGCATGCGCTGGTCCGCCAGCAGTTCGGCGCAGGATTGGACCGACGAGGCTCTGGCGCGGATTCGTGGTATCTACGCCAGGTACACATCGAAAATGGAGGTCGTCAACGAAGTCGGCGGTGCCGGAAAGGTGAAGAGTGTTGGAGGTGGGTCTCCAATCGCTCGCTACCTAAATCAGCTGCAAGGCCACGGCAGCGATGAAGGCTTGAGCCCGAAATACCTGCAAATCCTTCGCGAGGCACTCACGAGCACAAAGCCGTCCGTTTTGCTTGATCCGCTTCGCGCCAAGTTCCGCGAGAAAAAACTCACCGCTGCTGACATCGAGCCCTGGCAGCAGGGTTTGTGGCGATTTGCCAACGTCGGGCACATCGGCAAAGAAAAGGGCCCGAAGGCTTGGCAGGAGCCAGTCACGCCGCTCGTGCCGAAACATGAGATGCGCGTCAAACTCGCTTCAGATCGCGATGTGACGCTCTATTTGACCACCACCGATGCCGGCGATGGCAGCGCCGATGATGACGTGATTTGGGAAAATCCGCGCCTCGTGGCACCCGGCAGGCCGGATCTTCCCATCAGTGGTCTTCCAGCGCTCCTGAAGCATCTTGAAGCGCAACGCACGAGGATCATCGCCAACACCGAGCAGTGCCTGAATGCCATTGCGAGCGGCAAAGACGATGCTGATCCCACTTCGATGACCGCATGGCGTGAATACCTCGGCTACGGCACCACGAAGCTCGAACCGTTGCTCACCAAGCAAATGAAGGGCACACCGGATTACGCCTTCATCCAAGGCTGGCAGGGCGAGCAAGCCCTCAGCGTGATGGCGAACTCCTCCGAGGCCACTGTGCGCACGCCGGGCGTGATGAAGGCCCACAGCGTCGCCACTCATCCCTCGCCGACACGAGCGTCGGTCATCGCGTGGCGCTGTGAAAAAGCTGGCACGCTCCGCATCCACGGCGATGTGGCCGATGCACATCCCGAGTGTGGCAACGGTGTCACCTGGGCCCTTGAAGTGCGTCGCGGCTACACGAGCGAGGTGCTTGCGAAAGGTGAAACCAAAGGTGCGCAGGTGATGAAGATGGGGCCGTTTGAAAACGTGCGTGTCGAGCCCGGACAAGTCGTCGCCGTCGTCGTCGGCCCACGCGATGGCAACCACGCTTGCGATCTCACCGGCATCAATCTCACGCTCAACGATGGCCAGAAGACTTGGGATCTCGCGAAGGATGTCTCACCGAATATCCTCAAAAGCAATCCGCATGGCGCGTGGCACTTCCTCAGCCAACCCGCCACTCTCGAAGCCGCGCCCGATGTGCCTGCAGTGATTGCCGAGTGGCGGAAGAAGCCTTCGCCGGAGCTGGCCGCCAAAGTGAGGCAACTTTTGGAGAAGGATTTTCCTCTCAACTCACCGTTGCTGCGGCCTTTTCTGTCCGACCGGTTGGACTCGTCTGAGAAGGCAAGCCTTCGTGCCAAAGCACCCACCACCCTCGAAGTCCAAATACCCGCCGCTCTCGCCAGGGGCACCGAGTTCGTTGTCACCGGCAGACTCGCCTCCCAGAATCGTGGCAGCGTGCAAATGCAGGTCCTCACGCAAAAGCCGGAAAGCTCCACCGGCCTAGTCGTGGGCAAATCGGAGTCTGCTCAGAAGAGCGGCCAGTGGAGTGACACCAATCTCATCACGCAGCACAGCGCTCCGATCATCGTGAGTGACGCCAGCGAGGCCCGCGCACGCTTCGAGACCGCCTTCGATGAGTTCCGCGCCCTTTTCCCCATCGCGCTGTCGTACTCACGCATC
>JAIYDW010000060.1 GCA_027487315.1 Verrucomicrobiaceae bacterium | reverse complement strand
TTGACGGCAAGCAGGTCGTCTCATGTGGTCGCGATATGAGCGTCAAACTCACCGAAGGCAGCACACAGCGATTCATCGACAACATCACCTCCATCACCCCTGGCGCCCTCAAAGGCGGCGTCCACGCTCTGGCCCGCCACCCGAAACGGGACGAAGTTCTCATCGGCAGTTCTGATGGCATCCCGCAAATCTACCGCATGAACCGCATCACCGTTCGCAAGATCGGTGACAACGCCAATCTCATCCGCAAGTTCCCGCCGATGAAAGGCCGCATCTTCGGTGTCGCCTTTGCGCCCGATGGCAAAACCATCGCCTGTGGTGCCAGCTACGAAGGTAATGGAGCCGTGAACCTCTACGCCTCGGACTACGACAGCACCATGCCGGACGAAGTGAAGAAGATTGTTGAGACCGTCAATGGAAGCGGCAAGGCACTCGACGACTGGCTGACCAAAGACATCAAACAACTCAGCACCACCGCCATTCCAGGAAGTGGCATTTACTCCCTGGCCTTCGCTCCCGATGGCAACGTCGTGGCAGCCGCTGGCCAAGACGGTCAGATCCGCCTGATCTCCGTCGCCAATGGTCAGATCACCAAAACCTTCCCCAGCGTGCCCCTCGCCAAAGCAGAACAACTCGCCGCCCAGGACGTCATCGCCGATGACGCCGTCCGCTCCACGGTCGATGCCAAGCTCAGTCCCGAAACTCTCCCGAAAGGAGCCAAGGTCGCGTCCTTGCAAATCGAGCCCGCCAAGATCGAAATCAATCAACCCACCGAATACACCCAACTCCTGGTCACCGCCAAGTTAGCAGACGGCAGCACCGTCGACGTCACCCGCATGATGAAATCAACTGTCCAAGGCGCCGCTGTCGTGAAAATCGATGACCGCGGCTTGGCCCGCCCTCTCATCGACGGCAGTTGCAGCATCCAGGTGGCTTTCATGGGCCAGAAAGCCAACGTGCAAGTCGCGGTCTATGGCATGGAGAAGCCTCTGCAACCCGACTACGTGCGGGACGTCATGCCGATTGTCTCCAAGCTCGGTTGCAACATGGGCACCTGCCATGGCGCCAAAGACGGCAAGGCCGGATTCAAACTCTCCCTGCGCGGTTACGACCCGATGTATGACGTGCTCGCTTTCACCGACGAGCTCGCCAGCCGCCGCGCCAATCCAGCGTCGCCCGCCCACTCCATGATGCTGCTCAAAGCCAGTGGCAGTGTGCCTCATGAGGGCGGTCAACTCAGCGTTCCAGGCGAATTGTATTATGAAACCCTCAAAGCCTGGATCAGCCAGGGCGCAAAACTGAAGTTGGATACCCCGCGCGTCACCAGCATCGAAGTCTTCCCCAAAAACCCTGTCGTCGAAGTCATCGGCTCCCGTCAGCAAATGCGTGTCGTCGCCCGTTATGCCGACGGCTTGGTGAAAGACGTCACCGCCGAGGCCTTCCTTGATAGCGGCAACATCGAAGTCGTGGAAGTCGACAAACGCGGCCTCGTCACCACCCTGCGCCGCGGTGAAGCCCCTGTGCTTGCCCGCTTCGAAGGCGCCTATGCGGCAACGACCGTGACCGTCATGGGCGACCGCACCGGCTTCGTCTGGCAAGAACCTGAATCCTGGACGAAAATCGACGAGCTCGTCGCCAAAAAATGGCAGCGCCTCAAAATCGCACCTTCCGGCCTCAGCAGCGACGAAGAGTTCCTCCGCCGCGTCCACCTCGACCTCACCGGCCTGCCGCCAAAACCCGAAGACGTTCAAGCCTTTCTGGCCGATACCCGGCCAGTGCGTGAAAAACGCGAGATCCTCATCGACAAACTCATCGGTAACCCCGACTTCGTTGAGCACTGGGCCAACAAATGGGCGGACATGCTGGCCGTGAACAGCAAGTTCCTCGGCAGCGAAGGCGCCACTGCCTTGCGCGATTGGATCCGCGAGCAAGTGGCCAACAACACACCCTACGACAAGCTCGCCCGCTCAATCGTCACCGCCACCGGTTCGACCAAGGAAAATCCACCCGCCGCCTACTACAAAGTGCTGCGCACCCCTGAAGAACTGGTCGAAAACACCACGCACCTGTTCCTCGCCACACGCTTCAACTGCAACAAATGCCACGATCACCCCTTCGAGCGCTGGACCTGGGACCAGTATTTTCAGACCGCCGCCTTCTTCGCCCAAGTCGACCTCAAGCCAGACCCCGCCGCTGCCGGCAAAACCATTGGTGGCACTGCTGTCGAGGGAGCCAAACCTCTCTATGAAATCATCGGCGACAAAAAAGACGGCGAGGTCAATCACCCGCTAAAAGCCACCGCCGTGGCACCCCGTGTGCCCTTTGACGGCCAACTCGTCAAAGCCTCCGCCTCCAGCCGCCGCGAAGCCTTTGCCGACTGGTTGACCAGCCCCGAAAACGACTACTTCGCCATGAGCTACGCCAACCGCATTTGGGGTTACCTCACCGGCACAGGCATCATTGAGCCCCTCGACGACATCCGCGCTGGCAACCCGCCTAGCAATCCCGAGCTTCTTCAATACCTCACCAATGAGTTCGTGCAGAGCGGCTTCGATGTCCGCCACCTCATGAAAATCATCACCCAAAGCCGCACCTATCAACTGGGCTTGGAAAGCAACAAATGGAACGAAGATGACCACTTCAATTTCTCCCATGCCCGCGCCCGCCGACTCTCTGCCGAAGCTCTCTTCGACAGCGTCTTCGCCGTCACCGGAGCCACCCCCAACATCCCAGGCGTCAAACCCGGCACCCGCGCCGCTGCCTTGGCCGACTCCCAAATCACCCTGCCAGACGGTTTCCTCTCAAACTTCGGCAAACCAGTGCGCGAAAGCGTCTGCGAGTGCGAGCGCAGCAACGAAATGAACCTCGGTCCCGTCATGGCTCTCATGTCTGGTCCCACAGTTGGCGACGCCATCAGTGATCCCAAGAACGCCCTCGCCAAACTCGCCTCCGAAACCAAGGAAGACCATCAGCTCATCGAAGCCCTCTTCCTCCGTATCCTTAACCGCAAACCCACCCCGCAAGAAACCAACGCCGCCCTGGCCAGCATGGCCTCCATCGACGGTGAGCACACCGCGCTCAAAGCCGCATGGCAGGCCAAAGAGGCCGAGCAAAAAGCCATCATCGAAAAGGCCGAGGCCGATCGCGCCGCTGCCATCGCCACGACTCAGAAAGCCTTGCAAGACTACATCGCAAAAATGGCACCCGAGGTCGCCAAACAAACCGCTGCCCGCGATGCCGCCATCACCAAGGCACGCGAAGCTGCCAAAAAACAGGCTGCCGAATCCATGCCCCGCCAAACCCAGTGGGAAAACTACATGGATCTGAGCACGGAATGGATTCCACTTGATGTCGAGGTCGTCCGGGCCACCGGCGTCGCCAAACTCGAGAAACAATCCGATGGCTCCTTGTTTGCCACCCCTTTGCCCGAAGGTCAGATGGCCTTGGGCAACTACCAACTAAAAGCCAACACAACTCTGAATGGCATCACCGGCATCAAGCTTGAAGTCCTTCCTGACGAACGTTTGCCCAACAATGGCCCCGGTTTAGCCCCAGATGGCAATTTTGTGTTGAGCGAGTTCCTTGTCTCACAAAGCCCTCTCAACGCCAAGCGCGCCAAAGGTAGCAAAGCAGGTGCCATCGCTATTTCCAAGGCCTTCGCCGACTTCGAACAAAAAAGCTTTGCCGTCACCGAAGCCTTGAAAGCTGGCAATCGCAATCGGGGTTGGGCCGTCTCTCCCGAGGGCGGTTTCCGCCATGAGGCCGTGTTCCTACCAGCGAAACCCGTGACCGCCGAGGGCGGAACCACCCTGACCATCCAAATCGTCACCGCCTTCCAAAATGGCCAATACAACCTCGGCCGCTTCCGCCTCTGGGTCACCACCGCAGCCAACCCGCGCTTCGGCGCGCCGCAAGCCGTAATCGCCTCGATGAAGAGCCCTGCCGCAAAGCGCAGTAAAGAACAGCAAGCCCAGCTTCGCGACTTCTTCCTCGCCCAGGATCGCCCTTATCAGACCGCGCAAAAAACCTTGGCCTCAGTCTCAAAGCCTCTACCTGCCGACCCTCAAAGGCTCGCGCTGGAAGCCAAAAACACCGACGCCCAAAAACCCATCTTGATTGACCCTGTCCTTGTCCAACTCCGCCGCGACATCGCCCTCAGCGAAGGCCAACTCCTCCACAAACGCCTCACCGCCACCCAAGACCTCGCCTGGGCTCTCATCAACTCCCCAGCCTTCCTCTTCAATCACTAGACCAAAGCCACTTCGTTCATTTAATCAGTCTTACGGTCAATGGATAGCGATACAGCACCCCATTGCTCGCCTTGATCGTTCCGATGATCGTCAACACCAGCGCTGCCAGCCCGACAAGCGGAATCAAAAAGATCGGCAGAATCAGAAAAAACAACGCCATGCACGCCAGTATCACGGCACTCACCGTGATTTGAAAATTCAAAGCTTCTTTGCCGTGTTCGTTCACTAGCGGCATCGTGTCCTTCTTCATCAGCCAAATCACCAGCGGTCCCAGGATGTTCCCCACTGGCAATCCGATGGCCGAAAACGCAATCCCCCCAACCAGCGCTGACAGGTGACAAAACATCGCCAAATTCTTCTCCGTCGCCAGTCCGTTCAAGTCATTCAACACTGTTGATCCTGCCTCAGGAATCGCAGCCGGTGCTGGTGGCGCGGCCGTCACCTCCGGCACCGGTGGCGGTTCCACCATCGTCGGAATCTCAGGAGGAGAAGGTGGTGGTGGTGGCGTCAACGCAGACTCAAGAACAGCGGGCGGTTCAGACGAAGAGGAAGGCGGCGGTGTTGACGATTCGTTTTCCATAGTCACTCCTGGTTTGAATTCCTCCAGACACTACCCCCCCGATTCCCATTGTCCATCCCCGAATGCCCGTCATTGCATCCCCTCGCACTTCAGTGTGAAATGCCCCTCATGCGCAAATACCGTTTCCTCATACCCCTTTCCATGCTTGCCTGCGACATGCCTTCCGTCGCCGAAAAGCCCTCCGCTATCACCTACCCCGAAGCCCGCCGCACCGACGTCACCGACACCCTCCACGGCACCCCCATCCCCGATCCCTACCGTTGGCTCGAAGACCTCGACTCCCCCGAAACCACCACCTGGGTCAAAGCCCAGCAAACCCTCACCGAGTCCTACCTCGCCCAAATTCCCGAACGCGAGCCCCTCAAAAAACGCCTCACCGAAGCCTGGGACTACGACAAACACGGCCTCCCCACCCGCATCGCCGGACGCCTCTTCTACACCCGCAAAACCGGCCTCCAAAACCAGGGTGTCCACTACTGGCGCGACGACAAACCCGGCGCTCCAGAAACCCTCCTCCTCGACCCCAACACCCTCTCACCAGACGGCACCATCGCCGTCTCCGGCACCTCCGAAAGTGAGGACGGCAAATACTTCGCCTACTCCCTCTCCGAGTCCGGCTCCGACTGGACCACCTGGCACGTCATCGAAGTCGAAACCGGCCGCCGCCTACCCGACGAATTGAAATGGGTCAAATTCTCCGGCGCTACCTGGCTCCCCGACAGCTCCGGCTTCTACTACTCCCGCTACGCCGCCCCCACCCTCGGCCAGGAACTCAAAGACACCAATCTCAACCAAAAACTCTACCTCCACCGCCTCGGCGATCCCCAGGAAAAAGATACCCTCATCTACGAACGCCCCGACCACCCCAAGTGGGGTTTCGGCGCCAGCGTCACCGAAGACGAACGCTACCTCATCATCCACGTCTGGGAAGGCGCCGGCTCCAAAAACGCCCTCTTCTACCGCGACCTCAAAGCCGGCCCCGACTCTCCCATCGTCGAACTCTTCTCCGCCTTCGACGCTCGCTACGACGTCATCGGAAATGAAGGCTCCACCTGGTTCGTCGTCACCGACAAAGACACCCCCAACTCCCGCCTCGTCGCCGTCGACCTCGCCAAACCCGACCCAAAGGACTGGCAGGACCTCCTCCCCGAACAAAAGGAGCCTCTCCAGTCCGTCAGCTTCCTCTCCAATCGCTTCATCGCCTCCTACATGACCGACGCCCACGACGAAGTCCGCCTCTTCGATCGCAACGGCAAATCCCTCGGCAAGGTCGACGTCCCACCCCTCTCCTCCGTCGGCGGTTTCAGTGGTCTTCAGGACGACACCCAAACCTTCTACGCCGTCTCCAGCTACACCTCCCCTGGCGCCCTCTACCGCTACGACGTCACCAAAAACGAGAGCACCCCCTTCTGGCAACCCAACTTCCCCGTCCCGCTCGACCAATTTACCACCGACCTCCTCTTCTACCCCAGCAAAGACGGCACCCGCATCCCCCTCTTCATCACCCGCAAAAAAGACGCCCCCCGTGACGGCTCCGTCCCAACCATCCTCTACGGCTACGGCGGCTTCAATATCTCCCTCACCCCCTCCTTCTCCCCCGCCATCGCCGTCTGGCTCGAACAAGGCGGCACCTACGCTGTCGCGTGCCTTCGTGGCGGCGGCGAGTATGGTGAAACCTGGCACGAAGCCGGCCAAAAACAGCGCAAACAAAACGTCTTCGACGACTTCATCTCCGCCGCCGAATTCCTCATCACCGAGAAGTTCACCTCCCAAGCAAAACTCGTCATCAAAGGCGGCAGCAACGGCGGCCTCCTCGTCGCCGCCGTCGCCAACCAACGCCCCGACCTCTTCGCTGCCGCCGCACCCGCCGTCGGCGTCATGGACATGCTCCGCTTCCACAAGTTCACCATCGGCTGGGCCTGGCAGGACGAATACGGCAGCCCCGACAAAGCCGAAGACTTCCAAACCCTCCGCACCTACAGTCCCCTGCACAACCTCCGCACCGACGCCCCTTACCCCCACATGCTCGTCGAAACCGCCGACCACGACGACCGAGTCTTCCCAGCCCACAGCTTCAAATACGGCGCCGCTCTCCAGCACGCCCAGTCCGGCCCCGCCCCCGTCCTCATGCGCATCGAATCCAAAGCCGGCCACGGCGCCGGTAAACCCACCGCCAAAGTCATCGAAGCCCAAGCCGACGAATACGCCTTCTTCCTCAACGCCGTCCGCTAACGCCCCTCCCTTGCAACCCAGCCCCCCACGGGAACGTTACCTCTTCACCAACCCCTTCCGCCCATGAGCACCGCCGACAAAACGCACACCAACGCGTTGATCCACGAATCCTCCCCCTACCTCCTCCAGCACGCTCACAACCCCGTGAACTGGCTCCCCTGGGGTGATGCCGCCTTCAAAAAAGCCCGCGACGAAAACAAACCTCTCTTCCTCTCCTCCGGTTACTCCACCTGCCACTGGTGCCACGTCATGGAGCGCGAATCTTTCGAGAACGAAGAAATCGCCGCCTACATCAACGACCACTTCGTCCCCGTCAAAGTCGACCGCGAAGAGCGCCCCGATGTCGACCTCACCTACATGACCTACGTCCAGGCCGCCACCGGCGGCGGCGGCTGGCCCATGACCGTCTTCCTCACCCCCGACCTCAAACCTTTCTTCGGCGGCACCTACTTCCCCGCGGAAAACACCAACGGCCGCATCGGCTTCAAAAACCTCCTCATCGAACTCAACAAAGCCTGGACCGAAGACCGCGAAAAAGTCATCAACAGCGCCTCAAACGCCGTCACCAAACTCCAGGAGCACCTCGACACCACCGACACCGACCCCTCCGACCTCACCCCAGCCACCGTCATCCAAAAAGCCTACGACGAACTCGCCACCAGCTTCGACTACCACGAAGGCGGTTTCGGCAGCGCCCCCAAATTCCCCCGCCCCACCTCCCTCAACCTCCTCCTCCGCGTCCATCACGAATGGAAATCCATCGAAGAGCGTGCCAGCGAATCCAACTGGGCCCTCGAAATGACCACCCGCACCCTCCGCTCCATGGCCCACGGTGGCCTTCGCGACCAGCTCGGCGGCGGCTTCCACCGCTACTCCGTCGACGGCTACTGGCACATCCCGCATTACGAAAAAATGCTCTATGATCAAGCCCAGCTCCTCCACGCCTTCGCCGAAGCCTACCTCATCACCGGCTCCGCCCTCCACGCCGAAATGGCCAAGGAAATCACCGCCTACGTCCAGCGCGACATGACCCATCCCGACGGTGGCTTCTACTCCGCCGAAGACGCCGACAGCCTCGCCACACCCGACGCCGATCACAAAACCGAAGGCGCCTTCTACGTTTGGACCGCCGCCGAAATCGACACCCTCCTCGGCAAAGAAGAAGGCAGCATCTTCCGCTACGCCTTCGGCGCCCGCCGCGACGGCAACGCCCGCCCCGAAAGCGATCCCCACGGCGAACTCAAAGGCACCAACACCCTCTTCCGCGCCGTCTCCGCCAAAAAAACCGCCGAATACTTCAAGAAAACCCCGGACGAAATCCTCGCCCTCTTCGACCGCTGCCGCAAAACCCTCTTCGAAGCCCGCACCAAACGCCCCCACCCCCATCTCGACGACAAAATCATCACCGCCTGGAACGGCCTCATGATCGCCGGACTCGCCCGCGCCGGCGCCGCCCTCAGCGACGCCTCCATCCTCACCCTCGCCACCCGCGCCACCACCTTCCTCCGCAAAAACCTCTGCGCAGACCCATCGGCAGGCACCGGTCTCCACCGCTCTTGGCGCGCCGAAAAATCCGGTCCCAAAGCCTTCGCCATCGACTACGCCTGCCTCATCCACGGCCTCATCGAACTCTACCAGGCCACCTTCGACATCACCCACCTCCAATGGGCCGTCACCCTCCAGGAGGAAATGGATCGCCTCTTCCTCGATCCCAAAGACGGCGGCTACTTCTCCGTACACACCGACCAGTCCGACAGCATCCTCCGCATCAAAGAAGACTACGACGGCGCCGAACCCTCCCCCAACTCCCTCGCCGCCCTCAACCTCCTCCGCCTCGGCAAAATGCTCGACCGCCAAACCTGGACCACCCAGGCCAGCCAGCTCCTCCGCCTCTTCAGCGAGCCCCTCAAAAACTCCCCCTCCTCCGTCCCCGTCCTCACCCTCGCCCTCGACTTCGAAGCCCTCGGCAATCGCCAGATCGTCCTCGCTGGTGATCCCGCCACCCACGAATTCCAAGCCCTCCTCAAAGAGGCCCGCTCCCGCTTCCTCCCCCACACCGTCCTCCTCCACGCCGACGGCGCCACCGCCCAAACCTGGCTCGCCAGTCAAAACGAATCCATCGCCGGCATGAACCCCGTCGCCGGAAAACCCGCCGCCTACGTCTGCCAAAACTACGCCTGCCAGGCCCCCGTCACCGATCCCGATTCCCTCGCCCAACTCATTCGTTAGCCGCCACCTCAGGCTTTCCCACAAACCCCGCCAAAACCGTCCCCGCCAGCGTCCACTCAAACAACTGGTCCGCCAGCGCCACAAACAAATCCGACCCCCGCGTCTCAAACCAGATCCAGTCCGGCACCTCCGCTGACATCCCGGCAAACGCTCCCGCTGCCGCGCAAAAAACCACCTTCCCCGCATACGAGAAAGACGACCCCGCCAACAGTGCCCCCAAAAGCACACAGGCCAGCACACTCCGCCCAAAACTCAGCACCATCGCCGTTCCCATGTTGAACGGCTTCTTCCCCGGCCGAATCACCGCCTTCATGTAAGGCCCATCATCCCGCGCCTTCGCCGCCGCCAGAATCTTCGCCGCCTTCTCCTCCGGCGGCAAAACAGACGGCAGCTCTCCCTGATGCGGCAGCACATACATCCCCGATCCCGCTTCCATGTTCTTCAACAAAACCTCAGCCACATCCGCCTCATTCTTGAACCCGAACGTGTTGTTCTTGTGCCACCCCAGCACCTCCCACGACACATACCCCCACGTAAACGAAACCAACGCAGCCAGCAGGCATCCACTCAAAAACTTCATGCCTCCGAGTTACCGCTCCCACCCCACTTTCGCAACCGCAACCTCGCCTTCTGCACAAAGTTGACGGACAATCCCAACCAGATAAACACTTCGCATCAGCGGCCCCAGCAGTCTCCCTCAGCCATCTCCGTTTTCCGGTTGGTATTGACCAACACCCCACTCACCCGCCATCCTCTCCCTTTCATGCGCCTCCTCCTAGCTCTGCTCCTCTGCGGCACCTCTCAAGCCGCCGAACTCGTCTCCGACGTCATTGTCTACGGCGCCACGCCCGCCGGCTTCTGCGCCGCCATCGCCGCCTCCCGTGAAGGCGCCTCCGTCACCCTCCTCGAACCCTCCAACCACATCGGCGGCGTCAACACCGGAGGCCTCAGCTTCAGCGACTCCAATCAAACCGTCCGCTCCACCGTCATGGGCCTCTTCCACGAGTGGCACTCCCGCATCGAGGCCGACTACACCGCCCGCGGCATCACCCTCCCCTACCAGGTCAGTGTCAAAGACAACGCCCACTGGACCTACGAACCCCACGTCGCCATGCGCGTCACCCGCCAAATGCTCGAGGAAGCCCGCGTCCTCACCCTCACCGCCCGCCCTCTCACCTCTGTCACTCTCGAAGACGCCCGCCTCACCATCCTCCACACCACCGACGGCTCCTACCGCGCCAAAGTCTTCATCGACGCCACCTACGAAGGCGACCTCATGGCCATGGCTGGCGTCAGCTGGACCATCGGCCGCGAAAGCCGCTCCGACTTCGACGAATCCTACGCCGGCAAACAATACCCCAAACCTCAAATGCCCATCTCAGGTCTCTCCGCTGACGGCACTGCCCTCCCCCTCATCACCACCACCGACGCCGGACCCGACGCCTCCGGAGACTCCAACGTCATGGTCTACAGCTTCCGCCTCTGCCTCACCAACGACCCCGCCAACCGCCTCCCCTTCCCCACCCCCGACCACTACAACCCCTCCCGCTTCGAAGTCGCCCGCCGCTGGTTCCTCCAACAGAAAAATCCCCCGCTCCTCTGGGACCTCTACCCACTCCCTGGCAAAAAATTCGACGCCAACAACGGCATCGGCAAACAATTCTCCATGGGCCTCGTCGGCGCCTGCAACGGCTGGAGCGAAGCCAACCCCGCCACCCGCGCCCAAATCTGGGAAGCCCATCGCCAATACACCCTCGAACTCTATCACTTCCTCACCACCGACCCCGCCGTCCCCGAAAAACACCGCACCCAACTCGCCGAACTCGGCCTCGCCAAAGACGAATTCCCCGACAACGCCCACTGGTCCCCCCAACTCTACGTCCGCGAAGGCCGCCGCATGAAAGGCCTCCACATCCTCACTCAAAAAGACATCCTCACCAATCCCTCCAAAGACGATCCCATCGCCGTCTCCTCCTTCCCCATCGACTCCCACGACTGCCAGCGCATCGCCTCCCCCGACGGCAAAACCGTCGTCAACGAAGGCACCATCTTCCCTGTCCGCATGCCCGGCCGCAAACACGGCTACCCCTACCACGTCCCCTTACGCAGCATCCTACCCCTCGCCGAAGAATGTGAAAACCTCATCGTCCCTGTCGCACTCTCCTGCACCCACGTCGCCATCTCCTCCATCCGCGTCGAACCCACCTGGATGATCCTCGGCCAAAGCGCCGGCATCGCCGCCGCACTCGCCTCCAAAGACGACACCCGCGCCCCCGTCCAATCCCTCCCCTACCCCACCCTCCGCGCACGCCTCCTCGCCCAACGCCAAGTCCTCGACCTCCCAACACTCCCCCCATTGCCCCCGAAGCCCGACCACCCCACCAGCATCGACCCCACCACCCTCCCCGGCCTCGTCCGCGATGACACCGACGCCCAACTCTCCGGCCCCTGGGTCGCCTCCGCAAACTTCAAGCCCCACCTCGGCAAAGGCTACCTCCACGATGACCAACTCGCCGACGGCCAATGCACCGCCACCTTCACCTTCCCCATCGAAACCACCGCCACCTACGACCTCCGCTTCGCCTACTCCCCCCACGAAACCCGCGCCACCAACATCCCCGTCACCCTCGAAACCAACGGCAAAAAAGCCACCCTCCTCCTCGACCAAACCCTCCCCCTCTCCCCCGGCGACCCCTTCCGCACCCTCGCCCAACTCGACCTCAAAGCCGGCCAAACCCTCACCCTCACCCTCTCCAACCAAAACACCGACGGCTTCGTCATCCTCGACGGCGTCTCCCTCGTGGAATCCGCCACCATCGACAAATGACTGCCCTCACGCAAACTCCCACCCCTTCCGAATCGGCTCCTCAATAAACGCATCCGCCGCCGCCAGCCCCGTCGCCTTCAAATTCGCCGCATCCCAATAAATCTTCTTCCCGCCCAGCCTCAGCGACAGCACCCCCACCAGCGTGATCTCCGTCAACCGCGCCGCATAGTCAAAATTCGAGCTCGCCGCTGGCCCGCCCTTGATCGCATCCAGCCAGTCTCGCACATGCCCCTTCGACCGCGCCAAACTCGGCTCTGGCGCCTCAAACGCCGTCCGCACCGCCTCCGGAAACACCCGTGGCGGCCCGCCCGCCCCGTCACACTGAATCACCCCCTTCTCACCCACAAACATCACCCCCCGCTTCGGCAATTTGAAGTTCTCCGGCAGCGCCTCATGATGCTCCGGCTGCAAGCCCCCGGAATACCACGTCAGCTTCAACGGCGGCTGATCCCCACGCGCCCCAAAGTGGTAATACCCGATCTCCCCATACGGCGCGATGTCCCCATCCGCATACCCCGCCGGATGAATCTCCACACTCTCCGGCGCCGGCAAATCAAACGCCCACGTCGCCGCATCCATGTCGTGACAACCAAAATCCCCCAGCGCCCCGCAGCCAAAACTCCAAAAATCCCGCCATGCCACCGGCGCATACGCCTGATGAAACGCCCTCGGCTCCCGCGGCCCCAACCACAAATCCCAGTTCAACCCCTTCGGCATCGCCATCTCCCCCTCCGGCAACCCCTTCAATCCCGGATTCCACCGTGTCGCAGGCACCCACGAATGCGCCTCCCGCACCGTCCCAATCGCCCCCGCCCTCAAATACTCCACCGTCTGCCGGATCCCCTCCGTACTGTGCCCGCTATTCCCCATCTGCGTCGCCAACCCCGTCTCCTTCGCAACCTTCGACACCAGCCGCGCCTCCCACACATTGTGCGTCAACGGCTTCTCACAATACACATGCTTCCCCGCCCGCATCGCCAGCACCGACACATAAGCATGCGTGTGATCCGGCGTCGAACACACGATCGCATCGATCGACTTCTCCCTCTCCAGCATCTCCCGAAAATCCTCATACTCCGTCACCTTAAAATTCGGCGTCTTCGCCGCGTAATGCCCCTCCACCATCTTCTTCACCGGCCCCCTTCCCGCATCCGTCTTGTAATAAAACATCGACACATCCCAAAACTCCGCCGGATCCGCAATCGCCACCACCTGCGCATCCTCATGATTCAGCAGCTCCTTCGTATTCTGCTTCCCCTTCCCACCCGCCCCGATCACCGCCAGGTTGATCTTCTCACTCGGCGGCACAAAGCCCGGCCCACCCAGCACATGCCTCGGCACGATCGTCGGAAAACCCGCCACCACCGCACTCCCTGTGCGAACAACTGACTTCAAAAAATGCCGGCGAGATCTCATGCGCCATAAAACGCCATCCCCACCCCGCATCTTACCCGCCCCCCAACGAGGGATGACTCCCAGCCATCACTTCCTCGATTACCAGCACGGCGGCGGCGCGCAATACCCGCCACCCCATCCCCCGCCCCAACCACCACCCCACCCATTGTTCCATCCTCCACCACCCCATCCAAATCCCGTCGTCACATACCGCCGTTGCACGATCACCGGCGCCGGCTGATACACCACCGGCGCATGTCCATAGTAAGGCGCCGGATTCCCATACACCACCCGGTCCTGCGCGTTCCCAATCGCCGACCCCGCCACCGCTCCAATCGCCCCCCCAATCGCCGCCCCCTCCAGTGGCCGCCCACTCTGGTTCCCGATCACCGCCCCCGCCAACGCCCCGGCGCCCGCCCCCAGCACCCCTCCCACACTCTGGTTCGGCCCGTAGTAACCATACGGATTCACACAGGAAACCAGCGAAGAAGACAAAACCAGACCTCCCGCCAAAGCCAACATCACACGGTATCGAGTTCTCATAGTCAGTTCAGTTCAAGGATGAAACAAAATCAGGGCTCAATTCGCTCCCGACATCGATTACGACGACGAAACCCCTTCCGGCATTCAATCAAACTTCAAAAAAAGGCTCACCCCTCCGGCAGCACCACCGAATACACCTCCACCGGATCAGGCTGCCCCTTCAGTTGATGCACCCCCATCGGCTGAAAACTCCCCTCCAAACCCTTGCAGCCCTGCACAAAACCCGCACTCGCCAGCACCTGCTTGGACAGCTTCCGCGTCAGCGTCTCAATCCGGAAAGTCACATTCACCGCCTCACCCACCGCCGTGCTCACCCCGCGCCCCATCGCCCCCAGCGCCACAGACCCTACATTCAACCCCACATTGCACGTCACCGTGATCCCCAAATTCTGCTGCAGCCAGCGCCGCGTCGGCGATGGCGTCACCGGCGGCCCGCTCATCAGCTTCGCGGCCTCCACCGCCTTCGCCCGCACCTCCGCATCCGAACTCGGCCAATACGCAAACACCCCGTCCCCTATGAACTTGTCGATCACGGCCCCCCGGGGCTTCAAAATCGCCTCACAATCCGCATACCACTCCCGCAGCATCGCCGCCACCTCCTCCGCCGTCAGTTGCGCCGAAATCGCCGTGAAATCCCTCAAATCCCCCACCAAAAGCGTCGCCTTCACCGTCTTCACCGGCATCGCCACCGTCTGAATCACCTGCGTGCTCGTCCCCAGCGTCAACTCCCGCGTCGCATCCGACTCCTCATGATCAAACAGAAACACCGTCGTGCCAAACTGCACCAAATCCTTGTGCCGCAACGCCCGCGCCGCTGAAATCGCCACCTCATTCACAAACGTCCCGTTCGCACTCCCCAAATCCGTCAGCCAAAACTGCTTCCCATCCCGCCGAATCGTTGCATGCTGCCGCGACACCCCCGTGTCCAGCAACCGAATCGTCGCATCCTGGCTCCGCCCAATCAGGTTGAAGTCCAGGAGAGTAAAAACTTCACCTGTTTCTTCGAGTTTAAGCATAGCCGCCATGGAGAAATCGTTCGGGAATCATAGGTTGAAGCAACTGTGGCGACAGAAGTCAAGGAAGGCCCGCAATTCACCTGCAAAAGTTTGACGAATTTGGAACCCCATCACAGTCATCGACAAACACCCAGCCCGCCCCTTATCACACCCCCTCCCACCGCAACCCCCTCCAAATCAATCGTTTACCACCCCACCCCAACACCCCCCACCAAAAATCCCCACCTAACTTCGTCCAGAACCGCACAAATCCTCGTCCTCGTCCTATCTCCCATCTCCCATCTCATTAAATACTGATCACTGATCACTACCCACTCTCCCATGCACCGCCGCCACACCCTCCTCCTCCTCGCCACCCTCCTCCTCCCCCCTCTCACCCACGCCCATCAAGTCCCCTCCCTCACCATCGAAGCCAACTTCACCCCCGAAGGCCAGCTCACCCTCAGCATCAACCTCGACCCCCGACTCTTCCTCGCCGAAGACCCCACCACCCTCCCCCCCATCGCCGCCCCCTGGTTCCGCGACCAATCCCCCGAAGCCAAAACCCAAACCCTCGCCGACGCCCTCACCTACGTCCAATCCGCCCTCACCTTCTTCTTCGACGACCAACAAGCCGCTGCCCTCCCCTGGCAGTTCGAACCCATCGACGGCGCCACCAACGGCCCCTTCACCGACACCACCGCCGAAGTCCACTTCCTCGCCACCTGCAAAACCCAGCGCCCCGCCACCGCCACCACCTCCACTGTCCGCCTCGAACCCAAAGCCAAAGCCGCCGCCGTCCTCCTCAACAGCCTCAACCAACAAACCGAACGCCGCCCCCAAATCCTATTCCCCGGCGAATCCTCCCGCCCCTTCTCCCTCACTCCCAAAAACCCCTGACCCCCTGAACCATAAAAAAGGGCGGTCACTTTCGTGACCGCCCCAAAAACAACCCACTCACTCACGCCCGACGCCGCCGCATTCCCAACCCAACGACTCCCAACCCCAAGAGCACCATCCTCGAAGGCTCGGGGATCGTCTCCAAGCGTGTCAGCGTCGCTCCAATGGGGTTTGGTGACCCTGCACTCGCAGTATTCAGGTCCATCCCGATCACTTTTGCGAAATTGAATCCCCCACTCTGCGAAGCGAAGGTCAGGGTCGCGCCACCTGTATTCAGCTGGGTCCAAGCTCCGCCCGTATACAGCGCCGTATTGAACGCCTCATCATACAGCGTGATCGTAAACTGGCTTGAAGGAGCAGCGGTTGTTGAACCAAGAACACGCAATACGCCTGATTCGCCAAGGATACTCACTTCATCAAAACCGCCGGTCAGTTGGTTGCCTTCCGAGCCCCCAAGCAAAATCGAGCTTGCTGCTTGGGTTCTCGTGCCAAAAGAGCTCGAAATGGTGTCGACGGAGAACGCTTTCGGCGAACTCGACCCAAAAGTCGTTATCGTAGTAGCCGCTTCGACACTCGAAAGTCCCGAGATGACACAGATCAAACCAAAAATTAAACTCAAGTTCTGCTTCATAAAATATAAGGTGTAGGATTAACCACGTTCGCTTTCAAATCAATCAATAAGGGCGGTTGACGGTCAGCAGGCCATCCGAAGTCGCCGCAACCGTCTTGCTGATAAGCGCTCCCGCGCCTGCAGTGACCAACTGCCCATCGCTGATGGGACTTCCAAAGCCCCGCCTTCTCCAATTCGTTCCATCATGCCAGAACGTTGTCCACGTTCCACCAATCAACAAAAGAACTTGGTCCGCAGCATTCACGTTCGCATTCACCGTCCAGCCAGGAAGATTCCTGATCCCGGAATTCGCCAGCGTGACATCCACCGGCCAATTGCTGCCAACGAACGTCAACCCAGACCTCTGCACCACATCCGCCCTCTTGTTCATCGGCACATTCCCCGTCACGGAAAGCGCCAGAGCTGTAGTTCCGATCCGGTTGAATAGAATGGCGGCCTCCGGCTTGACTGGCTGGTTGGTCGCGTCTGGAGACCCAAATCCACGCCTGGTCCATCTCACCGTATTGTGGAAATATGTCACCCATGCACCACCAATCAAAATCAACACGTTGTCTGCCAAATCCGGATTTGCGTTCCTTACAATCCCCGCAGGATCACCAAAAAACGACGAAAGCGTATCACATTCCAAAATCCTAAAGGTGTCCCCATTTGCTCCGCTCACTATTCCAAGCGTCGTCAGGTTCGTCGTCTCCGTCGTCGCCAGCGTTACAGTCGTCGCAGTATTTGCCACCGTGGTTGACAACAAGAAAGTGCGCCCCTCCGCCACTCCAGAGGTCATCCGCAAAATTCGTGGCGTTGCCGCCAACGACAAATTGCCACCAGTCCAGCCTGCCTCATCACAGGTGATGGTGTTCGATGTCAAAGAGCCAATCTTTCCAGTCGTCGTTCCCGTCGCAAGACTCGCCTCCGACAAAAGAGGCGCGGACAGCGCCGTCAACACCCGCGTCGTCCCATTCGGACTCGGCGCAATGCTCAAACTCACAACCCCCACCGGATCCGTCGCATATTGACCAAATCCCGTTCCTGCAATGCCAAGCGTAGCGATGCTAAAGAGAGTCCAAATTTTCATAGCGGTGGTAGGGTAGGTTGGGGAAATTCCCCGAATTCGATCAAAGTTAAACGTTTTGTGTTCAAAATGTCGAGACTGTTGTTGTAGATTTTTTGTCAAGATTCAATCGTCTGGGTGCCGGCGACACCCACTCAAATTTCGAATAAAACCCGAAACCCGGGAAACCACACGGCCCTCCAAAGTCACTTGTCTCAATGGATCTAACCCCAAAACCACCCTGCCGTTACACACTTTCCCAAACTTTCTTCACCCGCCCTCAGCCATTCCCGATTCTAGGCTCATAGCCCCCGCATCAAATACGCAAAAAAATCCCTCAACTCCCCCTCGCTCATCCCCGCCGTCAACCCCTCCGGCATCAGCGAGACCGGACTCGCCTCCATCTTCTCAATCTCCCCCGCCTTCACCGCCGTCCGATTGCTCGCCATATCCTTGATCACCACCCCTCCCGCCTCCTGCGCATCCATCAGCCCCGTCAAGACCTGGCCCCCCTTCATCCGCACAATGTAAGCCCCAAAACCCTCCCGAATCTCCTGGCTCGGATAAAACAGATTTTCCAACCAAAAACCAGCATTCCCCCGGTCATACCCCGTCAACTCCGGCCCAATACTCCCACCCTCACCAAACAACTTGTGGCAAAGCCCGCACCGCGCCGTGAACTGCAACTTCCCCTTCTCCGCATCCCCTAACCCACCCGCCAGCACCGCCCGAATCCGCGCCACCTCCGCCTCCTTCACCTCGCTCGGCCCAGACGCCAAAAGCCCCCGCAAGTGCTTCTCGATCACCCCCTGAATCGCCGCATCCTCATGCAGCGCCAATTGCCTCACGATGTCGATCGTGAAATGCTTCACCGGCACCTTCACCTCCATCACCGCCCGCGCCAGAAGCACCGCCCACTCCTGTCGCCCTGCCAAAACCCGCAGCACATCCTCCCGCAGCGCCCGATCCCCCGCAAACAGCTTCTCATACCCCTCCAACACCACCTGCGGAATCCGCTTGTCCTCAAACCGCGCCGCCGCCTGCAAAATCCCCCGCTTCAATCCCGCCGACGCACCCCCACTCCCCAAAATCGCCACCATCGGCCCCACCGCCTCCACCTTCCCCAACTCCCCCAGCGTCTTCGCCACCGCAATCCGCGCCTCACTCGACGCTTTCCCATCCCCCAGCACCTTCAACGCCTTCTTCAAAGCCTCCGCACTCCCGCCCCTAAGCGCCAGCGTCAAATCCCCGCCCGCCTGCTTCGCCAAATACCCCTCCAGCGCTTTCGAGAGCTCCTCCGGCAGCTTCGGCAACTCCGCCCCCTCAAACGCCGCCGCCAACCCCGCCACCATCTTCCCCCTCACTTCCTCATCCGGCGCCAGCGCAATCAAATCCGCGCACGACCGAAAATTCGCCTCCCCACCCGCCAGCGCATACCGCCTCGCCAACCGCTCCGCTAACGCCTCCCGAAAAACCTTCGTCCTCAAAAACCCCTCATCCCCCTTCAAAAACGCAAACACCATCTCCCGCTCCGTCTCCACCTTCGACTCCAACGCCCACCAAGCCAGCAGCGCCAAATGCCCGCTCGCATCTTCCGCCTCCGCACTCCATAGCAGCGGCAGCGCCCCCTCCCCCTTTAACTTCTTCGCCGTTGCCAAAAGCTGCGCCCGCACCTCCACATCCGTCTCCTCCTTCGCCATCGAGGCCAGCTTCGGCGCCACCCGCTGCTGCTCCCCAACCATCTTCACTGCCCACCGTCGCACAAACGGATCCGCATTCGCCAAGGGCAGTTCCTCCAACGCCCCCAACCCATCCAAAGCCCACAGCACCTCCAGCGACATCGGCATCGCCTTCAGCTTCGGCACCAGCTCCTGCATCCCCCGCCACCCCATCTCCAACACCGCCTGCTTCCGAAACCACTCGTTCGCATGGCTCAAATACCCCAGCAACACCTCCCCGCTCGCCCGGCTCAAATCAAACGCCCCCAGCTTCGGCGCCCCACTCGCCGGCCGCACCCGGTAAATCCGCCCGCTCGTCTTGTGCCAGTCATCCACCGGCCTCACATGGCTCAACCGCGTGTCATACCAGTCCGCCATGTAAAAACCCCCATCCGGCCCCACCCCCGACCACACCGGCCGAAACCACCGGTCCGGCGACGACATCAAAAGCGCCTCATCCTTCGTCCGAAACGTCGACCCATCCGCCGACCGCTCACTCACATACACCACGTTCGCCAGCGAGTTCGGAGCCAAAATCTTCCCCTCATACCCGCTCCCCAACAACCCACCTTCATAAATCGTAAACGCCTGCGGAAACCGCTTCGCATCTCCCTCATGCTTCATGTGCTCAAACCACCCGAACGCATACGGATTCGTCAGCGGCCCATGCTTCCCCCATCCCTTGATCCCGTAACTCCCCTGCTCGTAATGCATCCCCCGCGTGTTCCCATTGTTCGTCCCCGAAAACACCCGCCCCTTGCTGTCAATGTCCAGACTGAACGTGTTCCCACCGCCCTCCGCATAAATCTCAAACCGCTTCTGCTTTGGGTGATATCGCCAGATGCACTGCCCCTCCCACTTCACATTTTTGCTGTTCGCACTGCTCACATTCCCCGTCGTCGTACTCCCGTTCGCCCCATACAGCCAGCCATCCATCCCCCACTGCAAACTCGTCGCCACACTGTGCGTGTCCTCCAGCCCGAACCCGCTTAACTCCACCTCCGGATCCCCCTCCGGCACGCCATCTCCATCCGCATCCGCGTAGCTCAGCAAATACGGCGGATTCAGCACCCAAATCCGCCCCATCCCGCACAGCGCCGCACTCGCAATGTTCAACCCCGTGATCACATCGCGATGCGTGTCAAAAAAACCATCCCCGTCCGTGTCCTCAAACACCGTGATCTTGTCCGCCCCCTTCTCCCCTCTCGGCGGCGGCAGCGGCACCTTGTCAAACTTCGCCCGCAAGTGCGAATCATAACTCACAATCTTGAGCCCCGCCGGAAACTGATATTGCCGATACTGCGTCACCCACATCCGCCCCTTCGAATCCCAGCTCGCATACAGCGGCTGCTCCACCGCCGGCTCCGCCGCCATCAAATCCACCGCCAAATCCGGCCTCACCTCAAATCGCTTCACTGCGTCCTCCGGTGCCGTCGGCGGCGTGTCATCCGCCAGCGTCCCCCGACCCGCAAACGTCTCGATCACCTTCTCCACCTGCTCCGTCCCCGCCACCGACTGCCCCCTCCCCTCCACCACCATCCCAGGCCAAGCCAGCATCACAAAAACACCACATCTCCATCTCATCCCCTCACAACGCACCCAAAACACAGACTCTCTCAATTCCCCCTCACACCCCCATCCCAAACGCCTTCAAAATCAATTCGTGCACTTCAAAATTCCGCACAAACGCCGGAAACAATCCACTGCCCGGCCCATACGCGCAAAACTCCACCAACTCTCCCGTGTGATGCCCGCTCGTCCACCCGATCCCCGTTCGCCCCTTCACAATCTCCTGCCACCCCGCCCTGATCCCCTGCGCCATCTTGACCTCCTCCACCGTCAATTCCAACCCCGTAAACCGCCTCAACGCCACCCCCAACTTCTCCCCGCTCAACGCATCTATCCCATTCTGCTTCATCCACTCCATCGACCGCTCAAAGCCCCGGATCCGGTCAAAACTCGCATGACTCGCATTGTATAACCCCGGACCAAACCCCTGGTTCGCATCCGCACTCACCCCGTTCATCTGAATCCCACCGCACCCATGATCCGTCGTCACAATCAGCAGCGTGTCCGGATGCGCATCCACAAACGCCAGCACCGCCCCGATCGCCTCATCAAACGCCAACTGATCGTGAATCGACGCCGCCGCATCATTCGCATGCCCCGCATGATCAATTCGCGCCCCCTCCACCAGTAGAAAAAATCCCCCCGGCGCCTCCTTCAACCGCCCCAGCGCCGCCTCCGCCATCTCCTTCAGCGTCGGCACCTGCTCCGCAATCACCTCCACATGATTCCGATCAATGCTGAATGGCAAATGACTCTCCGCAAACACCCCCAAGATCGGCTTCATCGCCTCAGGCTTCGACCGCCTCAACGCCCGCCGACTCGTCACCACCTCATACCCCGCCCCCTCATACGCCGCCCGCAAATCCTCACCAAAAAACTTCTGCCCCCCGCCCAGCAGCACATCCACTCGCCGATCCAAATACTGCCGCGCGATCACCCCCTCATCCGCCCGACTGTCCACATTCGCCGCAAACCCCGCCGGCGTCGCATGCGTGATCGTCGCCGTCGTCACCAGCCCCGTCTTCTTACCCGCTTTCTGCAACTTCGCATGCAACGGCACCACCTCCCCACCCTCAGGCAGCATGTTCAGCACCCCATTGTTCAACCGCCGACCCCCACCCCACGCACTCGCCGCCGCCGCCGAATCCGTCACACAACTGTTCGCCGAAAACGTCTCCGCCAAACACCGCACCACCGGCCGCTCTCGATACATCCTCATCCAGTTCGATTCCTCCTGCACCACCAGCCCCTGATACTGCCGCGCCAAAGACAACGCCCCATGGTTCATCCCGTCACTCACCATCAAAATCACATTCCGCGCCTCCCCGCCGTTCGCCGCCACCTTCCTCCCCTCCCCGCCCGTCAACGCCCCCTCGGCTCCGAAAAGAGCGCTCGTCAGCACCGAAGCACGCAAAAAACCTCGCCGTGATGTTTGATTTTCAGACATGAAACAGGATCGCCATTGTCCTCCAACATTAGCATTTTTGGAACCTACTTCGAAGGAATCGCGCTTTCACATAACTGTTTTAGAATAGACAAATACCCTCCACAGGCTAATTTTCCACCATCGCATAGGGGATCCCTCTCGCACGATCCAAATTTATCCAAATCTTTTGACCTCAGACACAATGCCTCATCGAAATCTGGGCGGGCGCCCGCCCAAATTCAGCGAACCGAGCCGCCCCGTGACCCTGACGCTGCCTGAAAGCACCCTCAAACAACTCGAATGCATCGACCCCGACCGCGCCCAGGCCATCGTCAAACTCACCCACACCGCCTTCCCTGAGCCCAATCAAAGCCAGCCCGTCGAAATCGTCAGTGTCGATCGGCAGTCAGGTCTTCTCATTGTCGGATCCAATGCCACACTCAAAGCCATTCCGTTTCTGAAACTCATCGAAGTCGCCCTCGGTCGCTTCCTCATCGCCATCGACCAAGGCCACGACTTCCGCTCCCTCGAACTCGCTCTCCACGACTTGATCGAAGAAGCTCAGGTTCCCCCCCAAGACCGCCCAACCATTCTCTCCCTCCTGGAAACCATCCGCACCGTGAGAAGAACGGAGCAGGCTTCTCCAGCCACCATTTTGTTCGTCCCCACGAACCTCAAGACCTCGTAACGCAATCCAGGTTGGCTCACAAACTCTGACCTTCCTCAGGCACGCTCTTACCCCGTCACCTCCGCCCCCTAAAAGATCGGCTCTTTGGCAAAAATAAACTGCCTCCACTCCTCATCGTTAAGCGGAAATCTCACTCGTCCACAGCTCCGCCGACTCTCATCACGAACCTCTCCCGCAGCCTTCACCTGCTTCAGCTCAAACCGGGCCGCAAGACTTCCCAAAATAGGGTAGTCCTTCTCCAAAACCACCCTCCCCTCCGCCTTCTTTAACGCAGTGCTATTGCGCGTCGGAAGAAGCTCTCGCCAGCGATTGAGTGGCTTCGGATAGCTCATCAACACCCCCGTCCCTTTCGCGCCGTCCCATCCGCGGCACAAACTCAAGAACCCGGCGATATCGCCTCCCTTCCCTTCCAACTTCGCATCGTAACAGTCGATCAATACCCACCCCAAATACCCAAAAGGCGCCGTTCCAACCTCTTCGACCTCCAGCAACCCGGCATCAAACGCCTCCTCATACATTTGGATAAGCGCCGCCGTGCGATTTTGGTCCACCGCCATCCGCACCCAGGACCTCACCGTCCAAATCACCAGCAGGCCCACCACAACCCTCCCCGACCACTCCCTCACCACCCTCCACTTCCGCCAAGCACCTTCACTCCTAACAAACTCAGCCGCCCCTCTCTCTCGGTGATGCCAGAACCCGGACGCGATCCCAAAAAACAACGCATCCACAAAGTAGTAGTCAAACCTCCCTCGGTACAAAACCACCAAAACCAGCGATCCCGCCGCAGCCGCCAGGCATCCCCAATGCACTCGCGGTGGACTCCATGCCAGACACCCCACGATCCCCGCCGCCGCCGCCCCCAGCACCCAGCAAGTCAATGGATCGCGAAAACAATCATGCGTGTCCAGTGTTGCCCCCACAAACCATACCATCGTCCCCCCGGCAAGCCCCGCCATCCCGATCGCAACAAGCAGTCGCCCAGTCGACCAAGCCCTCGCCTCCCACCCCTTCAACACCCTGACCACCGAAGCCAATCCAAGCCCGACACTTCCCGCCAACAGCCCCATCACCACCGTCGGCACCATCTCCCCAATCGACTCCAACGTCACGTCACCCAGCACCTGCCCCTGACCCCGTGTCGGATTCATCCCCCAAAGCAGCAGCCCAAGCCACGCCCCAGCCAAAAGCAGAACAGTCACCAACCGCCTCATCTCCCCACCATCCATCCGCCCCCCATCAACTCCCCTCCGCACCATCAACCCCAGCAACTCCAGGCCCGGCAACGCCAGCCAGACAATCGCGCTTTGCCTCCCCGAGAGCGCAATGGCCCACACCACCAAAAAGCCCCACCATCGCCCCTGCTTCGCGCACCACACACTCACCCACAGACACCCCATGTAAACCGCCACACTCGTGTACATCAAAAACATGAACAACACCGTCGGCGTCCCCAGGACCAAAATCACCATCCTCAAGGCCTGCCCCTTCGCCACGCCGCACGCCCTCAAAAATCCGAACATCCCCGCTCCCCCCGCCCCGGCGCTCAGCGCCAATGGCAAATGCACCGCCATCGTAAAACTCCCGGTCGCCCCAAACAAAACCGCTGTCACCACGCTGCTGGAAGCACCCCATGGCGTCAGCCATGAGTCCGTCCAGGGACGCCCCTTTTGAAACGTCAGAATCGCACTCCGCAAATACCAAAAATCATCATCCAGCGCCACCACCATCCCCGGCAGCAACACCCAAACCAGACACCCCAGCAACACACCCGCTCCAATCCTTCCCCAATTCTCATTCATCCCGCAACCCCCTCA
>JAIYDW010000037.1 GCA_027487315.1 Verrucomicrobiaceae bacterium | reverse complement strand
GCTGCCCCTCACCACGGGCAATGATGCCCATCATCCACCCCAATGTTGCCCCACATCACGGGCAATGATGCCCATCATTCACCCCAATGATGCCCCACACCACAGGCAATGATGCCCATCATCCACCCCAATGATGCCCCACATCGCGGGCAAGGTTGCCCATCATCCACCCCAATGATGCCCCACACCTCGGGCAATGATGCCCATCATTCACCCCAACGATGCCCCACATCACGCGCAAGGATGCCCATCATCCACCCCAACGATGCCCCACATCACGCGCAATGATGCCCATCATCCACCCCAATGATGCCCCACATCACCGGCAATGATGCCCATCATCCACCCCAATGATGCCCCACATCCCCCCCTCTCAGCACCCTTCACATCTCCCTCCGCCCGTTCAACGTTCCCCCCTCTCCCCATCTTCCATCTTCTATCTCCCATCTCCGGCGGCAAAGCACACGATTCTCCCTGGGCAGAACGGTTGAAAAACACCGGCGTCGAATCAACAGTCCAAAGAGTCCTCCGCCAAAATTCCAGCCTGCGAGGCGCCCATGAAACTCCCTGCTGACAGCTTCATAGATCCCCGCAAGATCACGCATTACCTGCTCAAGCCGCAGGCCAAGAGTGACAAGTCGCGTTTCCTTTTCTTAGCAGGCTACGATCTCGGTTCGGCAGCGCAGCTTCTTCATGACCTCCGCACTCAGGTGCTGCCACTGGACGCCGTGCAACTCCAAACCACCCAACACGGCGTGTTCTTCGAGATCAGCGCCTTCCTCCGTGGCCCGAATCACCGCAGCCTGCCTGTCCGCACCATCTGGATAAAAGAGCATTTGTCGGGACTGACTAAATTCGTTACACTGGTGCCACGAAAGGAAACCTTGCCATGACCTTTGAACTCTACACGGACGCCGTTCTGACACGTGACCTACCCGAGGATGGGCTTTGCACGGGCGACGTCGTAAAAATTGTCGATCATCATCCCGTCCCCGGCGGCGAGGATGGCTATTCCATCGAAGTCTTCAACGCCATCGGCGAAACCATCGCCGTGACATCGGTCCCCGAATCCGCCTTGGAAACGCTGCGCCCAAACGAGGTCTTCAGCGTCCGCCGCCTTGCCCCGGCAGCATAACCCAGATGGTGCCTCGCCCCATCCCATCTTCCCATTCGTGACCTTCGTGCCATTCGTGGTTCCCTCCGCCTCCTATCTTCCGCCCTCTAAACGTTCGAAGTTCGACGTTCAACGTTCCTCCCCCATCTTCCCCATGAAGCACGAACTCTTCAGCCACGTCATCTTGACACAGGACATTCCTGCCCTCGGTCTTTGCCGTGGGGACCTTGCCACCGTAGTCGAGCAATACGAGCCCGCCCCCGGCCAGGAACCCGGCTATGAACTGGAAGTCTTCAACGCCGTGGGAGATACCGTCGCCGTCGTCGGTGTGAGCGAGTCCCAAGTCGAGGCCCCCAGTCAACAGGAACGCCTCTGCGTCCGCCACGCAGCCGACCTCGTGGCATAAGCCAGTTGCTTCAACGCCCCATCGCCAGAACGCCAAGCACTTTTGCACCCCGTTCTCAAAGTTCAGCGTTCAACGTTCGAAGTTCAACGTTCCTCCCCCATCTTCCATCTCCGGCGGCAAAGCCGCCTACGGCACCCTCGGAAACTTCGAAAAATCCGGCTTCCGCTTCTCCACAAACGCCTGTTTCCCCTCCTTCGCCTCCTCGCTCATGTAATACAGCAGCGTCGCGTTCCCCGCCAAATCCAGCAGCCCCATCTGCCCGTCACAATCCGCATTCAACGCCGACTTCAAACACCGCAGCGCCAAAGGCGAATGCTCCAGCATCTCCCGGCACCACTTCAGCGTCTCCGTCTCCAGCTCCGCCAGCGGCACCACCGTATTCACCAGCCCCATCTCCAGCGCCTGCTTCGCATCATACTGCCGGCACAGATACCAAATCTCCCGCGCCTTCTTCTGCCCCACAATCCGCGCCAGATAGCTCGACCCCAGCCCCCCGTCAAAACTCCCCACCTTCGGCCCCGTCTGCCCGAACCGAGCGTTGTCCGCCGCGATCGTCAAATCACACACCACATGCAGCACATGCCCGCCCCCAATCGCATACCCCGCCACCATCGCCACCACCGGCTTCGGCAAGCCCCGAATCTTCTTCTGCACATCTAGAATGTTCAGCCGCGGAATCCCATCCTCACCAATGTACCCCGCATCCCCCCGCACCTTCTGGTCACCGCCCGAACAAAACGCCAGCGGCCCCTCCCCCGTCAAAATGACCACCCCCACCTCGCGATCCTCATGCACAATCTCAAACGCCTCCAGCATCTCCTTCACCGTCTGCGGCCGAAACGCATTGCGCACCTCCGGGCGATTGATCGTGATCTTCGCAATCCCGTCCTCGGTCTTCTCCAGCTTGATATCAGTGTAGGTCTTGATCGGTGTCCACATAACTACTGATTCATACGCCCCGGAACCCGCCCCGCAACGAAATCACAGCGTCAGTTTCAAAGACACCCCCGCCACCTGCTCGTTCGTCCACGCCTCATCCCCCCGGAAAAACCGCACCATGTAGAACAAATCCACCGCCACCGTCTTCGTCACCGCAAACGTCAACCCCACCGGGATCAACCGATTCTCCTTCCAATCCCCGCGATCCAGCTCCACCAGCCACTCATCACTAAAGTAAACCGCCGTCAAAGGCCCGCAATCATCCAACTTCCGCGTCAACTGCACCCGATGCCGCAACCTCGGCCTCGGCTCCCCCTCCCACTCATCCCACCGCATCTCCATTCGATTCCGCAGGTGCATCGTCCAGTGCTCACCTAGTCGCACAATCGGACTCACCTCCAACTCCGGCCTCACCTGATCATCAAACGACCCATCCGCCTCCCGCTCAATCCTCAACATCGAAAGCCCCGCCCCCAACTCCAGCCAAGGCCGCGCCCGATACTTAAACCGCGGACTCACCAACTGCACAATCGGCCCCCGCCCCTCCGACATCGCCTGATGCGAAAACACATGAAACCGCGTCTCCCCCTCCTTCCAAACCGTCACATCCAGCCAAGTCCAAACATCCGTCCCCTCCTCCGCCCGAGCCCCGCCACCTATCGCCAACCAAACCACCCCGATCACCACCAGGCTTCGTCTCCAGCTCCACAAACAAACCATCACACCCCCACTAAAACCCATCTCCTCAAAGACGCATCTCCAATCTCCACACCAATTCTGTCCTCCCCACCGAATCCCATCCCCCCAACAAAAAGCGCCAACCCCGTCTCCAGGTTTGGCGCTTTTCTCGATATGGTGGAGGCGAGGGGAGTCGAAGGCCTACAAAGCCCTTGTTCTATCAGCCCAAAATTAACCCTCGCCAGATTACCTACTTTTTACCCACTGAGTCAAGCCAAAGAAAACACCGGCAACTCCACCGTCTTGCCCGCCATTTCATGCGAACAATCGCTCAAAAACTGAATCTGTCCATCCCTCACGTAGCTATGGCATCGATGCTCCCCCGTCGCCAAAATCGACGGCTCAAACGTCGGCCGCACACGATCCCCGTTCCACCGCCAGTGACTGCCCGTCATCTCATTGGGCTTTGCCGGATTCGTCCACACCCCGTGGCAGTAGCCACAGCCAGGGCATTTGAAAAGCACCACGCCACGCTCGTCAGGCTGAGATAAGACAGGAGCACTCATCACGCTGCCAGGTCGATCAAAACACTCGGGATCACCCCACTCCGCCACTTCGCACCCCAATGCCTCCGCGCCTCAGCCTCAGTCAGCGCGATGTAACCCTCCCACTGCGGCCGCGGGATCGTCAGGCAGCCCTCAGAGCTGGTGTAAGTCGCCGTCGCCGCATGCCCATTGATCCCGAACCACCCGCGCCAAAAGCCACCACCCAGGCACGTCCCATACTTCGCATGCACCGACCCCGCCTTGAAGCCCTCGGTATTGTCCCGGTAAACCACACACTCCGCCGCCCGCTGGCAAAGCGCCAGGTATTTCCCCCGGTGCAGATCCAGCTTCCACATCGGGTAAAACCCAGGCTTCAAACTTGCCCGACCCGTCACCGACCCTTTTGCGGCCGTAGGATCCACGTTGCCATTGCACATCAAAAATGCGTTGGGTGAAACCAGCGCCGCCGCATCGTCAAAAATGGAGCGATCATTCACCCCGCGCCTCCCCATCGAATCCCGATAATACCCCCGAAACCAAACCGACAGAATGGGATACTTCTCCCGGTCAATATTCAGCGGTGCAAGATGCTGCTGCAGCTCAGCGCTGCTCATCCGGGGGCGAGAGGGAGGCATGATGGACATGCCATCCCTCAAGTGTCAAAGCAGCGTCATCTGCTCCGCCACCGGCGCACCTTCGCACAGCGCCTTAGCCCTTTCCAAAGGACGGCCACAAAGATCAATGTGCTGCCCCCTCACACCCACTCGTTCCACCTTGATCACACGCACCCCGAGTTGCGTCGCCAAACCTTTCAGCCTTTCGATATCTCGATCCATCAAATGCCCCGCCTCAGGATACCTTGCAAAGAGCGGATGCCCCGCGGTCAGCGAATGCACATGCAGCGCCACCTCACCCGCCTCGGCAAAATCCATTGCCTCCCGCACTTCCCGCTCTTGAAACAGTTTCACACTCCAATGATTGCCGCCGTCCCCAGGAGCCCAGGAGGGACGGCGGCGGTTGCCTGCCTGGTCAGGTCTATTGAGGCCCCGATCCCCCCTCACTTACCAAACCCTTCACGGCGCTCGCAGGATGTGGCCTGCTCTGCGTTGTCCCGTTACTGAGGATCAGGATCATAGGGGCCTCGTCTCGTTTGTGGGGTAATTTGTTACAACACCGGCCCCGGATACAGCGCCGCCACCAAAGCCTCATCTCCAGGACTGATCCGCGTATTCCAGCCCACCTCCATCCTCCCCCGCGTCAGCTCCCTCCGGATCGGGTAAAGCATGATACTCCCCTCATCGAAACCCGACGTCCGCAGCTGCTTAGGAGCCCCCCGCTTCAGCACCTGAAAATCCACCTCCGCCCTATCCCATCCCTGCGTCTGCTCATAGAAGGCATACACCGCCTCCGCATCCCACGGAATCGCATGCGCCGGATGCTGATGCTCATGCTCCAGCCCGATCGCATGCAGCATCTCATGCAGCGCCACCCGATCCCACTCCACCGCCGAATCCCTCGGCCCCAGCTCGATATTCATCGTCGCCTCATTCGCCGCCACAAACCGCGCCTGTCGCCCCAGCATTGACCAATGCCCACTGCACCCAAACGCCACCCGGATATCGCCCCCCATCTCCACCCGCACCAGCTCCAGCCCAGGCGCCAACTCATCCACCACCGCAAACCGATCCCACGCCAGCTTCCGTTGCCTTTCCGACCCATCCAAAAAGCTCACCCCCAGCCGCACCATCTCATCCTCGCCTGGCCGCCACACATTGCCCCCATCAGCCCACGCAAACAGCACCCCCAGCGGCGGCCGCGGCCCCTTCACCGCCACACAGCTCGCCTGCCTCACATCTCGTCCCGCCGTAGGGCAAACAGGCGCAGGCTCACCACCGCCACCCCCAGACCCACTCGCACAGCTCATCAGCCCCAGCGGCAGCAGCCCCAGCAGCAGCACCCGCGCCGCCTTCGCCCCGATCCCCCGCACCGGCCCCTTCGCCTTCACCCGCCCGATGATCGCCACCACACTCCCGAACAGCGCCACCACGGCCGGCACGCTATCCAGGCACCGCGTCACAATCCCCTCCAGCGCCGTCAGATCCACGCCAAAGGCCCCCGCCGCCACAGACAGCGCCGACAGCATCTGAAACCAAAACACCTTCGTTTTGAAAACCCCCTTATCGAAATCCACCGCCCGCACCCGCGCCCACAGCGTCGCCAGATCCGCCAGGATCCCCACCGCCACCGGCCACAGCTCCTTCACCGCATCCATCACCGAATGCACCTCCCCCGACTCCACCCCCACCAGCTTCGACCCCAAAGCGATCCCGATCCCGATCAAAGTTTTCCGACCATCGAAGAGACCCCTCGACGCCGCCCGTCTGTGTTTGGATGAAAGCGTGTGCATGACAATTCGCCGCCGCTGTCAATCGCCGCTGTTTAGTCCGCGCATGCCGCGCCCGCCATTTGGAGAAGAGATAGGTGTCCATAAGAAAAATCAGCCTACGCTAAATCATCGGACACTCGGGGCTAACTGGGCGGCCTCAACCTGCCCAGTTAGCCCGGTGAGCACAAACCCACTCACCCCTCCACAGCAAATCGTTACACCCCCGTAATCATTTCAGGCGTCATGGCCCGAAATTCAAAGCCCAGCCTCAATCCTCCCGCCCCTTAGCCTCATCCCGGTTCACCGGTTTGATGCCCAGCAGCCATTCCGCCCCTCGATCCAAAAACGAAGGAAAGCGATTGTCGAAAAACTCAATCAGCCATCGCACGATGCGTTGCCCAGCGACAGCACCCACGAATCCGAAAACCGCATACGCCTCCCAGTCCAGCAGCGGGATCCAATGAGAAAGCCACGTCTTCAAAACAAAGCCAGGCAGCAGCGCCCCACAGACCATACCCGCAAGAATCACAAACGCCCCCTTGATCACCTTCCTGTGCCCCCGTGGCCTTCCGTGCAGATCCAGCACCACCAGCAGCACCCCAGCCATCGCACCCGCAATCGTAAACGCATCTTGTCTGCCTGGACCCATCAGCAGCGGCGTTAAGCCACCAGTTGCCAACAACAGATAAAAAGCGAGAAGATGGGATTCAATGACAGGCATGGGCTTGGAGTGTGTGGAAGGGGGAACCGGCTTCTTCATTCGGGAAGGCGTGCGCAAAGCGACGGAAGAATGGGGCACGGTATCCATAGCAAAAAGGTTATTGAACCGGCACCGCCAACTCCGCCATCCTCACCGCATTGTTACTCTTCGTAATCTCAACGGCCGCAGCCTCCGCCGCCTGCTTCTGCGCCGTCTGCGCAGCGTTTGCATTCGCCGCCTGCGCCGTGACTTCAGCAGCACCCTGAGTGACGGCGCTGAAATATCCAGCGGCAGCGGCCGCAGCCGCGAGAGCCCCGTCGCGAAAGGACTTCTCAGCGTCAAACACCAAAGCAAAGTCCCTCCCCTTGTAAGCACCCTTCCCCCCGAAAGCCACCACCCGATCCGCCGTCGCCGTCACACAGGACGAAAGAATCAGCACAAACCCCAGCAGCACCAGCATCAGCAAAAACCGCCCCAAAAACAGAATCGTCGAAGTCTTCATGGTTGATCAAAATTCGTATCTTTGAACATCTCCCGCGCCGCCTCCATCATCATCACATCAAACGGATCCGGCACCTTCGGCCCCATCGAGCACGAAGCCAAAAACAGGCAGCCCAAAGCCACCCCGACCACACACACATTCCTTTTCATCGTCTTCATAAAATCAACGCCCCTTCTTCTCCTTCCGCAGCTCCCACCAGTTCGAGGAAAACGGCACCGGCCTCTTGTAGTTCGGATCAAACTGATTCAGCCCCTCCATCAAATTACACCCCGTCCCAAAGCAGCTCATCAGCACCGCCAACACCGGCACATAGATCCAAGGCTTGCCCGGCTTCCCCACCCCCCAATCCTCCAAAAACCCCCGATACTCCGACCGCTGCCGCAAGATCGCCAAAGTCGTGCACCCCGCGCAAACAACCGCCGCAACGATCAAGAACAAAACTCGCAGCCCCCGTATCATAAAGCCAGCACGTCCCACCAGATCGAATCCACAGACACCCCCAGCCCGCTCGCCACCACCGCCACGAGCGGATGATCTTTCGGCACCCGCACCGCAAATTCCCACCGCATCAGCGCCTCATCCCGATCCGGCCCCGCAGGCACCGCATTAGCAATCATCGTCGGCACCACAGACAGCGAAATGCCACTCCGGATCATCCACGCCCGCACCTGATACGCCTCCGCATCCGGCTCCAGCTTTTTCGCCGCCACACACACCTCAAGCCGCGCATTTGCCACCGCCAGATCCAACCCCACCCCCGCCACAATCACATCATTCTCCACCACCACCCCCGTCATACCGAAGGCCGACTCAAGCTGCGCAGGTGTCCAGTTCATAGCAATCAGTAAAATCGAGCGATAAAAGTTCCCGCCAACGTACGGATGTCATTCGCCGCCGCCGTCGCACCATTGAGATTAAGAATATTCAGGGTGCCAGTCCCTGAAGTCGTCGGCCCACCTGTTAGCGTCGTGCCGATCTGCGCGTTATTCAGAAACACCGAAACCCCGCCCGCCCCATCATTCACACACCGCATCACATTAAGGACAAACGCCGTCGAAGAAATATCCACCCCCGTATCTTGAGTCACCAGCGTCGTCCCATTATGCGCAATGATCCACACCCGATGCTGCCGGATCTCGAAACCATACCCCCTCGCCGCAATGCTACTCGCATTAGTGTCCGTCCCAAACCAAACCCGAAAAAGCCCCGTGCTCACCGCCCCACCGCTGCCCACCATCAACGTCAGCCCAAAAGCCGAAGGCCGCGAAAAATCCGCCGTCGTCCAACTTGAAGCCCCGGATTTAGCTTGCGTGATCCATTGCCCCCGCGACGAACTGTTAGCCGTCGATCCGGTTTGCGGATAAGGGGTCTGACTCGTCGTCAGCATCGACCCAGACCCCGTATTCGTCGTCGACAAAAACCGAGAAAAATCCGCAATAAACAACGAGTCTTGAAGCGCGCTCCACAGAGTATCCGGCGAAATCGCCACCGCCGGACTCAAGCCCTGCCGCGCCTGAAGCTGTGACGCATACGATGCCGCAGCAGGCGCACTACTCACCCAGTTCGTCCCATCACTCGTCAGCACATTCCCCACTGCCCCCGCCGCACTCAGCCCCGTCCCCCCATTCGCCCGCGGCAGCACCCCCGTCACCCCACTCGTCAGCGGCAGCCCCGTCGCATTGCTCAGCACCCCACTCGCAGGCGTCCCCAGCGCCCCCCCATTCACCACCGGTGCCCCAGCACTCCCCACATTCACCCCCAGCGCCGTCGCCACCCCCGTCCCCAGCCCCGTGATCCCCGTGCTCACCGGCACCTGCACCGTCACATTCGCCGTCCCATCAAACGCCACCCCATTGATCGTCCGCGCCGTCTGCAGCGCCGTCGCCGTCGCCGCATTCCCCGTCGTGCTCTGATTGAACGTCGGCCACGTAAACGACCCCACCGAAAAATCCCCACCACTCGCCCTCACAAAATCCGCAAACGCCGCCTTGCTAAAAGTCGGCGGCGGGTCTGTGCCTGTATCCGTCGTCCAAGTGGTGATCTCCCACGGGTAATCCACATCATCCTCTGAGGTCCACAAATTCGCCCCACCCGTCACCCCCAGATACCAAGTGCTCGTCCCTGAATCCCAATTCAGCACGTAAGCACCATTCGCCGAAAACCACGTCAACCGCTCACCCGTGCCATAGCTCACACGTTGCTCATTGCGCCACACCTGGTTCACCGCCGTCGTTCCAGACCCACTCGCCACAATCTCCGAAATCACCGCCAGCGCCCGCCCATTTCGGACTCGATCACTTGGCAGCACCCCAGTGATTTGCGAGGCATCAATACTCAAACCGCTAGCTTGAACCCTCAGTTGAGCTGCATTCATTTCCAGCCCAGTGCCCAGCGTGATTTCTTGCACATCGCCTGCGCCTCCCGAACTACCCCGGCCCAGCAACCTCGAAGCCGCTGACACATTCTGCATCTTGCCATACGCAATCGCATCATCAGCCACCTTTGGCCCCGTCACCGCCCCCACCTGGATCGTCGCCCCCACACTCCCCGGCCCCGTCGCCACCACATCCCCCGTCAAAGCCGAAATACCACCGCCTGCAGGCGTCCCAAACACCAGCTCGCCACTCGAATTGATCCCCGTCACATACTGCCCACTCGTCCCCGCATTGCGCATCACACCCCCCAGCGTCGTCGGCCCTGGCGCCGGCAGCCTCGCCGAGCCCAGCGTCCCTGACGTCACATTACCCGCATTCAGGCCCGTGATCGCACTCCCGTTACCCTGAAAGCTATCCGCTTGGATGTCCGGAAACACAAAGCGCCCAGGCCCAGCCCGAAACGAAATCCAATCCCCCGCATCCGCATCCCAAAGCCTGATCCTCCCATTCCCACTCCCATCATTCCCGATCTGCACCAGCGGATCCAACCCACCCGCAGTCAGCACCCCACTCGCCAGCGTCAACCCACTTCCAATGGTCGCCGGAATCAAATTCCCACTTCCATCAAGCACCCACACTTTCCCATTCCCACCCGGCACCTTCACCGTCGTCAAATTCCCTGACGTGCCAGTCCTCGACTGCAAAAAAAAGTCCCTCACCTGCGCCCCGCAAACGGCAGGCCAAACCAACATCAGCACCAACAATAACCGCACACACGTCATGCACCCCACAGCGTGTCAAACCTGCGCCGCCTCCCGCGCCTGGCGGATGCACCGCCGCACCAAAAACCCCGCCGCCGTCCGGTTAAACAACCGCCCCACCAGCGGCCTCTTCTTCGCCTCCTCCTCCAGCCAGTCGATGATCTCCTCCAAATTCGCCTCACACCAGTCCGCCCCCTTTTCATCCATCAGCTTCGCCCGCTCATTGCACTTGCACTTCTCACCCCTCGGCTGAATGCCAATGCTCCCCAGCGCCCGCCTCAGAAACGTCCCAGGCCCAGGCGGCCCAACAGACTCCTCCACCATCTCCGCACCTCCACCAAGACTCCTCAGTTCTTCAGCCTTCAGCGCCTCCGCATGTCTCAATTTGTGCAATTCCAAAGGTGTCATAATGTTAGCAACTGTCGCCAGATTCTTGGTATATCCCACAGTCCCCGTTGTGATAGAAGCTTATCTCGACCCCCTGAACGCAACTCGTCCCAACCAGCGTCCCGGCGGGTGGACAGCACTGACACGCCACAGATGAAAACTCCCCGTCACCGCACGGCTCCACGCAGCAATTGCAGCACGGTTGCCACTCCCCAAAGCCACCACCAGGACAAGGATCGTCCACGCAGATGCAGCTTCCCGTGTCCAGATACTGCCCTTCCTCACAAACAATCGGCTCCAGCGTCACCGGATCAATGCACGCATCCGCTCCGCAATCGCAGCCCGGCACCGTGCAGCCCGCGCTCTTGTTAATCACCCCACCACCCCCTCCAAACTCTTCACCATTCGCCTGAATATTGAAGGATCCCCCAGGCGCAATCCCAGCAGGCTGGCTCGCCGTGAAATCTTCCGTGTCACCGGTATTCATCAGCCCGTGCCACAGCACCTCACCACCATCGGTCCCCGTCCTGCGGATCGTCACACTCCACGCCGCAGACCCAGCATCTACCAGCGTCACAGACCCCAGCCAGCTATTCCCCGCAGGAGCCACCTCAGGACACACCAACCCCCCAGCACCCACATCCTCACAGGGAATGGGCGTATCATCCGTCCGCGTCACCGTGATCGTAAAGCGCGCCCCACCGCCATTGTTCACACATCGGCACTTGTCATTGTCCCACCGCTCGCCCGCATCACACGCCCGCACATTACGGCATCCGCCGCCGCCTCCACCGCCGCCACCACCACCCCCACCACCACCGCCACCACCACCACCGCCACCACCGCCACCACCACCGCCGCCACCACCGCCGCCACCACCACCGCCACCGCCGCCGCCACCACCGCCACTCCCCGCAGCACCGCCATTCTCACTCGGCTTCTCAGGCACCCCATCACAATCGGTGCACGGCGGCCGCGGATCCCCGCAGTCAGGGCACGAAGGCGGCTGCCAGCAGTCGCAGTCTCCATCCACCCCCGCCGCATCACAATCCGTCACCCCACGGCTCGCATTCGGATTGTCCAGCCCCGTCCTCGCCTCACCAAAACTTCCACCAAAGCTCGGCAGCGCCGCCAGCGTCTTCCGATCCCCGCACGGACAGTCCGAAACAAAATCACACCCCACCGGCAGCACCGTCCAGTCATCCGCCAGCAGATCCGCCTCCGTCACATCGGCCGGCACAGACGGCGTGCCACCCCGCGCAATGCGCGACCCATCCTCATTCACATACCAGAACAGCCCGTTAAAATAGCTCAACCACGCCAGCTCATGCGCCCCCGCAGCACCCGTCCAGATCCGACGTCGAATCGCATACCCCTCCTGGCACATCCGCCGCGCCACCGGATACGTCATCAAAGGAGGAATGGAGGAAGCAGCCATGTTAGATCTCAGCTTGCAAGTAGGCCGGGAAGGTCAGCGAAGTCAGCGGCTGCAGCGTTGGCGTGCTCGCCCCGGGAGGCGGCGTCAGAAACGTGAACTCAATCTGCACAAACGGATACCCCCCCTTGCTTCTCGGATCCTCCCACTCCGCAATCATCTGCCCCACGCCCGCCACCGTGAAATCCAGCAGCACCACATACCGCGTCGAGATCCCACCACCGATCTTCTCAAACCCACCCGCCGTCAGCAGAAACGGCGTGCTCTCTTCATCGTTCAGCATCCGCACCTTGATCGCAGACACCACCTTATCCTGCAACTCCCCACCCTTCACCAGCCCAATCGACACCAGCTTCTTATCCCCCTGAACACCCTTCAGCGGCGCATACGACGTCGGCTCCACCGGGTTCCACACCTTCAGCGTGTCCAGGTCCAGGAACAGCTCCGCCATCCCCTGCGTCCCAATGCGGATATCCTCCACCCCAAACGCCACCGTCACCGGCGCACTCGTCCCACTCCCATTCGTTGCCCGAAACTGGATGGAACGCACCAGACTCACAGTTGGCGTCCCGGACAGCAGCCCCGTCGTCGTATTGAAATCGAACCCAGGCGGCAGCGGCCCCACCACCGACCACGACGTCGCCGGATCTGACGCCTCAGTCAGCGCCAGTTGAAACTGAAACGGTGTGCCCACACGCAGGCCACCAGGAACACTCGATTGCGGATCAATAACAGGAGCAGGCATAAAATCTTAGCGAATGATCAGTTTCCCGGTTTTCTCATCCCCCTCAGTCAAACTCACGTTGAGCCCCCTCAGCAGCACCACCCCACGAGGATCCGCCACCCCATCGATGATATCGAACCGCACCAACCGCGCCCGCAGCGCAAAGTCAGCCGCCGCAGGCACACTCCCCCCCGCCTCACTCGCCCCATAAAAAATCGCATCGGTACTCAGCACCCCACCCGCACTCCGATTCACCCGGCAACCAAACGAATGCGTCCCCGCATTCCGCGTCACGATCAACCGATGGCTCAGAATCGGCGTCGCATTCCAAGTGATCGCTTTCAAATTCGTGTCCGTCGTGCTGGGTGACGTCTCCCCCGTAAACGCCCCATGCTCAATGAGCAGCACCCACTGTGCCTGCGTGTTTCGCGCATCGCCAGTATACCCCGCCGCATCCCTCTCCCGCCTACTCCGCAGCGCCACCTCGAACCCAATGTTCAGCTCCGCCACCCGCTTCGCAATCAGCTGCTTCGAACTCACCGCCACCACAAACAGTTCTCGATCGAAGTCCTCAGGATACCAGCTCGTCTTCGTCCCCTCTACCTTCACCACCTTGAACCACACCCGCCCATCCCAGGCAAAATGCTCATTCGTCTTGATCGTCACACCCCGCCGCCCCAACCCACCCGCCAAAAGCAAATCCGCCGTCCCCGTGTATTTGTAGACACTCCCCGTCGCAGGACTGCCAGGCAGCGCCGTCACATCCGTCGCAGCCGCATCATGCACCGCCCCCACCAGCCCCCCATCACGCGGCAAATCCCCCGCCGCCACATCCACCAGCGTCTCCCCCTCACCCAGCGTCAGCACCGCCCGGGAAGGATACACCTCCAGCACCGGCGGCAGCACCCACTGAGCCACCGGCGTCCCACTCGCCACATCCCGACTCGTCAGCGCCCCTGTCGGCACCAGGTCCTCGAGCGCCGTCACCGCCGCCCCCAGCGCATCCAGCTCTTCCCGCAAACCCGTGATCTCCTCGATGGCATGCTCATGCGCCTCATACTGCGCCTGCCCCGCACTCACCACCAGCACCGTCCACGCCCCACTCCCCAGCACCCCACCTGCCAGCGTCGCCGCCTGGGGCGTCACCGTCAGCGTGTTGGCGTTAGTCATCGCCGCCTCAAACTCCACCCCATGCACCACGATCCTCCCACCCACACTCTCCTTGATCATCACCTGCACCGTCACCGCATCCAGATTGTGATTGATCGTAAAGCTCGTCGCACTCCCGTTCCCGATCGTCACCTGATAGTCCCGATTTCCGATCAGCACTTGCCCAGGCGAAAACGGCAGAATCGCCCGTCTCCCACGCGGCTGATTCCAGTCGATCTCCGACGCCGCATTCCTCGTCCCCGCATCCACCGGAGCCACCATCGTCAGCTCCTGCCGGAAGATGTACACCTTGTTCGCCTCATCCTCCTCCTCATCCGCAAACACACAGCGGATCTCCAAAATCAATTTGACCTCCTTCACCGCATTCACCCCCGCCAGCGCACTCCACATCTCCGCCGTATCCGTCCGCAGCGTGCATGTCGGATCCCCCGCTGGCTGATCCAGCACCTGCACCGTCAGCAGCGCCTGATCCGATCCCCCCATCTCCCCGCTGAACTCAATCAAGACCCCATCCTGCACCTCCGTCACCAGAAACTCACCATCCAGATCCGCCAGCCCCTCCAGCGCCGTCGCAATGTCCTCCGCACTTGTCGGCAGCCCGATCGGCGGCGTCTTCGCATACCCGCGCCGAATTTGAAAACTCCCCCGAAACTCCGGCGGCACACTCAGCTTCTGAATCTCATTCCAAGTGATGTCGTCATTCTCCCCACCCGCTTGAATCTGGGAAATACTTGGAGCCTCAGCCGCCACCAGCGCAAAATCCACCGTCTGCGCCACAGGCGTCTGCGTCAGACGCAGCTCATGCACATACTCATCCTCCACCTCCACCGCATACCACTCCACGAACGCCACCGGCCGCAGCGTATTCTCCACCGCCACCGCCTCGATCTCAGTCGCCCCATCGCCGATCCGGATCCGGAACGTCCCACCTTCAGCCGTCACCACCACCGACCCAAAACCCGTCAAAGCCTCCAGCGCCGCCTGCACCTGCGCCGCCGTCGCATCCCACGCAATCGCCGCCGTCAGATTCACCCCCGCACTCGCCGGATCCGTCCCCAGGTGCAGCTTGTAGCTTCCACTCGTCGGCCGCGCATCCATCATCCCCAGACTCACCTTCACACTCTCCAGCGCCCGCCCAATCTCCGTCGCCTGCCCCTCGATCGTCTCCGCAAACCGCAGCCCCAGCGTCAGATCTGCCCCCGCCACAATCTTCGGAAAAGAGAATGACCCCCCGCTCAGCGAGGTCGAAAGAGTCAGGTTGGAAAGATTAGCAAAAAGCGACGCCTGCACTCCCCGCCCCCCATGTCAATCTCCCACCGAACTCCCGTTGGACCGAACAGGATTACCTGTCGGCCAACTCCTTGTTCGCTTTATGAATCCCTACCCACTCCAGAGCTTCGGGGCAGGCGGTAGCCAAGCGGTGCGCGGCATCTTCCACGCTGGCCTCGTCCTGAGTGTAGCCGCCCGCCATTCGCATCAGGTGGACGATCTCGTGCCATAGCGTCACCAGCTTTTCTTTGTGTGGCTGATCGGACGCGATGAGGATTACTGGCACGCCATTCGGGGGCGAATAGAGTCCGCCGTTGGTGAGCAGCGGGCGCTCTATCACCTTCAAAAGCGAACCATGCGAGGCAGAGCAACCCGCACTACGTCGCGCTTGGGCAGGCTTCTTTTTTGGCTTGGGAGTTCTATCAGTTCTCATCGTTTTCTCTCGGTGCGGGTTGCTGCTCTAGGACGTTCGGTTTCACCCCAACACCCCCAAATCAAACCCCTCCACCCGATACGGAAACGGCGGATCCAACGGCTCAGGCAGCTCCTCGGGATTCATGCCCCCGCCCGCATGTCAAACACTCCAGAACCGCCCCTCCGCCCGCCTGGACGCCAGGAACTGCGCCGCCGCACTGCTCGCGTCATTGACCACGCTCAGGATCTGATTAATCACCGGCTGCGCCACCCCACCCGCCAGCGGCAAATCAAACCGCAGCCCCGGCGAATCCGGCACATACACCAGCCCAGGCGATGACCAGGCCAAATTCCAAAACAGCCCATGCTGCACGAACGGCGTCCACGTCTCATCCACCACCACCTCCTCATTGAGCACCCCCTCAGGCCCCAGGAAAAACACCGTCGCCACCAGCCGCGTATCCTCCCCCGCATCCGTCAGCGTCCCTTGCACCAGGCTCGCCAAATCCCCCGTCACCACCTGCCGATACAAACTCGTCGCCCGCACAAACGGCCGCCCCACGCCCCCCACATACCGCACCCGAAACTGCGCCCCCGTCCCCGCCGCCCCGCCTAGCCCATCCGTCACAATATCCAGTTCCGTCTTCGGCCGCGGCTGATGCAGCACCAGGTCACAAGCCCTCAGCAACCGCGTCGACGTCGCCGCCCCCAGCAACCCACCCACCGCCACCGCCCCCCCAATCTGCGCCGCCTCCAGCAAAGCTCCTCCATCCACCGCAGGCCCCGCCTGCACCCCAAGCGCCACAAAGAACTTCGGCACCGGCGAAGGCACCCGAAAACTCACCAACGGCACCGCAGGCACCTCCGTCAATCCCACCGCCTTCACGCTCCCATCCCGCTGCACCACACCCACCGTAGGATCCACCCCGTTCACAAATCCAGCCTTCACCCGTGCCTCCCACCGCCGCTCATCACCATTCCAACTCACCCCGGTAAACCACGGATGCCTCCACACCCCCGCATCTGCCCCCTCAAAGCCCAGCGGCCACCACCGCTTCAGCTCATCCACCATCCGGTTCCACACCGCTGCCGAAAAAGGTTTCATGAGGCCGCGTGGAAATAATGCACCCCACGCCCACCCTTCATCACAAAATGATGCCGCTGATTGAAATACACCACCTGCCACACCCGCTTCACCGCTCGCGCATCAGCCCACTCCAGCATCGCCAGCGGCAGCCACCCCACCCCGGCCGGCCGTGCTCCCAGATCGTCCGCATGCTTGATCTCAGCCCGTCCCACCTCAGGCGTCAGCACCGTCTCCCCGGCACCCAACGTCACCTCCAGCACCACCCAACTCTTCATCGCCTCATTCGGTTTCAAACCCCGCACCTTCAGCACTGGCACACCCCGGCCCGGATTGTCAGACCCATCCAGCGGCCGCCCTGCCAGCACAGGCACCACATCCCCATTCACCGTCCCCGCAGCCACCCGAATCTCACCCCCACCCACCGTCACATGAAACGCCCCCGTGAAACTCACCGCCGCCTGTTCTGCCCACAGCGAGAAACCCTCAGCCTGCTCATCCACATGCAGCCCCCGCCCATTCATCTGCCGAAACTGGGACAGCAGCCGATTCACAAAACCCAGCAGATCATTCCACTTCCGCACCGTGATCGGCTCACCCACCTTCGCCCGCAACCGCGTGATGTCAGGAGGCGCAGTCATCGCACAAACAGCTCATACAGCTCCTTCGTAAAGCCCCCAGGGGGACTCAACCGATACCGATCAAAAATCTGCACCACATTCCCCCGCGCCACCCACCTCGGAGCCATCTTCATCCAGTTTCTCCCCCGGGGCGTCACCGGCCGCGCATTGCTCGGCAGACTGCTCGGCAGGTTCTCCAGAATGCGGTTCAAATCCGCAAACAAATCGCCCGGCAGACTGTCACGCACATAGCTGTGCAGCACCTCCAGCCCCGCCACCGCAAACGTCGTCCGACCAGACAGCGGATTGGTCGCCGTCGTCCTCGCCCCGCGTGAAAGCCCGCTCCCACTGCCCGTCCCACGGCTCGGCAGCGTATCGCTAAACTTCACCCGCCCATCTGTGTCCCGATACCCCCCAAACCGCTCCATCAGCGTGTCCAATGAAGGATGCAGCTCGATCGGCTCCTGGATGAACAAAGCCTCCCCTTCCACCGTCTCCTCGATCCCCACTCCCTGCGGCTGCCCATCTGGCGCACGCCCCTCATAGCTCAGCGTCACCGCATACGTTCGTGGATCCTCACCCGGCCCAAAGCGCCGCCCCACCAGCGGCACGCCACCGATGCTGCTCGCCCCAACCGACCGCGCCTCCTCCAGCGTATCCGCATGCCAAATCATCGTCCCTTGCTCGATGCCGAATCGATCAATACTAGCCTCGTAGAATTTGCGTTCAAAAGTCATGGTGCAAAGCGTGCTGTGTTATCTCCAAAAGTGTCCGGAAGCTTCTCCCTCAGCCGCTTCACCTCTTCCCGAAGTTGAGTCATCTCCCGCGTATTCTTCGCCTGCTCATCGTTCACCAGGCTGGATCCATTACCCATCGCCCAGTCAAACTGCGAACTGATCGCCCCCGGCGCACTCACCATCGACCCCCGCGTCTCCGCCCTTGCCATGATCGCATCCATCTCCTGTTTCGTCTGCGCCGCCTCGATCTGCGCCTTCAGCCTCTCCTCCTCATCTTGGCTATTCATCCGGCTCTGAGCCCCCTCCAATCGCTTTTCCAGCACCTTCAGCTTCTCCGGATCCGACATCCCCGCAAACTGCGTGTTCTCCAGCGTCTTCTTCAGCCCCGCCACCCGCTCCTCCCGCTCCTTCGCCAGCCGCTTCCCCTCCTCCACCATCTGCATCTGAAGCTCCACAATTTGCCGCTCGATCTCCTCCCTCTTGATCGCCAGCTCCAGCTTCTCCTTCTCACCATCCGCACCCGCAATCTTCCCCTCCAGCGCCTGTCGCTCCGCATCCAAATCTTGCAGCTTCTCCCACGGCTTCTGTCCCACATTCTCCACCGCCTTCTCAGCCGCGTTGAACCGGTCACGCTGCGCCTGCCTCTCCTCCTCATACTTCTTCCGCCGCGTCTCCGCCTCGATCTCCGACCGTCGCTCCGCATCCGCCTTCAGCGCATCCTTTTGGCGATCACTCGCCCGCGGCATGTTCTCGATCTCCGCCAACTCCTTCGCCAACCTCACCTGGGCCTCATAGGCATCCGCCATCTCATTTTCACCCGCCGCCCTCAGCTCCGCCACCTTCACCGACTCCTGACTTGCCTTCATCAGCTGTTGAATTAGCTGATACTGCTTCACGATCGCCAAATTCTGAGCTTCCTGTAGTGCCAGCTTTTTCTCTTCGTAGGACTCCCCTCCCATCAGCGCCCCAAAGGATCCCGCCACCATACTCCCCAATCCATCCAGGTCCTCGCCCGCCTTCGCCAGTTCCTTCGTGCTTTGCTCCAGCCGCTCGATCGCAGCACTCAGCTCACCCATGCTCGCAGACTCCCCACTTAGCCCCGAAAGCTCATCGCGCAGCGCCTTCGCATTATCGATCATGCTCTTAAACGCCTCATTGGCCCGTTGACCCGCACTGAACGCCACCCCGCCGATCGCCGCCACCCCACCCAGCAGCATCCCACCCGTCCCAAACATCGACGCCAACTGGGATCCCTGTTGCGCCATGATCGTCATCCAGCTCACCCCCATCTCCGCCTGCACAGCGATGTCCTGCACCTGCATTGCCGCCATGCCCACATTCAGTTTCCCTCCACGCCCACCCGCCGCCGCAGGCGGAGCCCCCTTCGTCGCCGCATGCACCCCCCACACCTCATTCGCACTCGGCGTCATCGCCGCCAGCTCCGCCCGCTTCGCAGCCTCCCCCCGCTCCTTCGCCGCCTTCACCGCCGCCTCCTTCAGCGCCCGAAACTCATTCAGCACACTCTTCTGCATCCCCGCGCCAATCTTCTCCCCCAGCTTCGTCTTCTCCGCCTCCAGCGACATCTTCCGAAACTCCGCCTTCACCTCTTCGGCTTTGGTTTTAAGCTTCTGAATTTCGAGATCCAGTTCGGTCGATACGGTCGGCATAGTCTCAGATGATCTTGCTAAATTGTTTCTCCATAAACTCTTTCCACTGCCGCTGCATCGCCCCCGTCTGCGCATCGATGGCCCACTGCACTCGCCGACTCACATCCGCTTCCGAAGCATAGGAAACCTGATTCACCGCCCGAATAATAATCCGCTCCATGTTCGCCAAAATCATCGCCGCAGAAGGCGCACCATGCCCCGCGATCATTCCAGGCACCGCCAGCCCCAGCCTGTTCGCGATCTCCTTCCACCCCGCCGCCAAAAAATGCACCATCGCCTGCTTACTCTTCACATAATCCTTCAGTTCTTTTGGCTCAGAGACATACAAAATCGGCCGCTTTTTATTGCCCCTCACCCGCCCTCCCACAAACCGCTGCGCATGCAGTTTCCCGCCGTCGAACGGCCCATACCACGTCCCCGTATGCTGCCTCACAATGTCCGCCGCCGCATCCGGCCGCGTCCGCTTCACCGCCCAGAACGCCCGCGCATCCGCTGGACTCTTTTTCTCGATCTCATCAAATGCCGCTGAAGGCGTTCCATACAGCTTCGCAATGTCTCCCGCCACCTTAGCCTTACCCATCTCCGCAGCCGCCCGCGTCCCCGCCTTCACACCCTCATGCCCCGGAGGCGTGATCGCAATCACATGCCTGAAAATCCCCCGCGCCTGTTCCTTGAGCACCTCCTCAGCCAGCTTGGCAGACGTCGCAATCCGCAACGTCAGCGCGTCCTCGAAAGGTTGCCATTTGAACTTCAGCTCGCTCATCCACGCCACCGCCCCCATGTCAATCCCACCCCCGTCGAACGCCCGTTGGACCGAACAGGATTACCTGTCGGCCAACTCCGTGTTCTGGACACCAGCGAGAGTCGCTAGGTATTCGTAGAGTTCGAGGCTTCCGGCCTTCGTGCGCAGTCCGGCAACGGTGCCGTCAATGAGCCGGTCTGACAGCCGTTCGTTTCGGTTCGTGCGCTTGCTGCCCGGCACGGGTCCAGGCTTGCGTTTCTTGGTTGCTTTCTTCTTGGGCATGGCGTTGACTGGTGTTGGCTATTTGCCACTGACCGCAGCGGCTTTGACTGGCTCTCGCCGCTGGCTCCGCTCCCCGTCGCTGGGGAGCGGAGCACCTTTGGTCAGCGGTCGAAGTGAAGGTTACTGAGCTTATAGACACGGTGAGCGACGCGCTTCACCACTTGTTGCAGTTCTGCATCTTCCTCTGCTCCAGCCCCAGTGTCGTATTGAGCGCACTTTTTACCGACGAGGCCGCAGTAGTTGTCAACTTCGTCACGGCTTGCAGCGCGATAGACCATGACGTGGGTAGCGCCGGAACCTTCGCCGCCGTAACAAGTGACGCAGAAGCAAAACCCTGGGGACAGGCGCGCGCAGTCTTCGAGCGCGGCGTATTGCTTCTTTGTGAGTTCGCCGTGGCTTACCCAACCGTCTTTTGTTCGGTAGTCAGTATATTCATTGCGTGTCCAAATGCGTTCGATTTCAGTGGTGGTTTCAGTGGTGTTCATGGCTCTCTATTTGTTTGTTTGGTTTTGCGCGAGGTCGCTCTCGCTTGGTGACACTGTAGCGGGTTAATTACTGGCGTCAATATTTATTTACTGGTGCCAAGAAATAATTTCGGAGCCGTGGGAAGGTGTCCAGAACAAGCCCAGTGGAGGCAACGCGCCGGAGCGCGTCCCTCGTGTAGCCTAGTCCTGTCCGGCGCGTGCCTCACCGGCGACGTTCGACTCCCCCACCATCCAAGCCGGCCGCAAATCCTCCGCCTCCTCCATCACCCCAGCTTGCCCCACCGCCACCGTCCAGCGGCCTTCCCCCAGATGATTCGCATGCAGCAACTGCAGCGCCTGCGCCAGGTGCATCTCCCAAAGGATAAAATCCCGGCCCCACCCCGTCTGCCCGGCCAGTCGCGCCACACGTGCCCCCAGCAGGCTCGGATACACCATGTCCCCCGGCGGCTCCTCCGCATGCTTCTTCTCCGAATCCCGCGCCCGCACCTTAAAGTCACACTCCCTCAGCAGCTCATTCTGCATCTCCACCATTCGCCGAAACACCGCCACAGTCTCCTCCTCCAGCAGCTTCTCATCCACCGACTCCCGCAACGTTCCAAACATCACCAGCTTCAGCATCTCTGCCAGCGGCAGCACATGCACCGCATCATACATCTTGATCTGCCTGCTCTCCTCCATCGGCTCCAACACCACCCCCGGCAAATGCACCGTCACCCCCACCGACCGCAGCACCTCCGCAGATCCCAAACTCAACGGCCGCCGCACCGCATCGCCTAGCAGCGCGTGAAAGCTCTCAAAAAACGCCAGGCTCTTCATCGTCACCCCCGCTCATACCGGTTCACCAGCGTCTTCCGGAGCTGCCCCTCATCCCCCTTCACTCGCAAAGGCACCATCACCGTCCGCCGTCCATCCCACCCGGCCTTCACCACCGGCTCACTCGCCCGGATCTTCGTATCGATGATCGCCAGATTCATGTCCCAATCCCCCCGCCGCTCAAAGGTCGCCCGCAACCCCGCATCCTGCTGCCAAAACGCCACAAATTCCTCCAGCCTCATCTCCACCCCCACCACCGTCACCAACGTCGCCTGAAAGCGCAAACTGATCAGCCGCCGGATCTGCCCCGGCCGCATGTCCTTGATCTGCCTCGGATGGTTCAGCCCATCGCCCATGAACGCATGCTCTATGTTCCCCACCTGGCCGCCATTCGTCGGAGCCAGCTTGAAACCCGCCAGCAGCGCCGCCGTCACCACCGGCACACATTGCAGCACCGCATCGAAGGTCACCGCCTCCTCAAACGTCACCCACGTCGTCCCCTTCAGCAGCGTGTCCATCGCCGGAGTTAGGTCGCACTCGGACAGTGACCGCCACTCGCCCGCCACTGATTGCAATCCTGGGCGTTGTCAGACTCCTCCAAATTGTCCACGATCAGCTTGCCCCCCGTCAACCGCGCCACACCCGCTCCACCCGTCCCCAGGCTCACTGGAATGTCTCCCCACCCACTCATCGAGAAAGTCGACTCCTTGCCAAACGTCGCCCGGAATCCAGGCTCACCCGCCTTATCCGAAATCACCCGATCCGTCACCTGCGTGGTGATCTCCAGACTCTCCGTCAGCGAGTAAGACACACTCACAATCTCGATCGTCGAAAGGTCCGGCACCTCACTAGGCGCAGCCTCATCCGCATCCGCATCCGCAAAAGCCTCGGACGCCGAATAAGTCGCCGTGAATGGAGGCGCCCCTTGCTTGTTGTTCTCCGTCTGCTGAGCACTCAGCAGCTTCTGCGTCCCAGGCGTGATCCCGCTCGCAGCCGTCACACCCGCCACCGGAGCCGTCCCGAAACCCGAAAACACTACCCCGATCGTCTTGGTCCGACCCGCCGTGTATTTCAGAATCTCACCCGTCGCCGCAGGCGTCTTGAACGTCTCGATCCGCGTCGTCCGCGTCGTCTTGTTCAGCTCCGTATCAGCGGGCTGCGTGATGCCAAAAAGGTTAGTGACTCCAAGGTGTGCTGCCATGCCACCCGCCGCATGTCAATCCACCGTAATCAGCAGCATCGCATCCATCACCGTCACCCACTCCTCATTCGTGTGCTGCTCGCGGGGCCCTTCCACCCGTGTCGACTTGCAATGCCGCCCATCCAAGGCCGCCACCACCGCCGCATCCAGCGCCGCCTTCGCCGCATTCACTGCCGCCTGATTATGCGTTGCATCCACTCGCGGTTCCGCCCACCACCGCACCGCCTTCACCAAATTCGAATGCATCGCCACCGTCATACCTGCGATCACCGGCGTCGTCACCGTCAGACTCACCATCCCCTTGAAAAGCTCACCCGCCACTGGCAGACGCTGCACCTCCTTCACCACCGCGATCGCCAGCTGCTTATCGGGCGGCAGATCCGCCCGCTTTGTTGCCGCCCGAAACAACACCCCCGCAAACGCCCCCTGCAAAGCCGTCGTCAAGTAACCCTCCAAAGCCGTTTCCAGTTCCGCATTCATACCGTTATTGTCTCGCCGAAATCACCCACTCCTGCGCCCAAGGTTCCGTCCCCGCCACCTCCTCGATCACCCAGCTCTTCGCTTGGTAGGTCAGCACCGCCAACCGCTCCGGAGCCGTCGCCAGCGCCACCTTCGAAATCGAAGCCGTCAAAATATTCGCACTCCGCTGCCCCCCATCCTCATTTTGCAGCATCCCCGGCCGCACCACCACCGCCGCCGCATACACCGTCCCACCCAATGTCACCTCACCGGGGTAAGCCTGCACCATCGCCGTCTGATGACGACGCCTGGCATGTTGAAGAGCAGCAGCAGAAGGCATAGTCAGTTCAGCTCTGCTAACGCAGTGGGTTCTCCCGTCTTGTTCAGCAGCGCCGTCCCCAGATTGATCAGCACCATCCCAACCGCCCGATTACTCGGCACCGAATCCCGCACCTCCATCAGCTCCTCCACCTCCCCCGTCTGCCCAGGCACCTCCAACGCCACCACACTCACATCCATCGCCGACACAGGCACCCCATCCGCCTCCACCGACCGCACCTGAAACGTCCGCATCCCACAGTCAGAAGAGGCAGGCACAGTCGTTTCTCCAATTTCAAGCGGCATGCCTCCTCCCCCATGTCAAAACACAAAAAACCCCCGCACGGACAACCAGCACCGCACGAGGGTTTTCTCTTATTCAGCGGAGGACGCCGCGAAAAATCATTTTTTGCCACGCTTCGAAGTCACCTCTTCAGCGACCTCGACAGGCACCTCTTCAACCACTTGGACAGGCACCTCTTCAGTAACCTCGACGGGCACTTCTTCAACCACTTCGACAGGCACCCCCTCACCTTCCACCACCTTAAAACGCGCCGACTTCACCACTCGGCCACCAGCCCAAAGCTCAACATGAGGCGCAGCACCCACCCCTTTTTCAACCATCCCCTTGAACTTCGCCAAGGCTTGATCAAACGGCTCCAGTTCAGGAGTCAACGGCCGGCCCGAGCGCTTGTCAGCGCCCAGACCAATGAGAAGAGCAAGTTTCATGCAGTGAAAAAAGAAGGTTTTAGATCAGGGTTTCAGATCAGGCCAGCGGCGTCGTGATCAACTTGGCAGCGTTGGTTTCACCCAGCCCGTCGCCATAGTGGCACTCGATCACCTGCACCTCTTCATCCGTGTCACCGTAGCCGATGTGCTTGTATTCGAGAACAATGCCCGAGTAGCTGTCGGTCACAATCCGGTAATCATACAGCTGGCTCCTCACCGCCGCCGTAGGCTCAACCGGCGCAAAACCCACCAGCAAAGCCGAAGGCACCGCAGCAATCCCGGTGATGTTCTCAAACTTCCGGCAAGTACCAGAGCTGTAATTGGTGGTGATGTCCACCTCAGCCCCCCCGATGGTGGCGGAAACCTTGAAGCTATCCGCAGCCGCATCACGCACAAAGTAAGCCACCGAAGCCGCCGTCAAACCAGCACCACCGGCCAACGTCGGGAAGATCACACGGTCGCCATTGCTCAAACCATGCGCCACGGCACTCACCACATTCGTCGAAGCCGTTGCCGTGATCGCAAAGGGTGCGCCGTTGTTGCTTGGCAGTCCTGCCGTGCCCATTTCCTCAAAGCCCAGGATGCGCTGAATCATCGCATCACGGAAAGCACGAGGATCCGCGCTCTTGCTCGCATCAATGATCTGCCCTTGCTTCAAAAGATTGAAGTGAAAAGCAGGGTTGAGGATCAACGAACGGCCCGTTTCAGGCCAGAAGGACTCCATGCAAAGCTGAGCCAAATCAGCCACATCGTTTTCATCGAAACTGGCCGCTGCCACCGCCGGAATGGTGCCACTCGTGAAGTCGGAATGGCGGAAACGAGCGAAGATGTCAGCGATGATGTCGAACGCCAGTTTTTCACCTTTCAAACGCCCGTGCATTTCAGGATCAAACATCGGCTGGCGTGCGCGATCTTCGGAAGTGAACGAAAGCGCCTGCACCTTGTTCTTGTTGATCACCACCTTGCGCGCCTGCGTCGTCGTCGCCGTGGCCAGCGCCTTGTAACTGCCATTGTTGGCACGTGTGGCGCTGTCGCTGGTGGAGAGGGGGTAGTATGGCACCGCCATCGAGTTGTCACCCTTCAACTGCACCGGACTGAAAGCTGTGGCAAATTGCTGGAGGGGGAGAATGGCACGGCGGAAAGCAACCAAAGCGGCGTCAAGCACTTCGGTCAACTGGAGTTCGGAGGCGATGGTATTCATGAGAGTGAAAAATGAATTTTAGTTTGAAGACTCAGATTGCGATGAATGAAGAGTGTCAAATGCCTCAGTTGAGTCCCGCCTTGAAAGCCCGCAGCATGGCACTGCGTTCACCCTGCGTTTTGCACTCCTTCAACTTGTCTTCCAACTCCGCCCGACTGCTTGGAACTTCCGCCCCAATGTGCTCACTGGAATTCGGCAGCTTCGACGCCGGAAACCCCTTCGCCGCCAGCTCCTCTTTCACCTTCGCATCCACCCGCTTCTGCAAATCCTGATCCTTCGCCTGCAACTCCTTCGCCCTCGTCTCCGCCGCCGCCGTCGCCGCCTGCGCCTCAGTCACATCCGTCGCCAGCGCCGCAATCCGCTTGTTCGCCGTCTCCAGCTCCGCTCGCACGGTCGCCAACTCCGAATCCCTCGCCGCCAGCTGCCCCTGCACCTCCGTCAAATCCGCCTTGATTTTCGCCAGTTGATTCGTCGGATCAATGCCCCCCAGAGCCTTGATCGCCACCCCCAACCGCTGCGACATCGGCAACGTCGTATCCTGAATCTCAGCCAAAGCCGTCGCCACATCCGGCGCAGCACCACCGCCGCCGCCCTCATGCTCGCCGGCCTTATCGCGCAGCATCAACGGTGCCCCCATCAAGCCAGCCATTGCCAGCGAGGATGCCCCATTGCCACCGGCCCCGGCATCAGCCGTGATGGCCATCAGCGCCAGCGGCACAAAAAGAATTGCCAGGAGAATGATTGCCGTGGCGAAAATCCACGGGTTCCGACGTGCGAAGCGATTTTTCATACACCGCCGTCGCGATGTCAATTACAGCATGCCAATGAAGTCTTCCCAACTCGACGCAATCCCGTCCGAAAGACCCTGCTTCACCGCCTCCGGCCCGTCATACATCTTCGCATCCGTCACCGCCTCCTCACTCACCCTCGGCCGCCCCGCCTTCACCGCCGCCACAAACTGCGCATTGATCTTATCGACCCCATCCTGCAAATACGCACGATCCGCCTGCGTCAGATCCTGCCCCGGCAACCCCAACGCCTTGTGCGTCCCCTTCTTGAACAGCTCCAGCTGATACCCCTGCATCTGCATCGCCACCTTCGGATTCAAGAACGCCAAATAAGTCCCAATCGATCCCACCGATGCTGAAGGCGTCGTGATGATCTCATTCGCCTGGCTCGCCATCCAAGTCGCCGCGCTCGCAATATGCGTATCCGTGAACGCCCACACCGTCTTTCCCCGAGTCGCAGCCGCCGCCTTGATCTGCGCCGCCATTTCCGGAATGTAAGTCACCCGCCCGCCAGGACTTCCAATGTCCAGCACGATCTGCTTGATCTCCTTCGCCGCCATCGCCTGCCCCAGCGCGTGACTCACCCGATCCGGATTCACCACCCCCATGCAAGCCTCCGCAAACGGCCCCGCCCCCTTCATCAGCATCCCATTCACCGGAATCACCGCCACCCCAGGCTTACCAGTCACAGACCAGTAATAATTCTCGTCTGCAATGGCGTAACCCTCATAACGAGGTCCAGCCACTTGCCTTCTCATGTGAGCATAGGCACCGCTGTATTTCACATCATTCGGATCCTTCGCCCCCGCCGCCGCCATCGGCTCCATGTCCTTCACCTGTCCCGTGATCCTCGGCCACAAATACAAGTGACACGCCATCATCGCCCCCTCCTCCAAAGCCAGCGGCTCCATGTAGAACTGCCTTGTGATCAACGGAAAATTCAGAGTCTCATTCATAAAATATCAGGGTTCAAAAATCGCATGTTTTGAGCTCGCACCGTTACGATCTCCGGGCGGCTGGATCCAACTTGGCCCGCTCAATCGCCGCTTGAATCTCATCGTGCTGCTTCGCCGTCAGCTCCTCCTCATCATCCTCCTCGTCCTCCTCCTCCCGCGACCGCACGCGTGCGGTCGCACTGATCTGCGGCAGCTCCGGATAAGCCTCCTGCCAGCTCAGCCCCCGCTGCGTCATCCCCTCCTTGATATACAAACGCTCGTCCAGGTATTGATCGATCTCAATCTGCCACTCATCCCCCACAAAACCATACAGGCTCTTCAGCGTGATCATCCCCCGCTTCGCTTGCTCGATGTGCAGCTTTCCATCCCGTCCAAAATCCACCGTCAACCGCTTCGGCAGCAACCAGGTATGCAGATCCCACCCGTCCACATCCTCGATCTCCCCCGCCTCGATCATGTCCCGCACCCACGCGATATACCACGGCCCCAAAAACTGCTCCACCAGCCGCTGCTGCTCTTCCTCGATCTGGCTCTGCGCATCCGCCATGATAAAACGCGTATTCGCCCCGCCCAGCTGCGTGATGTTCCAAAGGATCTCCGGCGCATACCCCAAAGCCCAAGCCACGTCCCGCACCAGATTCTCCAAATGCTCCCGCACATTCTCATGCGGATGCGCCGACTCGACTGTTTTGAACGTCTGCCCCGGCCTCAGCTCCATGCTCTGCCCACCCCCAAAAAACTGCTCCAGCGTGATCGTCTTCCCGTTCGAAGTCTGCACCATCGTGGTCGGCCTCGGTGCCACCGTCGTCCCACTCGCCCCCGGCACCTGCACCTGCTGCTGCTGCATCTGCTGCTCAATCGCCCACCCAATTTGTGAGCGCATTTTGATCCCCTTCGTCAGCGCCGCCATGATCTCACCACGATCCAAAACCTTGTTAATCACCGGGTAAAACCGGCTCAACCCGCGCACCTGGCCAAACCGCTCGTAATTCGCCACAAACAGCACGTTATCCGCCGGCACCTCAGCCACCGTCTCCTTACCGTTCGCCGGATCCCGGCTGATGATCCGATACGCCATCGGCGCATTATGCTGCCCCAGCAACACCCCATGATGCCAGCGCTCACTGTTCCCGGGCATCCGGCTCAACCCATTCCCCACCTGATGCGCCTCATAAAACATGCACCGCAACCTCCCACCCTCTTCCCGCGCCAGCACCGGTGCCATGTCACCCCCGACAATGCTACTCCGAATGATCCCCGCCTGCGCCGCCCCGCACGTGAATTTGCGCGAAAGGTCAAACGTATTTTTGCTCTCACACCGCTGCATCCACAGCCGCCGCACCTTAGTATTCCACGACTTGCTAGGACTCAACGGATACGGAAACAAACCCGTCCCGCACACCATCCGCGCCACCCCATTCACCCCGCGATGAATCAACCCACCGCCCGAGTTGTAAATGAATCGCCCCCGCCTCAGCAGCTCCGTGTGACTCCACGCATCCACCTCCTTCAGCGTGTCCAACGTCGGCACATACACAAAACCGCGATCGCGTGACGACGTATCCGCCCCCTGAAACGAACTGATCGCCGCCTCAGCCACCAAATCCGGCGCTTCCACCTGCTTCATCAGTTGCGGCTGCCGGCCATATCGATTGTTCTTTTTCATCAGCCCAGGGTGCAAGGATTTTTCGAAAAGTCGGCATGCTTCACACTGCCAGGCGCACTCATGCCCGCATCATCCGCCGCCGTCTCCTGCTCAAAAAGATTCAACGCCGCCTCATACAGCGAAAGCAAAGTCACCGCTGTCAACCCCCGCTCCGCCGTGTGGGATGCGCCATCAAAACTCGTCGACGTCACATACTCATCACCCGCCATCACCGCATCCAACGCCAACCCGTGCTGAGTATTCAGCCACGCCGCCGGATTCTCTTGCAGCTTGGCACGCCGCAGGATTCCAGATACCAAAAGTTCAGCGTTGAGAGTAGCCGCCACGCCTCGCCCGCCATGTCAATTCACTGCAGGCGGCTGATACTTCCGCTTTTCCGGCTCCAGCTCGTAAGTCCTCCCCTCCTCCGGCTTCTCCTCTTCCGTCTCCATCCCCTTCAAAGCCAGCAAAGCCGCCAAATTCTCCAACATCCACAGCACCAAATACTTGCCGCAATCCCCAAAATCATTCGGCCCATACTTCGCCTTGTTGTGCACCCACTCATCCTCAGTCGGATTGTATTTCTCCGCCGTCCACTCCGCCGCCAATGCCGCCGGATAGTCCATCGGCAACCAAATGCGCCACCCGCTCCGCCGCTGGATCTTGTCATGGTAAAACGCCGTTTTCAGATCGTGATCCTTGAAATACCGCACGATCAATTTCCCAGCCTCGCACCAGTCCTCAATGCACCGAAACACCCGCCCCCGCAGCGTGCTCCTCGTCTTCGTATCCTCCGCCACTTCATTCTTCCTTCGCCCCTGCGACTGCTTTTCCCCCTCACCTCGCACCGGCCAGATCTGGGCCCCAACCTCCGAATAACACCTCAAACAGAACTTATAGACATCCTGCCCTCGATACCTCGAATCCACAAACCCCCCCGAAATCCTCACCACCTCCTCCGACCCCACCACCGAATACCCCCGCAGCACCACATTCGCAAACAACGCATCCTCATCATCCTCCCGCCCCAGATCCACCAAATGCGCCTCCACCTTCCCGGGCAGCGCCGGATCCACCCGCACCGCAAAAACCAGATACTTAAAATAGCTCTGCTGTTTGTCCGCAAACAAAAGCAGCACATCCGGCACGTAAGGCAGCCGCGCACTAAAAGCCCCCTGAACAAACGCCAGCCGATACCCTCCAGGAATGCCCAAAACCTCCGTTTGCTCCACCTCTTCCCCATCCGCCAGCTTCACCTTCCTCGACTCGATCCGCCCCGCCTTCAGCGCCTCCACCGTCTTGTCATCCACCGCAATCAACGTCACCTCATCCGCCTCGCCTTCGTGATTGTTAATGAAATGCGTCTGCGCCTTCTTCGTCGGCTGGATCTCAAACGCCAGCAAATACATCGCCCGCAACTTCCCCCAGCTCACCGCCGCATGGTAACTCACATAATCCGTGATCTGGTAACTCTCCACCCCCGGCACCGCCGGCACCGGCTTTCCATCCGGATTCCGCCGCCGATGCTCCAACGCCGTCGGCACCCACAACCCCGCATCATTCATCACCCGCTTCTCCTTCTCCTCGATCTTCCCCCCGCAATGCGGACACTGATACCACGTATGCCGCCGCACCAACTCCAGATCCCAAGTCCCGTCACTGTGCTTGCAATCGTCTGACCGAAACCCATCCCGATTCAATAAAATCAACTGCTCACACCTCGGACAAGGCAGCCACCACTGCTTTTGCGTCCCCCGAATATACGCCCGATCAATCGGCCCGCCCGCCATCTTCGGCTTACTGATCGCAAACAGCACCGCATCCGCCACATCCGTCTGCCTGGAAAGCGCGCGCTCATACGTCGTCGTCGTGTCCTCCACACTGTGCTCCTCCAGCTCGTCCAGCATGAAAAACCGCACCCACCACTCCGTAAACATCCGCGCCGATCCCGACGGGCCCACTTTGATCATCATGTTCAGCAAGTGAATGTTGCTCAGCCCGATATCATCCTTGTCTGGGCTCAAATTCGCCGCGGCCGTCCGCCGAATACTCTCCAACAACCGCCGCCTGGCCACATCCCGCGCCTGCTTGTCATCCGGAAAAACCACCCCCGCATTCCCCGGCCAGTGACCAGGCATCCACCGGATGATATTAAATCCCGTTTCCGAAGCCCCCGACCGCGAACTTTTCTTGATCGCCACCTCCCGCACATCCCCCCGCAAAGGCAACTCATGCCACTCCCGCGCCCAAGGCGTCTTCCCCGAGTCATAATACCCCGGCTCCGCCGTCATCTTCTCATCCAGCCACACATGCTGCTCCGCCCATCGCCACGTCGGCTTTGTCGGCCGCTCCCGAAAACACATCGCCGCCACCTGATTGCACAGCTCATACTCCGGCTGCGCAAACAACCACCTCTCCCGCGCCACCACCGCCGCATGATCAAACAAAGCCAGATCCGTCATGCCGCCGCCTCCGCAAACTTACTCTCCTTCAACGCCGCAAACATCTTGTCACGCATCGGGTAAACAATCGCCATCGCCTCACTGGCCTCCAGATCCGGCCGCAGCTGCTTCGCCAGGTCAAACAGACAGCCCGTGAACGTCTGCGACACGCTCCCAAAAATTCGCGTCAGCGATTCCACCACCACGGCCGTCTCCATCACCTCCCCACGCTGCAACCGCTTCGTCGATCGATCTTTCTCCCACTTCCGCAGCTCCTCGATCAGCTTCTTGTACTCATTGTAAGCCCGCCACCACCGATCACTCATCCGATTTTTCCGGGCAATCTCCATCTCCGTCCGGAAACCATTGGCCATCACCCAAAGCTCCTTCTCCGCATCCCCCGCATCCGCCGCCAGCCCCATCATATCGAACGCCGGCGGCAGATCTTCATGCACCTCCCCCTTTTCATCCTTCTTTTCTTCAACCGCCCCAACCTGCTCGATCAAAACCATCCAGTCCGGCACCTTGTTTTTCATCGTCCGCCGCCACCAGGCAGCCAGAAGATGAGGCTCATCAAAAGGCGGCAGATCCACCGGATCCTTTTTCCGCCCCGCTGCCACATACCGCTTCAACGTCCTTTCACTTCCGGCCCCCAACCCAAACGCCGCCACATATTCCAGAATCGTCTTCCCATACCGCGCCCGAGTAGCCGCCCGCGCCACCGCCTGAGTTTTCCCAGGCGGCTCCCCAGTCAACTCCAGCGCTGGCAAAGGGACAAAACCCGAATCTCCATCATCACCCATCTCAACCCGCCCAAGTGTCAAAGAACAAGGGACAAAACAATTTCAGAGTTCTATCTCACAAAATCACCTGAGGACAGGAAGCCCGCCTACCCCGCCCTTAGGGGCTAATAGATTCCTTTTTGGCATGGTTGAGGAGGTCAAAAGGCATTTCCACCCACCAAAACACTTGCCAAAAATACTCCTTACATAGCTGAAAACCTTCTAAACCTCCTCCACCACCCTGAATCCCTTATTTTATCGAGCGGGAGGTTTTTCAAATCCACCGTTGGTTTTGGGAGGTTTTTTCTGCCCACCCATTCATCGCCCCATTTTTTCACTGACTTTGGCGGGAGGTTCGGGAGGTTTTGCTAATTTCCTGTTTTTTTAATCAGGGGTTCGGGGATACCTCCCGCGCTCGCACCCGTGCGTTCACAACCCACCTGGCCGAATAGATCAGTGCGCGGCGCAGCCGCGATGCTGCCGCCCCCATCGAGCGCCCCTGAGAAGGCGTAGCCGGTCGGCATGATACCTGCGGCCGCTCACGACCCATTCGCCGGCACCGTGGCCTACGTCGCACTCTCCCCGCCTCCCTCGCCTCAGGCCTTTTGTGCGAGTCTGACCAATCGGATCTTCGACAGGTCACTACTTGCCCGCGACCCAACCTCAAAAACCTCCCCATTCTCGGCCTTCCAGTATCGGCCGCTCGCTGCCCGTCCCTTGAACATCTTACCCCACTTCGATCGCATCGATGGGTTCATCCACAGTTCAGCCTGGCTGCGCAGATCCTCGTCATCGGGCGCAAAATCCGCCGCCTTCTTCGGTCTAAATCCACCCTTGTCGCCCTCGCTCTCCAGGACAGCATCCGTCGTCCACAGGATCTCCTGAAACAACCCATTGCGCCTGGCCACACCCACGACCTGCTGCAGGGTGATCTCGTGCACGTGCGGCTCATCGGCCGGCAGCGACGTCGGCCGTGGTGGCATCAGTTCCTTGATCACCAGTTTCACCAGCCGCTCCATCTCACGGGCCTCAGTGTTCCCAGCATCCGGAGCATCGAACGGTGCCAGCGCATTGCCAAATCCAGCGCACTCCACCACCGCAGGCACGATTCTCGACCAGCCCTCGAACGAATCCAGCGGCTTGTCGCTCGTCTTCGGCCGCTCGTTCTCATCCCACCACTTCATCAGCCCCCACATCGCAGCCAGCACCTGCGCCATCCGATTCTCATCCGCAAAGAACTCGTCATCGAGCGTGATGGTATCATTCGGCAGCACCCGTTCCCGCGCCGACACCCTGGCGAACAGATCCACCACCAACGTTCTTCGCTCCAGGTCATCGTTCACCTTCACCTCGTTCCCTGTCATCGCCGTCATCGCGTAGAGTCGCCCCTTCCACAGCTCCTTACTCCCCAGCACCCGGCACGACCAATCAGGAGCCGTCAACCACCGCTGAAGGTGCTCGTTCCGGATCTTCCCCCGCTGCAAATCATCGAAAAAAATGTAGGGCGCAAAAGCCTGCGCTGCCGCATCCAGCTCCTTCTTCACCTCAGCTTTGTCCTCATAGCTAAAACCCGCCCGTGCCGCACTGCCATGCACTGGAGTCAGGCACAGCTCAGCCAGGCGCGACTTCCCGGATCCTGGCAGGTTCGCATTCCACAGGAACATAGGCGAGCGGCCGCGAAACAGCTTCGCGCAAAAAATCGTCATCATACCCGCCACCTGCACCGCCAGACTCCGCCGATCAGCCCACGGAAAATACTCCAGCAGATGCTTCAAAAACTTCAGCCCCTCGTTCGGATCCTGCGCCTCATCATAGTCGATCCCACCTCTCAGCGTGTAGGTCAGCGTCTCCGGATCATAGCCGTGCTGCAGCAACTCCAGCTTCCGAAAACCTTTCCGCTTCTCGCTCCCACGCTCGTCTAGCGCCTCCCGCCACACCGGCAGCTTCACCTTGTGGATACTCTCGATCACCGGCAACTTCACCCTCAGCTCATCGCTCTCCAAAATCGTCGCCGCCTGGTCGAGCGTCAGCTCCCCCTTGATCGGCCGCCAGATCGGGGTCCCATCCGCGCTCTCATCTTTCTGGAAACGCTCCACCGGCAGAATCCCGCAATTCATCGGCAGCCAGCTTCGGAAGCGCCTGGCCGTCATCACCCGCCACTCACCCGACTTCTGATCCACTGTCCCGATCTCGTTCCCACGACGGTAGATCTCGTACTCGCCCGACTTCAAAAACCCAACGATCTTCCCAATGATGTCATCGATCGGCAGCTTCGTCTTAACGACCCGCGCCTTCAGCGCCTCATCTTCCGTAGCGGGCAGACCCGCCTGTTCTCGCAAAGCGGAAAGCCCTCCCGCCAGCTCGGATGAATCTGGTGCTTCATGTCTCGCGTCATCATTGTTCGTGCTCAAATATTGCCCCCTCCATCATGCTGCGACCCTTATCCGGCCGCGGATTAAAATAGATCAACCGTTGGTTGCGCCGCCCATGTTCGAACGGCTCAAACTTCATCACACACTTCCCGTGCGCATCCCGCTTCGCCTTCCCATCCCCACCGCGCTCACTGACCAGTTTCCCCTCCCGCCACACACCCGGCAGACGCGGATAGACCAGGCTCTGCATAGCTTGCGCATCACAGCCGAGAACCGTCAAAACCTCCCGCGCATTCGGGTTTTGCAGCTCCGCCTGAAGCTCCTCTTCAGTCCCCTTATCCAGTCGCACGACCGCATGCAGACTGCGACCGCCACTCGTCACGATCGCCACCACCCGGATCTTCGCCTGGGCCAGAGCATTGAGCCACAGCGGATGAGGCGCCTTATCGCTCTCGAGTAAAATGAACGGCCACCGTGTCACACTCGCCTTGGTTCGACGGCTCATCTTCGCCGTCCCCACCACCGGCCGCCACTGCCCATCCACCGGCTGCATCAGAAAGCACATCCCCTCCCGCGTCCCCTCAGGCAGCTTCCCAGGCACCGCCTTCTTGCCCGGCACCTTCCCGAGTTGAAACCACCCCTTTCCCACCCAGCGCATCCAGTCCCCATTCGTCCGCATGTTCTCAAAGCACATCACACAATCCCCCGGCTCATAGAGCGCATCCAGGAACGCCCCAGGATCCACCCCCTTCGGATCGATCGGCGATCGCGCACGCAGCCACAGCAGCCAATCATTCCAGGTCGGCGGCAGATCCGGATGCTGCAGGGCCCTGAGCGTCTCCACCTCATACTCCTTCTTCACCCGCTTCTCCTGCGGCTTCCACGCATCCACCCTCCCCTTATCCTCGCCACCCTTCAGCAGGTAGCCCCGCTCCTCCTTATGCACCGCATTCCGCGCCGACACCAGCTTGTGCATCAAATCCCGATCCTTCCACGGCGGATCGCACTTGTTGTTCCAGCTTTGCATCAACGGCATCGCCTCCTCAGGCTCAAGCCCAAACCCATGCACCAAAACACACGCCACACTGAACGTCGTCACATGCCCCCCTTGACCCGCCACCGCCCCAGGTCGCGTGTCCAGCAGTCGCTGCGCTCGTTCAATGATCGTCATCATATCAAAACAACCGCGCCTCCGGTTCGAAGTTCATCCACACCACCTCACTTCGCGCACCATTCGTCTGATCCCGCGCCGCAAAGCAGCGTTTCCACCAGCCAGTCAAAGCCGCCTCATAAAGCTTCGTCTCATACCCACTCACGATCACCCGCCCCCTCAAACCTTTCACCACGTCCAGCAGCACCTCATGCTCCTCATCCGCCAGCATCTCGAACGAGTAAGCCTTCGTCTTCCGCTTCCGACTGCTCGCAAGGTACGGTGGATCCACATAATGCAGTGTCTCCGCCCCATCGTATTGCCTCATCACCGCCACCGCATCTCGACACTCGATGATCACCCCTTGCAACCTTTCACAGACCTCCACCAGCGCCCCAGGCAGGCCCGCCCAAGGCATCGCATGCGCATACTTCCCATCGTCGAGACTGTTTCTAAAACCACTCTTCCGCCGTCCTGCATCAGACCCGATCCCAGCATTGGAACGAAACACAAACCGCCGCGCCGCCTCGATCGGATCACTCGTCACCTCGTAGGCCCGCAGATACTCCTCCCTCGCATACGGCGTCAGCGCCAGCCCCCGCAGCAGCGCCTCCTGCGAATCGCGCAGCACCCGAAACACATTTACCACCTCCCCATTGAGATCATTGTAAACCTCGCAGGCACACCGCGTCTTTGCCAGCAGCACACTCGCCGCCCCGCCAAACGGCTCCACATAAACCGCATGCGCAGGCATCAGCGCCACGATCTCCGCAGAGATCCGGTGCTTCCCCCCATAGTATCGCATGACAGCGCGTCGGCTCATAAAAATCCCATCAATTTCCTCTCAAACATCTCCGCCCCGGACACTATCGCCCCAATACCAAATCTCCGACCCCACATCCGCCTCGATGCCCTCACCGTGTATCGCCGGATCATACGCCACCTTCTCACACAGGCCCGCCGCCATCGCCAACGGCAGCACATCCTCACTGATCTCCTCCCCGCAAAAGTCCCCGCCCTGCTTCACAATGTAGGCCCACATCAGCTCCCCGAATCGCGCATACCTCGGATCCGCCAGCGCAGGCTTGTGATGCTCGCACTTTGGATGATGCACGCTCATCCCATCCCGCCCATCACGCGCCCAATCCCGGCACGCGCAAGGCTCCGCTTCCACTTCCTTATCAAACTCAGTTTTCATAAATGCTTCACTATCGTCACAGCTTCCGTTAGATCCCTGCCCCGCCCACCCAGACCCCGACACACAGTCGCTAAGCATTGGAGTCTCGGCAGGCGGTAGCGCGACCGACCGACACACGCCGGAGGCCTCGGGAAAGTCACGTTCACCCACCCACGGTCGCCAACCGCAGCGCCTTCCACTTCCGCCGCTTGTGCCAGTTCTTGACCGTATCCACCGCCAGTCCAGCCGCCTTCGCTGCCTTATCGATGCTCCCCGTCTCCAGGTAGCTCTCCCACGCCACCTTCTCCGCCTCAGGCATCGCCCCCCGCTTGCCCGTCTCAGGCACCTCTTCCGCCACCACCTCAGCCGCGTTCGCTTCGTTCCTGGCCTTCCTTACCTCACACAGATGCGCCTTCAGCCCTCGCTTCGTGAAGTTCTTACCACCGCACTTCTCACAATCGAAAAGCTGCTCTTTCGCCTTCCCCTTCCCAGGCACCTCCCGCGCCTCGATCTCCGCGATCTTGTCTTGCGCCCCCTGATAGTCCTCATCGATCAGCTCATCCACGATCCCAAACGCCTCATCTTGCTCCAGACCCAGCGCATCGGCCATCGCCATCGCACCCGCATGAGGATTCTCCGCCCGCCACTCCCGACACCGCATCTTCAAAGCCACCCTTGGATCATCGACGTCCACCACCTTCTCAGCCGCTTCATCCACCGTTCTCCCCGCACTCAGCACCGGGCACGCATCCATCAGCACCTCCCGCAGCTCATCCAGCACGTTGAAGATCGCCCCCACCTTCACCACAGTGCACAAGGTCCTCAAACCATCAGCGATTGCCTCCTCTCTCGTCGCAAAGGCATCCCGCATTCTCGGCCCACCTCCACCACTCCGATCACCCGTCTGATAGTTATACCCTACATGCCAGGTCCCATTCTCCTCATCGAGCGCCAAATCAAGATTCACCCCATCCTTCTTCTTCGCCCCCTTCCACTTCAGCGGCTCCGGACTGCGCGTATCCAGATACACCCCATGCTCATTCGGCTGACTCTTTCTCACCGCCATCCCCGCCAACACCGCCAGCCAGTTACCACCCTCCACATTCCCGCCCAGGTGCGGCTTCAGCTGCTCCAGCAGCTCATGCCCATACACCCACTCCCCAGGCTCAGCCGGGATGCTCTTTCCCTCCAAAATCGTCCGCCTCTGAATCTCCTCCATCGCATTCCGATTCTCCCGCTGCACCTTCTCCTTCTCCCCAGCCTCAGCCGCCTTCGCCTCAGCCTCCAGCTTCCTCTTCACCTCCTTCTCCACCCGCTTCCGGATCGCCTTGATGTCCATCCCCTGCGCCTTCGCCAGCGTCTGAAAATCCTCCGCCCCATCCGGCCCCGAATACATCACATCGTCCACCACCGACGCGACCGCACACAGCGCCAGCAGACCATCAGCATTGATGGCACTCAGATACACCGCAAAATCCTTCTCAGGCCACTCATCCTCATCCGTGTGCCCAGGCAGCACCCACGTCGCCAGCAACCCCATGTGATCCACATTCCGGCTGATGCTATCGAACAGCCCCCGATACCCATCCAGCGCCAACCCCCCACTACCGATGCTCTTCAGCAGCTCCTCCAGCACCACACGCTTCAGCCGCGCATCCACCGCCGCATCGACCTTCCGTTCAAACTCCAGCTTCTTCTGCGCCTCCACCTCCTCCTCAGTCAGCACCACCTTGGACGCCGACTGACCCACCACCTTAGCCTTCGCAAACAACTCCGGCCTCGCCTTTCTCCCCGCCTCGATAGCCAGCGCTCGCTCCACCACCAGAATCGGCGTCCCACTCCTTTCTGTATGAAACGTTTCCATCGCCACGACCAGCGGCACACCCGCCCCCTTGATCAGCTTCGCCCAGGTCGGAGCCGACTGCGCCGCTTGCCAATCCCCCGTATCATTATGGTCCGGCTTCTCCTCCAGCAAGACCCATTCCCCGTTGTAGTTCCTCACCAGCTCACTCTCCCGCCGCGTCAGCACCCGCACCGCCTCATGCTTCTTCGCAAACACCGCCGCCTCCCGCTGCCACAGCGCCTCCAGTTTCACTTCATGGCACTTGGCCCGCGTGCACGTCAGAGGATCGATGCCACTCCCTCGTGCCACTCCCGCCACACCCTGCCCCTTAGTCGAAAGCTCCTCCCGATAAACCACATGGTTCTTCGCCAGCCACGGGCACCGCTCACAGCTTCCATCATTCGCCTGGCCAAATGCCCCCGTGTAGCCCAGTTCCGCCTTCTGCTCCTCACTCAGAATGTCCGGATCCTCACGATCAAACTTCGCCGACCTCAAATTCACCTGGAAAGTCCTTGCGATGTAATCCGCCGCCTGCACCCGCGTCATCGTCCCTTGCCCGTGCTGCCCCTTCAGCACCATCTCACCCGCCTCCTTCCGATCTTCCGGATCCGCGATCCGCGCCACCAAATAGGCCACATTCACCCCGATCTGATTCGCATCGAGCGCCTTTTTCACGGGTGGTGGCAAATTCAAAATGGATAGCACCCTGGACACCCGATCCACCTTCCTCACATCGTTGTGCACCCGCGCCGCGATCTTTTCCAGCGTATACAGCTTCGCCCCGCTTTCATCCTTCAGCTCCAGCAGTCGCTGGTAAATCCGGGCCTCCTCAGTCGGCTTCAAATCCTCCCGCTCCAGGTTCTCGATGAGCAGGATCTCCGCCGCCTGGGTATCTGAGTAGGTTCTCACCACACAGTCCAGTGTCGGAATCCCCGCCAGCTTGCACCCCCGCAGCCGCCGCTCCCCCGCCACCAGCTCCAGCCGGCCGTCCGCCTTCGGCCGCACGATCGCCGCCGTCGTCTGCCCATGCTCAATCAAGCTCTCCACCATCTCCCCCATCTTCACCTCATCAAACTCCGTCCGGTTCAACGGATTTGGATCAATCTCCCCAGTCGGAATCTTCTCGATGATCTCCACCTCAGTCGGCTCCTCCCTCCCAGGCATCGTCACCGTCATCATACGCATCACACCGCGAGTGAAAAACTCGCCCGCTTTATGTCCCATCGCTTGATCTCTTGCACTCATGTTTAGTTCCTTTTTTTCTTGGTTCGTTTGTTCGATTTCGGCGCGTTCTCCGCACCGTATTGCTTTCTCAAAACACTGATCTTCCGCACCGCCGCCTTCCCCCCAAGTCGGCTCACATTCCCCACCGCCTCCTTCGCGTATTTCGCCTTCGCCTCATCGCTCTTGTGCAGCCGCGTCCGCGTCCCGAAGAACCCCTTCCCCTCCAGCCACTCCACCCACACCTTTGTTTCCCGCGCATTCGTCGCACTCCGCGTCTCGTTTAAGAGCACCGCCACCTCCGTCTGATCCATGTGCACCACATGCGTCGGCGACCCACAGCGAGTAATCACCAGCAGCCGCTTCATCGCCTTTAGCAAATCCGGACCGTCCTGCCAGATGAAATCCATCATGTTTTGGAACGTGTTGATCCGCACCTGGCGCACCTCCCACGACTCATCCTCCTCATCATGCAAAACGGATCCCACCCCCAGGCTCGCCTCCCTCGGATCAAACGCCAACCCACCCCCAGCCGCCGCATACGCCGCCGCCGTCATGCGATCCACCGCCATCTGCCAGTCTTGGTAATTCGTGTACTCAGCCATAATCAAAGCATCCCTCCCGCATTCACACACCCCGAGTTCTCTCCGGCGCGATCTCCATCTTCAGCACCCTCAGGATCCTGTGTGTGATCCCCACACCGATGCAAACTCGCCAGCATCAGCTCCCGCTGTCGCTCATCATGCCCCGCATGCGCCGGATGCAGCTCCAGCTCCTCAGCCTTCACAGTCGGCTTCGCCTGCACTACCCCCACCATGCCCGCCGCCGCCACCATCGATTGCAACCGGTTCAGATCCGCATGCAGCCCCGCCATCTCCACCAGCACCGCCGACTTCGCCTCAGGCGTCGTCGTCTGGATCCCACGCACCATCCCACTCAGCTTCGTCGCCAACTGCTTCAAATCAGCCGCAAGCCCTCGGATCTCGTGCGGGATCTCACTCACAGTCCGGCCCTCCCTTCTGTTTGCGCAAAAGGCGAATGTACTCGAGGCCCACGACCGCCCCAAAACAAAACCCCATGCAGAGTCCCAGCAGCACCAGCAACAGCGCCACAACCAGCGGCCATCCTCGCTCCAATTCGACCCCCGCCAGCCAGGTCAATAAGGCCATCAAAGAACCAAAAAACAAAGCCCCTTGTTTCGCGCAACGAATCGCCACGTTCTTCTCCCTCTGCTCTAGTTGCCCCCATTTCATGACAGGTGCGACGCCTCTCCTTCGTCATGCCAGGTCCTCACCGTAATCGCAAACACATCCACCGCCGCCGACACCCCGCCCCACCCTGTCCCATCCGGCCACGCAAAAGCCACACGCGCCAGCGGCCGCAGCCAGGGCGAGATAAGAAGCCCCACCCGAACCACCCACCCCAGCAGATCCAGCTCCAACCCACGCACCTCACGCGGATCCACACCCACCCCACCATCAAACACCCTCAAAGCCCCCCACTCCCCAGCCACGATCACCCGCATCGCCAACCCATCGCCCCCATCATACCACCCCCGTCTTCTCATGTCCGCATCGATCTCCATCACGCCACCCCCCTTTCTTCCACCAAAACAAACCGCATCAGCTTCCTCTTCAGCACCTTCCCAGGCTTCACCAAAGCCCGAAACCACGCATTCATCTCCTGCTGCGACTCAAACCCCTCCACCTCCCACATCTCATCGCCCAACCGATGAATCCAAACATCCCTCACCCACGAAACCGCCACCACACCCACCTCCACCTGTTTCGACCGATACGGCTTCCCGCTCCATTCGTAGAGCATGATCGGCACCCCCACCGGCCACGCCTTCTCACGCATCGTCGTCTGCTTGATCTTGGCCCGCACCGCACCGGCCAACTTATTGTGCACAGGACGCCGAATCATACCCCCACCTCCTTGTTAGCCGCCAAAACGATTGGCCGAATCCCGCATTGCTTCTGCGTATCGTTCAGCCACTCACCCCAAACCAAAAGCCCCAGACTCAGCATCTTCCGCACCGTCCTTTTCTGCGGCCAAAACGGCCGCCCAGAGATTTCAGGCCCAGCGTCCCCACACCACATCAACCGCTCCCCACCCCGCAGCCGCTCGATCACCTCACGCATCGCCTTCGACTTCTTCCATGATTTGGAAATCCCCTGCTCGCTCATACCCCCACCTCCTCTTCCTCTTTCTTCTCACACACCTGCGCCCGCTCAATCTCCCACGCCAGCTCCTCCAGCGTCATAAACGGCCCACCCGTCGACCGACTCGACAGCCAGCGATGCAGCCCATGAAGCGTGAACTTCCACCGCAGCCGCTTCTCACCAGGCATGTTGCAAGCAGGCAGCTTATCGCGCTCGATCATCGCCACCACCTCTTGCGGCCGCTTGCCCAGATACCGCGCCACCTCCGCCACCGTGTAAAGCCCCCGACTCATACCCCAGCCCCCTCCTTCCTGTTCAGCGCATTCAGCCCCTTCTCCAAAGCCTTCAGCGTCTTCAAAGTCGGCAGCCCCCCAGCGCGAAAATCCTTCACCGCCTGATCACTCAACCCACTCGCCCGCATCAAATCCACCATCCACAGCCGCCTCTTCATCCGCCCCTGCTCAAACACCCCCCACGCCGCCTGCACCCGCGCCAGCGTCGCCTCCACCACCTCCACATGCGCCCGCATGATCGGCAGCGCCTGCCGCACCATCCCCAGCATCTCCGGCGTCCACCCCTGGCCCCGCTCCAGCCCATTGAGAAACGGCCCCTCTTTCCCGCCCAACGTCCGAATCACACCGATAATCATCGACCGCGGCGAGTCCATCCGGTTCATCCGCGCCGACAGCCCCTTATACTCCTCCACCAAAGACAACTGCTCCGCCGTCACCACCCGCCGCCGCCGCGTCACATCCGTCAGCAAAGAACCGATCTTCCCAAACGGCTGCTTCACCACCCGCAGCTTCTTCCGCCGCTGTGCCAGCGCCATCCCCTTCGCCTTCTCCACCTTCGCCTTCTCACCCAACCGCCAGCCACCCTCCACCATCGGCACCGTCACCTCCTGCGGCAGTTCCCCCTCCAACTCCAGCTCCACCTTCACCTCCTCCAGCTGCATCCTCCCCGTCCGAAACAGGTAGAAATTCAGCTTCTTATCCTCCTCACCATTCCCAGGCATATCCTTCCATCGATACCCCCTGTGCGACCGCTCCCACGGCAGCAGCACCGACTGTTCCACCACATCCACACGCATCACGCCGCCCCCCTTCCATCGTCCGCCGTGATCGGCTTCGTCGTCCCCCGCCACCCGCGCCCCACCGTCTCGATCCTCAGCACCTGCTTAGGCAGCCGCATCTCCAGCCCCTCCTCACGCCCCTTCACAAACGCCTGATCCACCGCCCGCATCCACTGCCGCTCAGACTCCCCATCACCTCGCACCCGTCTTCTCGGCCGCTTCGCCGCCACCAGCACCGCGATCGTCAGCAGCACCCCCGTCACCATCCCACTCAAGAACAACTCACTCGCATTCACAATTTAGGTTCCTTTCTTCGTTTTCAAGTTCCGCCAGTTCAGCCTTCGAAATCCGCCCCCACGTCGGACCCTGCGCCTCCCCGATCCGCCACGCTTCCAGCACATCCAGCTCCCGCACCCGCGCCACCTCCACCTTCACCCCCTCCAGCAGCCGAAACACAAACCGCACCCGCTCCTCCGCCTCCATCACCGCCATCCAGTCCACCTCCGCCCGACACAAACACATCGCCGTGTAGTGATGCATCATATCCTCAAACCCCATCAGCACCTCAAACAGCTTCATACCCCAGCCCTCCCTTCAGGCATCGGGCACCAAATCACCTCACCCTTGAAACCGCCACCACTTGCCCAATACCAAGCCCCATCATCGTGAAACGCCTCACCCACTTCGCCGCCCGCACAAATAAGCACCGACTGCTCATCATCCGGCATCTCCACCGAAGACTCCCGCCATTCGATTTGTTCGCTCAAGCGACTCATGCCCCGATCCTCCCTTCATTCACCACCACCAGCGCATAACAGCACGGCGTCCCCACGTCCCTCACCCACTGATGCGCCTGCCGCACCGACCGCGCCCGCTGCAGGCACCGCACCACATCGTGCAGCTTCTTCGCTCTTCTCTCCAGCCTCTCCGCCACCACCGTCGAAACTGGCCCGACCCGCGCCTCCGCCCTCAAATTCGCGCATCGCCGAATCATCACATACACCTCCGCATCGACTGCCATCGCCTCCCCAGTGTCCGTCAGCGTGTCATTCATCGGCACCACCGCCAGCTCCCGCTCCAGGAAAATCACCCGCCTCGGCTCCAGCTTCCCGTAAAGATGCACATTCACCTCCACCTGCCCCCCACCGCTGCTCAGCACCTTCGCATAGTGCCCTTTGAGCCCATCGTAATCCGCTAAAATGCGAACGGTATGCCCCAGCATCACAGCCCGCGTCTCCGTATCGTTCACAGCCCCCATCTGGCGAGGCCCCCGGCCTCCCACCTGTGTGCGTCCCTTCGGCTGCGCTTGCACACCCCTAACCGTTCTTCTCTTGCTTGGTTCTTTTGTCGTCGTCGTCATCGCGTTGTCCTCCGCTTTGGGTTGTTTTTCCCAGCTCGCACCGCCCCGCTGGTAGAGGGCCTGAAAGTCACTAGCTCAGCAGCGCCACCCCGTAGGCCGCGTCCCGCTTGATGAAATAAGTCACCCGGTCGCTGCGACGTCTGATCGTCAGCACCACCCCGCTCGGAAACCGCAGCCCATTGAATCGCTGCGCCAGCTTCCCAAACCCGCTCCGCTCGCTCGCCAGACTCGTATTCGGCCCAAAAATGCCGGGGAAAAGGCTCAGCGTCTTAGCCAGCCCGCGCAGCAGCTCGCAGGACATCTGCCCCTCAGCCCCCATCCCCTCCACCGCCGTAAGCAGCAGCTTCTCAAACTCCACCGCATCGCTGTCAGGCAGGCGGGTCACCGTCGTGTAACGCTTGCGCACCTCCTCCAGCACCACCTTTGGAAACACCAGCACCCGTCCCACCCCAGGCTCCACCGCCGTCTCAAACACCACCCCCATCCCCTTCGCAAACCGCCGCACCGCCAGCCCGAACTCCAACTGCCGCTCCAGCGGCCAACCCGCGCAGCACCCCCGCACAAAGCGCAAAATGCTCTCCCTGTCCTCACTCATCCCCAGCCCATCACCAGAGCCCCCCACCGCATAAGCCCCCGTCTGCCGGATCGCAGGCAGCACCTCCGACGTCACCCACCGCCGAAACACCTTCGCCTCAGGCTTGCGGGACTTGAACACCAGCGCGTAGAGGCCGGATTCGGAAATGACATTCAAAAACTGCGCCCCGCCACGCTGACCAGAATGACCCTCACTAGTAGTTAGGGTCATTGTTTCGTCCTCATCCAAATCTCCGCACACCTTTGATGGATTAGAAAGGTCCAATACCCGACAAACATCTGCCGCAACAAACCACGGTGCCCCGTCGCGCTCGACCACCCGCACCGGATGGGAGTTAAAATCAAATGCCCTCATCAGGCCAGTCGTGTCGTTGTCAGTGTTCATCATCTCGTTCACTCCTAAATTTCTCTCAGTGTTCAGACTGCTTCCTCAGCACCCACGTCCGTTAGAATCTCCAGCTTCCCCAGCGTCTTAACTTCCTTCGCCACTCTCATCAGGCCCTGGCGCATCAAGTCAGCCGCGCTCAGTCGTGTTCTCGCTTCCAAGTCTGTCAGCTCCTTGTCCAGCTCGTCGTCTAGTTTCGCATGCACCGATCTCATATGTTGGCATTGTTGGCGATGTTGGCAGAGTGCGCAACAACTTTTTGTTGGCAATGCCAACTTTTTCCACTAAGGGCTACACATGAAAAATGCTCGTAACCTTGGCCTCCGCCTGGATCAGACCACCACCGACCGCCTTAACGCCTTTGAAACCGCCACCAAAATCGAAGGCGTAACCTTAGCCCGTGCAGCTTTAGAAGCCGCTCTTGAAGCATATCACAGCACAGGGCGCATCGCTTTTCCTTTGCGCATGGAGATCGCGGCCGACGACCCCGATATCAACAGCATCGCTCTCCTTGCTGAACAATCCGCACCCTACCGCACCCCGCCACGCAAAAACAAAGCGAGTTAGAAAAAATCGACCTCGCCAAAAACTCTCATCTAAATGTTCGCAGCTACCCCAGCCGCAACGTGATTCGCGGCCCTTGGCCTTGACTGCCATGCTACCTTGCTTCCATGAAGGCAATCTTACTTCTTTTGGTGGCATCCCAACCTCTCCTATCATTTTCCCAACAGCCAACGCCGGAAGCGTTGCGCAAATTCGTGGAGGACGTCGCTAGCGACCCCAAGCAGCCTACTCAACGTTGGGCCAGCCCCGGAGCCGTTACCATCTACAACGAAACTTCAAATCCAGAACCAGAAGCGGCTTGCACCACCATACTTCAAAGCATCAACGATGCACTGGCTCCTGTTCCATTTCATTTTCCCCTCATGGCGCCACGCTTCAATGAAGCCCCATTTCGCATCGTCATTGTCGAACGAAAAGACTTCATCGCCGCCGTCAAAAAACACGGCGTTACCCCAATTGGCACCCGCACCTGGGGATGGTGGAAATGGTGGAATGGATCGAACGAACTCACTCGTTCCCTGGTCATATTGAGCGTTGAACAGGGCAGTCTCGAATTGTTCACCGAACAAGCTCACATCGCCATCATGGCAGCACTTGGATTCAGCGGTCACTCGCAATCCCCCGTCGACAGCGTGCTTGGACCCTATCGCGACAAACCACGTCAAGCACTCACTGAAATTGACCTCCAGGTATTACCTTTTTTCTTTCGCTACATTGAACCCGGATTCAAAGCATTTGAGGTCCGCCGCGCTTTTGATCGAAACTGGAAATGATCCTCGCCCTCACGATAGCCTCAGCCGCCAAAGCCTGCACACTGTGGCTCCTAGGCTTCCTCCTCTTCGCCCTCTGCTTCCCCCGCCTCAGCTAACGTCACCCCAAACCACCCCACCCCATCCTCCCGCATCAACGGCCGCCTGTAGTGCCTCCGAATGATCCTCTCTGAGTTCCCCGAGTGCTCCGCCACCACCCCCGCCCCATCGCCCCGCGCAATGCGATAACTGATGTAGCTATGCCGCATCACATCCTGCGGCCAACTATCAATGATCCCCGCCCCCCGCAGCACCAAACTGATCTCTTCCCGATCATGCACCTGGCAGCACTTCCCCGTCTTCCCTATCCAACCACTTAGCATCGCTCGCGCATTCGCCTCCAGCGGCACAAACCGCTCCTGCAAAGTCTTAAGCGCCACCTCAGGCGGCACATGCACGTAACCCCGCACCCAATCCACGTGCTCCCACTGCAGCCGCGTCAGCTCAAACGGCCGCAACCCCGCAAAACACCCCAGCACCAAATACGGCCGCTGCCGTAGCTCCACCGCCCCCAGCGCCTTCCGGATCTGCTCCACCGACCAAATCGGCGGCAACCGACTCGCCTCCTTCTGCCGCTCGATCAACTCCGCCGGATGCTTCTCCCCCTTCGGCCAAAAATTCCACCCGCGACACTTGTTCAGAAACGTCCGCCAGGAATCCAATCGATTGTTCGCAAAGCGAGCCCCCACCGCCAACCCATCCGCACGCGGCCGCAGGATCCACGGCCCCAGGATCTCCACCGAAAGATCACACACCGCCAGCCCCTCAAACGTCGCACAAAACGCATCCAGCTCCTTCCGCAGCCCCGCCCGCGTCAACCGAGCCTTCGCCTCATAAGCATCCAAAAACTTATCCCTCGCCTTCTTCACCGTCACCCGCTCCACCGTCGCCATACCGGACGCCTCATAAAACCGCAGCGCCCGCCCAAACACCTCCCATCCCCCCAGCCGCTTCACCGCATCCTCCAACAGATCCAGCACCGCAAAACACGACCGCTCCCCCGCCACCGCCTTCAGCCGCTTGATCAACTCCACCTCCCCCGAAGTCACCACCTGCCCACCAATCCCCCCAGCCAGCTCCCGCACCTTCGCCCGCGCCAACTTCATCGCCCCCTCCTTCGACATCGAAGTCGTCGAACGCCCCACCCGCGCCTCCCGCCACCGCACCACCCAACGCCCATCCGAGCGCCGTGCCACCCGGCACACCGCCCCCCCAAAAGACACCACTTCCGCCCCCTCAGACATGCCCACGAATTACCCACTTTTACACCCAAAACAAGGCCAAAAAGAGCCAAAAAAGGCCAAATTCAGCCCCAACCCACCAACCCACAAAAAAAGCGCCAGACCTTATTTTACAAGGCCCAGCGCTCTTTTTTGAATGGTGGAGGCGAGGGGAGTCGAACCCCTGTCCGAGCAACCGTCTACCGCAGCTTCTACATGCTTAGCCGTTCATTTGATTTCGGTTGAGGGCTTCGATCGGCAGAATCCCCTTCACCTAGACCCCTGTTGAATCTCGTCTTCGACCCGGTGACCCGGTCAACTGACCAGCCTAGTGAGTGCATCCGGCCGGCTACTAGACATTGCCGTCAGGATGTCGCGGGGCTTAAGCCGCGAGTGCTAGCTCGTTAGAGTTTGCGTTTGTTTGTTTTGACTCGGTGATTTACGAGGCCAACGAATCATCCTCGGCATGCCACTACGACTTCAGGCTACCCGTCGAAACCGTGACGCCCCCATGTCGTTGAGACAAAGATCAGATACCCGCGAAACCGGTCACGTTCAATCTTTTCCTCGAAAACCTTCCCACCAACGCCGTCCAGCCTCGATATCCAATCGAATCTGCTGAAACAGCGCCTCCACCCCGTCAAACCGACGCTCACCGCGCAGCAGGTGCGAAAGCCGCACCTCGATCTCCTGCCCATAAAGATCCCCTGTCCAGTCCAGCACATGCGCCTCCAGCGACAACGCCCCCTCCGCCTCAACCGTCGGTCGCCTCCCCAAATTGCAAACCACCCCCCGTTTCTCCCCTCCCAAAATCACCTCGCCCACATACACCCCTTGCGGCGGATGCACCTGCGTCTCCAACCGCACGTTCGCCGTCGGAAAACCCATCTGCCCCGCCAACTGCCTTCCCCTCTCCACCACTCCCAGATAACCAAAGCGCCGCCCCAACAACGTCGCCGCCAAATCCAAATCCCCCGCCGTCACCGCCTCCCTCACCCACGTGCTGCTGATCACCCGCCCGTCCACTTTCACCGGCGGCACCCCGTAAACCGAAAACCCATCCCTCGCCCCGGCATCCATCAAAAAATGCACATTGCCCACTCCCCCCGCACCAAATCGCCAGTCATACCCCACCGACACACATCCTAACGGCCGACACGCCTCCATCAGACCCTCCACAAATCCCTCCGGCGACGTCGCCGCCATCGCCTGATCAAACGGCAGCGCCACCAGATGCTCCACCCCCATCTCAGCGGCCAACCGCCTCCGCTGCCCCGGCGTCGTCAGCAACGGCGGCACCCGCTCCGGACTCAGCACCGTCGCCGGATGCGGATCAAACGTCAACACCACCGCCGTCCCCCGGTGCTGCCTCGCATGCTCCACCGCCGCACGCACCACCTCCTGATGCCCCCGATGCAAACCATCAAACACCCCAATCGCCACCGCCACAGGTCCAGGCAACCCCGAAAGTTCCGCCATGCGATGAGGCCAGCTCATAAAACAATGATCAATCAACCAGACGCCTCACGCTCCCCGCAACTTCGACACATCATACAGCGACATCATCGCCGACAGCGCCGCCGCCCGATCCCCCGACTTCAACGTCTGAAACGTCACACACCGCCCCGGCTCAAGCGTGAAGTGCCCCGACCGCGTCCGCCGCAAATCCGTCAAATGCGCCCCGCAACCCAGCTTCTCCCCGATATCAGCCGCATAGGTCCGCACATAAAAACCCTTGCTGCACACCACTCGAAAATCCACCTCCGGAACCGCAATCCGCTGCAACTGATAGTCAAACACCCGGACAAACCGCGGCTCCCGCTCCACCACCTGCCCCTTCCGCGCCAGCTTGTAAAGCGGCACCCCCCCAATCTTCACCGCCGAAACCATCGGCGGCGTCTGATAAAAATCTCCCTTGTAGGCATCAAACGCCTCCCGGATCTGCTCATCCGTAAACGCCGGCACAGGCCGTTCCTCCACCACCTCCCCTTCCCGATCCTGACTGTTCGTGGTCACTCCCAGCTTCAAACTCCCCACATACTCCTTCTCCTCCGCCATCAGCAGATCCTGAATCTTCGTCGCCGTTCCCACCACCAAAATCAACATCCCCGTCGCCATCGGATCCAGCGTACCGCAGTGACCGATCTTCTTGGTCCCCAGGCACCCCCGCGCCACCGCCACCACATCGTGTGACGTCATGTCAGGACCCTTGTCCACCAGCAATACCCCGTTAATCGTGTCGTCTGACTTCATTTTCCAATTCCTTCAAATAGCGTTCCGCTGCCTGCTCAATCGGTCCCGCCATCCGGGCACCCGCAGCAAGAGGATGCCCCCCTCCTCCAAACCGTCCGCAAATCTCCGACACGTTCACATCCATCGTCTTCGAACGCGCACTCACCCGAATCTTGCCATCCGGCAACTCCTCAAAAATCACCGCCGCCACCACCGAGTCCACCATCCTCAAAGTATCAATCAACCCCTCCGTATCCCCCGCCCTCGCTCCCGCCTCGATCGCCGTCTTCTGCGTGTATTGCCAGCTCGCCACCCGCCCCTCCAAACTCAACTTCATCTCATTCAAGACCGCCCTCAGCAAATGCAATCGCCGCGCCGGAAAGGTCTCATACGTCAATCGGCACAACCTCCCCGAATCCAACCCCGCCGCCAGCATCTCCGCCGCGATCTCATGCGTTCGCGCCCCCGTCCCCGGATATTGAAACGATCCCGTGTCAGTCGAAATCGCCACATACAAATGCTGCCGAATCGCATCCGTCATCGGAAAGCTACCCGCCTGCAGCAATTCATAAACCAACTGCCCCGTCGCCGGCACCCCCGAATTCACATGGTTCCAGGTCCCATAGCCCGGGTTCGTCCCATGGTGATCCATGTTGATCCACTCTTTGACGCCCGCCAATACTTCCAAACAACGCTTCCCAACCCGCTCCTGAGTCGCCGTATCCAACGCCACCACCAAATCCGCCTCAATCAATCCCCCCGGCGCTTCCACCTCGTCCGAGTGCGGCAAAAACGCCAGGTTCTCCGGCACCGGATCTTCCAGCAAAGGAATCACTGTCTTGCCCAGGGCGCGCAAACTCAACGTCAATCCCATCACCGATCCAATCGCATCCCCGTCCGGACGCACATGCGCGATCACCACAATGCGCTCTGCGCTCCGCAACCTCTCCACCAGCACCTCAAAGCCATGTTCCGGCGTCACCATCAGGCCGACTTCGTGCCCTCCTCATCCGTCCCAGCTTCCGCCCCCGTCTCTTCGTCTGGCAAAGGCTCCGGCAATGACTCGATCAAATTCAAAACCCTCACACCCCGCTCAATCGAATGATCCACCCGAAACAGCAGCTGCGGTGAGTTCCGCAAAATCACCCGCTTGTACAGCGCCCGCTGAATCTGGGGACGATACGCCTGCAACTTCTTCAGCACCACCTCGTCACCCCCCTCCTTGCCCAGGACGCCCAAAAAGATAAAACACTGCTTCAAGTCCGCCGTGATATCCACATCATGAATCGTCACCAACCGACCGCCAAAATCATAGTCCTTCTCCAGAATCATCCCCAGCTCACGCCGAATCAGCTCCTTTACCCGTGTTAAGCGATGGTTCATTGGAGTCAGTCAATCGAGGTTACAAAACAAAACCAGCAGTGACAGGAGAGATGGTCCACTTTTCAGTCACCTCATCTCCCGCCACCCGCAGCGTCACAGATTCTGCGGAATTTTCTCCAGACCATAGCACTCGATCACGTCGCCTTCTTCGTAATCGCTGAAATTGCCCAGCTTGATCCCGCACTCCAGACCGTTCTTCACTTCCGGAACTTCGTCCTGGAAACGCTTCAAAGTCTCGATCCCACCATCGTAAACCGATTGGGTTCCGCGCAGCACCCGAGCCCGCTGCTTGCGGTCGATTTTGCCGTCGACAACCAAACACCCTGCCACCTTGCCACGGGTCACCTTGAACACCTGCTTCACCTTCGCATGGCCCAGCACATTCTCCCGCGTGATCGGATCCAGCAGACCCTTCATCGCGTCCTTCACTTGGTCGATCAATTCATAAATGATCGAGAACAGCTTCACCTGCACCCCCTCGCGCTTCGCCACCGCCAAAGCCTTGTTCTCAAGCTTCACGTTGAATCCAATCACCACCGCATCCGAAGCACTCGACAACAGCACGTCCGACTCGTTCACCGGCCCGGCTTCAGCATGCAGAATATCCACATTCACCTTGTCATTCGGAATGTCGTTCAGGCACTTCTTGATCGCCTCAACCGACCCCTGCATATCCGCCTTGATCACCAGTTTGAGGGTCTTCTTGTTCCCCTCCTCGATGTTCGCAAACAAACTCTCAAGAGTCGAACGACGCGGTGCCGAAAGCTTCTTCGTCCGCAGGTCCAGTAGCCGCTCCTCACTGAGCTTTTTCACATCACGCTCACTATCCATCACCACCACTTCATCACCCACATTCGGCATGTTGCTGAAACCCACCACCTCTGCAGGCATCCCGGGCTTCACCACCTTGATCGACTCACCGCGATCATTCTGCAACGCCCTCACCTTGCCCCAATGCGGCCCGCAAATGAACGATTGCCCCACTTTCAGCGATCCTTGACGCACAATCACAGACGCCACCGGCCCCTTGCCAGCCACCATCGAAGATTCGATCACCGTCGCACGCGCCGGGGCCTTCGGATCCGCCTTCAACTCCAGCACTTCCGACTGAATCGACATGGTCTCCAAGAGATCCTCAATGCCAATGCCCTTCGTCGCCGAAACTTCCATGCACTCGGTCTCGCCACCCCAATCGACCGGCATGAGCCCGACCTCTTGCAGTTGACCTTTCACACGAAGAACATCCGCTCCTGGAACATCCACTTTGTTCAAAGCCACCATGATGGTAACCCCGGCTGCTTTCGCGTGGCTCAACGCCTCACGCGTTTGCGGCATGATGCCGTCATCCGCCGCGACCACGAGCACCACAATATCGGTGACATTCGCACCCCGCGCCCGCATCTCCGAAAACGCGGCGTGACCTGGGGTGTCAATGAACGTGATCGGGTGACCATTGTGCTCAACACTGTAAGCACCAATGTGCTGCGTGATGCCACCCGCCTCACCAGCGGCGACCCGCGCCTTGCGCAGCGCATCCAAAAGCGATGTCTTGCCATGGTCAACGTGTCCCATGAACGTGATGATCGGAGCGCGCAGCTCGAGTTTCTCCTCCTCCACCTCTTCCGGCGCCTGAGCCTCCGGTTCCACGATCACTTCCTCAACCTTGTGCACACCAGCACCCTTCTCGCGCTTCTCACGCTCCAACTTGAAGCCGTGCTTCTCGCAAATCTTCTCAGCCACATCGATCTCGATGTGCTTGTCCGCGCTCGCCACAAACACCTTAAATCCAATCAAATCGGAAATCACCTTGAAGGGCTTCAAGCCCATCCGCTCAGCCAACTCTTTGACAATGATTGGCGGCTTCAGATGAATGATCTTCTCGCCCGCCTCATTGATCTCAAACTCAGGCACCTCTTCAACCACCACCGGTGCCGCTACCTCAACGACCGGGCTCGGAGCCGCCACTGGCTCAGGCTCCCGCAACAAAGAAATCGGTGGCAAAGCTGAGGTACTAGTCTCCCGGCGCACTTCCGTCGCAGGCCGCCTCTTCACCTTCGGCTTGTCCTGCTCGTCAAAAAGATTCAGCGCCTCTTTCTTCGCATCCTCCATCGTCTTCTTCGGCTCCTCAACAGGGGCCGGTGCCTCAGCAGGCTTTGGCGCGGGTGTCGGCTTGCCTCCAATGCGTGGCAACCCTGCCCCCGCCTTGTGTTGGGCGATGTCACCCCGCTTCTTCGGCGCAGGCTTGGTGTCTTCAATCAGCGAAAGCACCTCTTTGCCAGCCACTTTTTTCCCAGCTTTGGGCTGACCTGCCAAGTCCTCCTGGGGCGCGGCATTCGCATCCGCCCCACTTGTGGAAGGTTTACTGGACTTGGAGGAGGAAGGTCGGTTAGGCATGATAAAGGGGAATCAACAAGTGAAGGATCAACTATGAGGATGGAGGTTTTGAGGTTTGGTAAAAAATGAATCTCTGGGCGCTTTAATAAAGACGCCGTGATTGAACTGAATCTTCTCAACCCACGTGGGCTTTTGCACGCTCGATGATCTGCGTCGCCAGTTCCATGTCGCCACCGATGATCTCCGCCACGTCTTCCGCAGACACGTCGTCGAACACCCGGACATCCACCAAACCAGCACCCGTCAGGGTCCTCGCGGTCGCTTCATCAATGCCAAGAATCGCAGCCAGCGCATGCACCGCACTGCCCATCTGCCCTTCAAAGACCTCTGCGGCGTGCTCATCTTTCTCGATGATCAAATCCATCGCCACCAGCCTCGATGTCAGACGCGCGTTCTGTCCGCGACGACCAATCGCCTTCGACAGATCCTCTTCGCTCACCGTCAACCGGGCCTCTTTCTTGGCCGGATCAACACGGATCGTGATCACTTTGATCGGACGCAGCGCTTCGCGGATGAACTCAGCCGGATCTGACTTGTAACGGATGATATCAACCTTCTCATTGTTCAACTCACGAACGATGTTCTTCACCCGCGCTCCGCGCAGCCCCACGCAGGCTCCCACTGGATCAACTTTGTCATCGGAACTGTTCACCGCCACCTTGGTGCGATAGCCCGCTTCACGAGCAATGCTCGCAATCTCCACGGTCCGATCCGCAATCTCACTGACCTCAAATTCAAACAAACGCCGCACAAAATTCGGGTGCGCACGGGACAGAATGATCTCAGGCCCACGCGAACTGTCTTTCTCAACCGCCTTAACGTAAAACCGCATCCGGTCACCCGCATTGTAGTCCTCCGTCGCAACGCGTTCCTTCGAGGTCATCACCCCTTCAAACTTGCCCAAGTCGACGATCACATCGTTCTTGTCAAACCGCCGCACTACCCCGCTGACCACATCCCCGGTCCTGTCCTTGAACTCATCGTAAAGGTTCTCCTTCTCGGCCATCCGCAACCGCTGCAACATCGTCTGCTTCGCCGTCTGCGCCGCAATCCGCCCCATGTTCTTCGGAGTCACCTCAAGCTCAATTTCGTCCCCAAGCTCCGCATCCTTCTTCAATCGCTTGGCCGTGCCAATCGCGATCTCCTCAAAGGGATTGGTCACCTTCTCAACCGCGACCAATTTGGCCCACGCTTTGATAGTTCCCTTCTCCGGATCAATATCGATCCGCAACTCGCGGGCCGGACCAATACTTCTCTTCGATGCGGCAAGGAGTGCCTGCGAGAGAGCCTCAACCATCTTAACACGGTCAATACCCTTCTCTTTTTCGTAATAATCGAAAAGTGCTTTAAGTTCGCTAATCATAAATCGAGACCACCCCGAGACAAAGAAAGAGCGGGCGTAAGCCCACTCTCTCAAAAGCGACGGTATGTGGCTCTTGCCCGGGAAAGGAAAGCACTAAAGTAGCGCCACGATCATCTTGGGCAAGCACAAAAAGCTAGGCCCCTCAAGCTTCCCTCCATATGGCCTCTCCTAAACGTGCCACCGAGGCCAAAAAATGGACGCCCACACTCCAACTAGGTCTCCCCCACCCCAACGCCCAAACCGTCCACCTGCACCATAAAAACCAGATTATGTGGGTATTTCCAGGTATTGTCATTTAATAGCTGCTGTAATTTTTATATTGATTAACAAATTTAATCTCTTATAATTCTATTAATTCCTCTCAGCCATGAAACAACTCCGCTCCTTCCTTCTCGCCGGCTCTTGTCTCTCAGCCATGGCTTCCTGCTCCCTCACTACCTGTCCCCTAAGGCAAATCGCCCAAAAATTCGAATCCTTCAAATCCAGCCGGAACTACGAGGTCCGTCCCGCCATCGCCGCTACCGGAGCATTCCAACCTGAATTGATCCGAAGCTATTTCAGCATGGTCGAACCCACCCACCCCCCCAGAATCGCCACCGCCCCCAAACCCACCGTCGCCAGCATCCCCCCCCTCCTTCGCGATCCCGCTTCTCTCCGAACCGTCCGCACCACCGCTTACACCCACAGCGAATCCGACCACCTCGTCTACGGCAAGCTAAGCGCTGTCGGCACCCCTCTCCGCTTCGGCAACGTCCGCAGCGCCGCCGCCGATTGGTCACGCTATCCCAAAGGCACCCTCTTCCGCATCGCCGAACAACCCGGCATCCTCTATCAAGTCGATGACTACGGCAGTGCGCTCGTCGGCACCGACACCATCGATCTCTACAAACCTTCGCGCTCCGCCATGAATCAATGGGGCGTTCGCCATGTCAGCATCGAAGTGATCAAGTGGGGTTCCTACCAGGACAGCATGACCATCATCAAGGACCGCACCCGTTACCCTCACGTCCGCAAAATGTTTGATAACCTTCAATCACGCCTCTATCACACCACCATCCCGGTCTCCAAAAAATCTCAATCAAAGACCATCACAGCCATGCTGTAACCCGCCGCTCTGAGCAGCGCTCGTTCAGGGCCTCACAAAAGGATCCCATCCCCCGGCCGGTCCCCCCGTCGAAGCCTCAGCTTCCACCAGTTCCCCAATCGCAGTCAAAGGCACCCGGGGAAACCGCTCACCCCAGTCCGTCTGCAATCGTTTCAGACAGCGCTTGGGCACCGCCATCAATAATTCATAGTCCTCTCCGTCCCCCCAAGCCTGCTCCACCGAGCAGCCTCGATGCCTGGGCAGTCGATCCAAATCGACCCGAAAACCCAATCCCGCCCCGCCCGCCAATCGCGGCAGGTCCTTCGCCAATCCATCACTGATGTCCATCATCGCGTGAATCGGAAAATGCTCCACCAGCCACTGCCCCTGCTCCAACCTCGGCTCAAACGTCAAATGCCTGCCCCCAATCGATCCTCCAAGCTTTCCCGTCACCAGCAGCACATCCCCCGATCGCCCGCCCCCCCGCGCCGCCCACCGTTTCGCCGACACCACCCCGGTCAACGCGACCGATAGGATCCGCTCTTTCCCCCTCGTCGTCTCCCCGCCCACCACACTCACCCCATGCTGCCGGGCCAATTGATACAGCCCGGCGTAAACCGCCTCCACCCACTTTATCGCTGTCTCTGAAGGCAAAATCAAAGTCACCATCGCCTGCCCGGGTCGCCCCCCCATCGCCGCCACATCGCTCAAAACCCTCGCCAGCGCCTTTCGTCCCACCAATCGCGGTGCGCACTCGGATTCAAAATGAACCCCTTCGACAATCGCATCCGTTTTCAGCAAACACAATTCCCCACGCCTCACCCCCTTCACCACCGCGCAATCATCCCCCGCACCAGCCACCACCTCCGCACCCAACGGTGCATCCGCAATCAACCGCTTCACTAGCGCATCCTCTCCCACATCCCTCAACGTCGCCGGCTTCTTCATGACTCAGTCCCTATCACAACCAGCGCCACCAGCGAGATCGCATTGAACAGCGCATGCATCAGCATCGGCACCAGCAGCGACCCCGTCCGCTCATAAGCCCCCACAAATCCCAGCGCCAAAACAAACAAAGGCACCGCGCTCCCCAAATGAAAATGCGCCAGCGCAAACAGAGCCGAAGAAACGATCGCCGCAAAAATCGGATCTGTGAACCGCTTCACCACCCCGTAAACAAACCCTCGAAACACCGTCTCCTCAACCAACGGCGCCACAACCACCGCCGCCACTCCCATGATCACCCGAGTCCCCAAATGACTGTTCTCCAAAAACATCTTCACACTGTCCTGCGGTGCTAAGTCCGGCCAAAACCCCTTCAACCACTCGAGCGTTAACCAATTGCAGCCCGACACCACCAACAGCAGCGGCGCCAACCACGCCAGCGCCCATCCAAACACCGCCTTCAATCTCAACTCACGGATCCCAAACAACACCACCGGATCCAGCCCGCGAATCTGCCTCAGATAAAACAGCAACGCCACGCACACCATCAACAAGAACACCACGTTCGCCAGCATCTCCACCGCCCCAGGCCCCTTCGTCGCGGCTTCCCCCGCCGTCTTCAACGCCGCTTCCGTCGCACTCCCCGCCTTCTCTCCGACCGCCGTAGCTCGCAACCCCATCCACATCATCCACCCCAACACCATCACCACCACCCCATCCGCTTCCCGATAGTCTCCCGATGGCACCTTCCCCCGGTGACTCCAATCCGTCATCGGCCACATCGACCGCCGCGCCTGATAAACCCCCGCCCCTAGCACCAAAGCCACGATCACCCACGCCGCCACATCAGCTAGGACACTGGTGCTCGTCACATCAACCATGAATCAAAGGCAATAAGGGCGTCACCAGAAAAAACCTACCGCAACGCTCAGTGCGTCGGCACCGCCAAAGGTGCCATGTAATAAGGCAACCCTGGCCGCAATGAGGGCATGATCGCCGGTGCCACATTCACCTGCACAGGCTCCCCGGCACGACTCACCCCCGCTGAGGCCGTCGCAAATAGATCCATGAATCCCATCTCATGCCGATACTTCACCACCGAGGCCTTATCCGCTTTGCCCAACTCCTTCGCCAACGCCACCGCATCCTCCAGGTAACCCAGTTGATCTACCAACTTCGCCTCCAGCGCCTCTTTCCCCGTCACCACGCGACCATCCGCCACCCCATTCTTTAGCACATCCTTCGGCACCCCTCGCGCCTCCGACACAATCCCCAAAAACCGGTCATACATCTGTGCCACCAGGTTTTGGACATACGCACGCTCCTCTTCCCTCATCGGCCTCGATCCACTCAGCGAATCCTTGAAGGCGCCACTCACAAACGTGTTCGCCTGCAAGCCCACCTTCTCAAACAAGCCACTGTAATTGATCGTGTCGATGATCACCCCAATGCTCGCCGTCAACGTCGTCTCATTCGCCACCACTTTAGTCGCCCCGCACGCAATGTAATAGCCCCCGGATGCCGCGATGGAATCCATGTAAACCACCACCGGCTTCTTTTTCGCCAAAGTCTTCACTGCCTGGTAAAGGGTATCCGATGCTGTCACCTCTCCGCCGGGCGAATTGATCTTCAACAGCACCGCCTTCACCCGATCATCCGCCTCCGCCTGTTCAATCTGTGACTTGATCGACTCCACCGATGACAGCGCCGCCCCCAGCAAACCCTCCACACCCACCGAAGAAATCACCCCGTCCAGATCGATCTGCACCACCTTCTGATCCGCCGCCCCACTCTCCTGCACCACTTCGGTATACTTCGTTTTCTTCTTCGCCGCACTCCCCATCGCCGCCATGCCTTGGCCTCCGCCAGTGCCCGACGAAAACTGCAAAAGGTTCATCGCCAAGCTCACCACCAGCGCAAACAGCACCAGCGCCAAAAGACATCCCAGAGATCCTTGTTTCATTCCCGCCGATCCTACCCGCTTTCCTTTCGAATGCAATCTCTCCCATGCCGGTCGCCAACGTCCCCTTGACGAAACCACCTCCAGCAACGAAAAACAACCGCGCGGCCCTACTATACCGCTTAAACTCAAACTCCACAATTCACCCCCCACAACCTACCATGGCACTCTCCGTCGGCACCACCGCCCCTGACTTCACCCTCACCACCCTCGGAGCCGCTGGCCCCGAGCTCTTCAAACTCTCCGAAAACCTCGGCAGCACCAACCTCCTCATCCTTTTCGTCCCGATGGCCTTCACCGGCGTCTGCACCACCGAGTTCTGCGAGATCTCCAAGGGCATCAACGAATACGAAAAACTCAACGCCACCGTCATCGGTATCAGCGGTGACAATCCCTTCGCTCAAAAAGCCTGGGCCGAAAAAGAAGGCATCACCCTCAAACTCCTCAGCGATTACGATCACCACGTCGCCACCGCCTACGACGTCGCCTACTCCGCCTTCCTCCCGGACAAAAACCTCATTATGGGAGGAGTGCCAAAGCGCTCCGCCTTCATCGTCGACAAAGCCGGTGTCATCCAATACGCCGAGTCCCACGACTCCCCCGGACAACTCCCCGACTTCGACGCCATCAAGTCCCGACTCGCCGAACTCGCCTAAACCGAGTTCCACCACATAAGATTCAAACCCATGAAAGCGGCTTCCATTCGGGAGCCGCTTTTTTTACGCACCCCTCACTCGCTTCACCAACTCCCGCGCCAACCGCGCCTGTTCCGAAACATCCTCCCATCGCTCCCCTTCAATCGCAGCCTTCGTCGCCAACCACGACCCACCCAAAGCGAGCACCGACTCCTCTCTCAAATACGACTCAGCATTGGTCGCCCCCAAGCCACCCAACGGAATAAACCTCACCCCCAAATGAGCAAACGGCGCCCCAATCGCGCGCAGATACGCTAACCCGCCACTCAGTTCCGCAGGAAAAAACTTCATCACCCTGCACCCTTGCTCCAACGCCAGTTCAATATCCGTCGGCGTGCACACTCCCGGTGCAAACGAAAGCCCAGCCTCCCGTGCTGCCGTCACCACCCGCGGATTCATCCCAGGCGCCACCCCAAACGCAGCTCCCGCCGCCCTCGCCTCTCGCACCTGCTCAACCGTCAGGATCGTACCTGCCCCCACCAGCATCTCCGGCACCTCTTCCCGAATCCGCCGCAAAGCCTCCATCGCCACCGGCGTCCGCAGCGTCAACTCCACACAATCCACCCCGCCCGCCAGCAACGCCCTCGCCACCGGCACCGCCGCTTCCACCGATTCCAAAATCAACACTGCCAACACACCGCTCGCTTCCAATCGACTCACTAAAGACTCCTCAAACATGCCCGCCATCATGAATCGAATTCCCCTCCACACAAGCCCAACCACCCTTCACCCGCTTTCACTTTATCTCGACAGCCTCATCCCTCTCCTCATACACTCCCAACCATCATGCCCACCCGTCTCGCCCTCTTCGCCGCCCTCGTAGCAGCCACCGCCCTCTCCCTCCTGGCAAAAGAAAAATCCGCTCCCTCTCTGGGCATCCACTGGATCGACTCCGAAGGCGGCGGCTCCACTCTCCTCGTCACCCCCGCCGGCGAATCCATCCTCATCGACTCCGGCAACCCCGGCGGTCGTGACGCCGCCCGCATCCACCACACCGCCACCCAAGCCGGCCTCTCTCGCATCGATCACGTCATCATCACCCACTTCCATATCGACCACTTCGGCGGCCTTGCTGAACTCGCCGAACTCATGCCCGTCGGCACCCTCTACGACAAAGGCCTGCCCGACCAAGTCCCCGATCAAGGTGGCAACCAAGCCCGCTGGGCCCTAACATCACGCCCCTATCGCAATGCCAAAGTCGAAAACCGAATCGTCCTCGCTCCAGGCGATTCCATCCCCCTCAAACAACTCCCAGGCACCGCGCCCCTCTCCTTGAAAGTCCTCGCCGCCAATCAAAAAATGATCCCTGCGTCTGCCAGCACGCCCGCAAACCCCGACGACCCCGCACTCGCCGCCGACCAACCCGAGGACAAATCCGACAACGCCAACAGCCTCGTCCTCCTCCTCAACCTCGGCGACTTCCGCTTCTTCGATGGTGGCGACCTCACCTGGAACGTCGAGAAACGCCTCGTCACCCCGCACAACCTCCCGGGCAAAGTCGACCTCTACCAAGTCAATCACCACGGCCTCCAAACCAGCAATCACCCCCTCCTCATCCGCTCCCTTGCCCCCACCGTCGCTGTCATGAACAACGGCCCCAGCAAAGGCACCAGCGCCATCGCCCTCGCCTCACTCCACGCCACCCCCACCCTGCAAGCCATTTACCAAATCCACGAAAACATCCGCCCGGACGAAACCCAAAACAACACCCCTGACAAAACCCGCATCGCCAATCATGGCGACCTCAAAGACGCCTGCGCCGCCCACCCCATCCACTGCCAAGTCACCGCAGACGGCTCCTTGTTCACCGTCTCCGTCCCCTCCCAATCCCACCAGCAAACCTTCACCACGAAGGCCAAATAACGTGATGCCTGGCTAAACCTCAAATCCCTCATTGACGACCTACCCTCCTACCTAAATACTGCCTCCTCAAACCAAACAACTTATGGGACTCTTCGACTCACTCGCCAAACAAGCCATGGGCAGCCTACTCGGAGGTTCAAACGCCTCCGGTGGCCTCGACCTCAGCACCCTCATGAACGTTTTCTCCAATCAAGGCCAAGCCTCTGACGCCGTCTCCGGCCTGCTCGGTCAGGTCGGCGGCATGTCCGGCCTCATGGAGAAATTCAACCAGGCCGGCCTCGGCGACGTCGCCAAATCCTGGGTCGGCACCGGCGAAAACCAACCCATCGAACCCGGCCAGATCGAGTCCGCCATCGGTCCCGACGCCCTCCAGGGCTTCGCCTCCAAACTCGGCGTCGACGCCTCCAAAATCATGCCCCTGCTCGCCCAGTTCCTCCCCGTCATCATCGACAAACTCACCCCCAACGGCAGCATCGAATCCGAGCAACCTTCCGGCGACTCTCTCCAAAACGTCTTCGCCTCCGTCATCAAAAGCACCCTCGGCGGCGGCAAACCCGCCTAACTCCCGAAAAAAAGCCTTCACAGCGTGAACAACCTCACCCGTTGTTCACGCTTTTTTGTGTCCCGCAGTCTCACCGCTCCGCACCCGCTAAGCAAACTTCTTCCCCTAACGGATCGCTCGAATAAGCCCTATCCACCCAAGGAGTGATGGCTTCTAGCCATCACGTCACCCCCTACCGCTCCGCAGTCCTACCGCTCCGCACCCGCTAAGCAAACTTCTTCCCCTAACGAGTCGCTCGAACAAGCCCTGCCCACCCAAGGAGTGATGGCTTCTAGCCATCACGTCACCCCCTACCGCTTCGCACTCCGCTCAGCGAACTTCTTCACCTCGCTCGTCATCCAACTCCGCTCCGTCACCGCTTCAGACTCCACCGACCGCATCCCCTCAAACCAATCCCGCGTCGTCGGCTGATGCTCCCCCGCCACCTTCAAAAGCAACGCCCCGGTAATCGGCGCCCCATGCCCTTTCGCCATCGCCTCACCCAGCGTCAACTCCGCCGCCCGATCCATCACCCAGCGCAAATCCGCCCCTGAAAAACCGTCGGTTGCCTTCACCAGCGCCTTGTAGTCCACATGCCCCAGCGGCTTCTCCTCCGCCAACTCCCGCAAAATCACCTCCCTCGCCTTCTCATCCGGCGGTGGCACAAAAATCGACTGCTCAAACCGCCCCGGCCGACACAACGCTGGATCCAGCGACCACGGCTGACTCGTCGCCGCCAGCACCAGCACCCGATGATTCCCCACCCGCAGCGCATCCATCTCATGCAGCAACTGATTCACCACATTGCGCAACTGACTCTCCCTCACCTGCCTCCGATCCTGCGCCAGCGAGTCCAATCCATCGATCACCAGCACACACGGCGCATTGAACCGCGCCGTCTCAAACATTTGATGCAGATTCCGCTCCGTGCTCCCGAAGTAAGGATCAAAAATCTCATGCAATCCCACTGACAGATAATTGCACTGCGCCTCTCCCGCCACCGCGCGCAGCAGCAGCGTCTTCCCGCACCCCGGAGGCCCGTAAAGCAGCATCGCCCCACCCACCGGACGCCCGTAGGCCCGGTGCAACTCCGGCTGCTGCAGCGGATACACAATCTTCCGCCGGATCTCCTCCTTCACCGACTCCAAGCCCCCAATGTCCTCAAAACTCAACCGATCCCGCTCCGGATCCCCCGGCATCCAGAACGTCTCAGGCCGCCAATCATACGGCGGCTCATCCATGAACACCTCATCATCCAAATCCGATCCCGCGTCCGCACCAAACCCACCTTCCGATGCCCCCTCCTTGCCATCCGCCGACCCATTGCCCGAGTTCGACTGCTGCGCCTTCCTCGCATCCAGCAGCGTCTGCCCCAGATCCTTCTCCAAGCCCACATCCAGCGCGCTGGAATCCAATTGCGCCGCCCGGTTAAAATGATGTCTCGCCCGTGTTTTGTCGCCCTCAGCCAGATGCACCCGGCTCAGCATCAAGTGCGCCGCCGCGCACAGCGGATCCTGCTGCAACACCAATTCCGCCCTCACCGCCGCCCCCGACGCATCCCCGCTCAACAACAGCGCCCGCGCCAGACCCAACTGCGCATCCGTATGCCGGGAGTCCAACTCCACCGCCTTCTCATACGCCGAAACCGCATCCTCCATCTGCAACTCCTCCAGACAGGCCCGCCCATAGAGCAGAAGCAGTGGAATGTTCTCCGGACTCTGCCGCAGGGCTTCTTGGAAAGCTTTGAGAGGTGACATAGTGCTAAGGATACGGACACCGCCGCAGCGAATCCGTTCACAACTGACTAAAAGCGGCTAACGCGCCATCTCCAGGAAATTCTTCAATAACTTCTTCCCCTCCAAAGTCAGAATCGACTCCGGATGGAACTGCACCCCATGAATCGGCAATTCCTTGTGCCGTAAGCCCATGATCTCCGTGTCATCGTCCCCAGCCACCGCCGTCACCTCCAAACAATCAGGCAAAGTCGACTTCTTCACCAGCAGCGAATGATACCGCGTCGCCTCAAACGGGTCTGGCAATCCCGCAAACACCGACGTCCCCGTATGATGAATCATCGAGGTCTTCCCGTGCATCAACCGCCCCGCCCGCACCACATCCCCCCCAAACACATCCCCAATGCACTGATGCCCCAAACACACCCCCAGCAGCGGCACCCGCGCCCCAAACTTCCGGATCACATCACAACTGATCCCCGCCTCCTTCGGCGTGCACGGCCCCGGCGACACACAAATATGATCCGGATTCAGCTTCTCAATCTCCTCCAGCGTCACCTGATCATTGCGCCGAATCTCCATCACCGCCCCCATCTCGCCAAAGTATTGAACCAGATTGTAGGTAAAGGAGTCGTAGTTATCGATGATCAGCAGCATGGGAAAAACAAACGCCCCATCGCTCGCCTACCACAGCCTGCTTTGCAACCTCGCATTGGCCGCCCTCCTATCCCCGGCTTCGACCCTCAGCGCCCAGGATACATCCCAAAAATCCTCTCCACCGCCCGCCGCCGTCACCAGCCTCGAACCCACCGATCTCGCTGACTTCGCCAACCTCCCCCCCCTCATCCAGACCCGCCTCACCGCCGCCCTCGCCCTCACCCGCCTCAACCTCACCTACCTCCCCAACTCCCACGACCCCAAAAGTCGCGGCATGGACTGCTCCGGCGCCATCTACCATCTCTTCCAAAGCCTCGGCCACAACGACATCCCCCGCCAGTCCGACCAAATCGCCCAGTGGCTCATCGAAAAAAGCACCCTCAACAGCGTCAAAGACTCCCATTCCCTCTCCGATCCCGCCTTCGACTCCCTCAAACCCGGCGACCTCCTCTTTTGGACCACCTCCGACGCCCCCAAAGCACGCCAAATGCCCATCACCCACGTCATGCTCTACCTCGGCACTCACAAAACCACCGGCAAACCCCTCCTCTTCGGCTCCAGCGACGGCCGCACGTACGCCGGCCAGCGCCGCACCGGCGTCTCCGTCTTCGACCTCGCCTTCCCCAAAGCCACCTCCAAATCCACCCTCCACTCCTTCGGCCCCCCTCCCCCCATCCCCACCCCGAAAAAGAAGCACACAATCTCCAAATAGCCCCGCGCATCCCTCTTCCAGATTCCCTCCGATGTCGCATGACATCCCCCCCAGACCCGTCTAACCCTGCCCATGTGCGGAATAGCGGGTGTGATTGATCTAACTGGACGCCGCTCAGTGCCAGATGGCATCGTCAAACGCATGGCTCGCGCCCTCATCCACCGCGGCCCCGACGAAGAAGGCTTCCTCCATCGCCCCGGCCTCGCCTTCGCCTCCCGCCGTCTCAGCATTGTCGGCCTCGCCGATGGCCAGCAACCCGTCACCAACGAAGACCGCTCCATCTCGGTCGTCTTCAACGGCGAACTCTTCAACTACCGCGAGCAACGCGCCGAACTCCTCCAGCGCGGCCACCACCTCGTCACCCACTGCGACACCGAACTCATCCCCCACCTTTGGGAGGAAAGTCGCGAGGACATCTTCCGCCAACTCCGCGGCCAGTTCGCCATCGCTCTCTATGACCAGCCCCGCCACCAGATCACCCTCGCCCGAGATCGCTTCGGCATCTCCCCCCTCTACTGGACCCGGCAGGGCGATTGGCTCCTCTTCGCTTCCGAAATAAAAAGCCTCCTCGCCTCCGGCCACGTCACCGCCAAGCCAGACCGCCGTGGCCTCGATCAGATCTTCACCTTCGCCGCCATGCCCGGCCCCGTCACCTGCTTCGAAGGCATCCACCTCCTCCCCCCCGGTCACTTCCTCCAAATCACCCCCAGCACCGAATCCAGCAAAGACCCAGTCATCCACGAGCAAGCCTTCTGGAAACTCGACTTCCCAGACCAAGGCCACGAACCATTTCCCAACACTACCGACCCGAAGCAACTCGTCGACGAATTCGAGCAAATCCTCCTCAACGCCGTCGAAAATCGCCTCCGCGCAGACGTCCCCGTCGGCGCCTACCTCTCCGGCGGCCTCGACTCCAGCCTCATCGTCGCCATGGCCCGCCGCATCAAAGGCCCCGACATCAGCACCTACACCATCCAGGTCGACAATCCCGTCCTCGACGAACTCAGCGGCGCCAATCAAACCGCCAAACACATCGGCATCGCCGCGCCGCTCGTCCAGCACTTCAGCGCCGCCAACGTCCTCGACACCTACCCCCAACTCATCCAGGCCGCCGAATCCCCCGTCGTCGATACCTCATGCGCCGCGCTCCTCATGCTCGCCCGCCGCGTCCATCAAAACGGACAAAAAGTCGTCCTCACTGGCGAAGGCGCGGACGAATGGCTCGCAGGTTATCCCTGGTACAAAATCGCCAAAGCCCTCCACTTCCTCGACCTCATCCCCGGCCTCCCCCTCAGCAACCGGGCCCGCCGCGCCTTCTTCAAATGGCATGACGTCCCCCAATACCCCCTCGACTTCCGTCCCCAACTCGAAGCCTCCGTCGGCGGCCCCAACGCCTGGATCGACTCCTACGGTCTCCTATCCCTTTCCAAACTCCGCTTCTACAGCGAGTCCATGCACGAAGTCCGACACCACGCCAATCCCTGGACAGGCCTCGACCTCGATTTAGACCGCGCCAAAAAATGGCACCCCCTCAACCGCGGCCTCTGGTTCGGCGCCCGCGTCACTCTCTCAGGTCTCCTCCTCCAGGCCAAAGGCGACCGCGTCGCCATGCTCTCCTCCATCGAAACCCGCTACCCCTTCCTCGACGAAGCCGTCTGCGACTTCACCTCCAGCCTCCATCCCGATTGGAAACTCCACGGCTTTTGGGACAAATACCTCCTCCGCCTCGTCGCCGAACGCTGGCTCCCCAAAGACATCTGCCAGCGCAAAAAAGCCATCTTCCGTGCCCCCATCGACGGTCTCCTCACCGACCACGAACCCAAATACATCAGCCAGCTCCTCAGCGAGGAATCCCTCAAACGCACCGGCTACTTCGACATCCCCGCCGTCCTGCACTGGCGCAAAACCTTCAGCAAATTGCGCCCCGGCTCCTTCCCTCGCCTCTCCATCGAAATGGGCCTCACCGCCGTCATCGCCACCCAGCTCTGGCATCACACCTTCATCGACCCCACCCTCGCAGACCTCCCCTCTTGGACCCCCGCCCCTCACTCCGACTGAGCCAATTTCCTCAAATCCAGCTCATCCCCCATCGTCGCCTGCACCTCCCGCAACTTCGCCAGCAGCGCCGCCCGCTTCCCCTTCATCTCCGGCACCTCCGCCAAATCCTTCATCTCCTCAGGGTCCGCCTTCAAATCAAACAACCGCACCGCCCCCGCCTTCGGATACACCACCAGCTTCATCCCGTCCGCGATCACCGCCCGCTGCAGTTGCAAATACGCCCCATACACCGGTTCCGCCGTCGCCCGCGTCGACTCCCCCCGAATCAACGGCAGCAGCGATTGAAACTCCACATGCTCCGGCTTCTTAACCTCCGCCACATCCAGCGCCGTCGCCATCACATCCTGCAAATAAATCGGCGCCTCCACCACCCCCGGCTTCACCCCGGGCCCCGCCGCCAAAAACGGCACCCGCAAACTCGGCTCATACATGTTCTGCTTCCCCATCAGCCCGTGATGCCCCACCGCCAAGCCATGGTCCGCCGTGAAAAACACCCACGTCCGCTCCGCCTCACCACTTGCCTCCAGCGCCGCCAGCACCCGCCCCACCTGCTCATCCAAATGCGTGATCAGCGCCAAATACTCGCCCCGATGCACCTTCACCGCCTCCTCCGTCCTCGGAAACGGCGCCAACTTCTCATCCCGCAAACCCTTCCCCGCTCCCATCGCCTCCGCATGCGGATACACCGGCAAAAAGTTCTTCGGCACCTTCACCCGCTCCTTCGGATACTTCGCCACGAACGACTCCGGCGCCTGCCTCGGATCATGCGGCGCATTGAACGCCACATACATAAAAAACGGCTCCTTCGCTCCCTTCCCCTTCTCCAAATACCCAATCGCATCATCCGCTGTCACCTCGCTCCAATGCTTGCCTCCCTCCCAAAAGCCACCCAACGACCGGTCACTCGGACTCCACCCATCCGGCACGCCCGGCAAAGGCCTGTTGTAGGATGACTCCACCGTCTTCGGCATCCCCGCCCGCACATTCGCCGTCTCATCAAACAACTTCTCCACCGCATATGACACATGCCATTTCCCCGTCATAAACGTCCGATAACCCGCACTCTTCATCATCTGCGACCACATCCGCCCCGCCGCCGCCTCAGCCCCCAATTTCTTATCCACCGCACTCGCCCGCCACAAATACCGCCCCGTGTTCAGCATCGCCCGACTCGCCACACACACGGCCCCACTCCAGCTACCCATGTTGTACGCATGGCTAAATCGCACCGACCGCGCCGCCAGCTTGTCCAGGTTCGGCGTTTCCACATCCACCAGCCCCACCGCCCCCAGCGCCTCGAAAGAATAGTCATCCGCAAAGAGAAAGAGCACATTTGGCCGCTCACCTGCTTGCATAACAGGCTCCCCCATCAGCCAAACCATCGCAACCAGCACCCAACTCAAGCATTTTGTCGTCATCGTCGCCCCCATAACGCACCTCACCCCACCCCCTTGCATCCATTCCCAAAAAGTGACGACATCGCCACACCTTTACCCTCCCCACCGCCTCTCCACTCTCCACTCTCCACTCTCCACTCTCCACTCTCCACTCTCCACTCTCCACTGAATACTGATTACTGATCCCCGATTCCCACCCCCTCTCCATCCCTCAATGCTCCCCCGCCTCCTCACCACCGCCCTCCTCACCATCCTCCTCACCTCCCCTGCTTCCGCCTGGTGGGACGGCGGCCACAAAGTCATCGCCTACATCGCCTACGACCACCTCACCCCCGACGAACGCGCCTGGGTCATGAGCCTCCTCGAGGCCAATCCCACCCATCAGGAACTCTTCCTCGATAAAATCAAAGACGAACTCTCCGGCACCCCTTCCGAAGACGCCCGCCAACGCTGGTACTTCGGCCAGGCCTCCGTATGGGCCGACCTCATCCGCTACAACAACGGCTACTCCAACGCCCAATCCATCAAAGACACCTACGACCGCCCCGACCGCCACTACACTGACTTCGCCGTTTTCACCTCCGAATCCGCCCGCCTCGCTCTCAAAGAGCACGACATCACCCCCGTCACCGCTTGGACCCCCGACCTCAAAGAACCCGACACCAAACTCAACTCCATGCAGGCCTTCGCCAAAATCGAAGCCCAAGTCCCCGATACCTCCCTCCCCGTCACCGAGCGCGCCGTCGAACTCATGTGGCTCTTCCACCTCGTCGGCGACACCCACCAACCCTGCCACTGCGCCCAACTCTTCGACCCCGAAAAATTCCCTGCCGGTGACCGCGGCGGCAACGGCGTCATGATCCTCGGCCTCAAACAAAAAAGCCCCGGCGACATGAACTCAGACGTCCTCCACGCCTTCTGGGACAGCCTCTTCAATGGCAAAACCAACACCCACGTCGACATCCTTGAACGCGCCGGCCTCCTCAAAGCCAATCCCGCCCTTTGGACCACCGGCCGCACCGTCATCGCCGTCACCGATCCCCTCGCCTGGCTCAAAGAAGGCCGCGCCATCGCCGCCACCAGCGTCTACTCCCCCGAACTCCTCGACCGCATCGCCAAAGGCCGCGCCGAAGTCGTCGAAAAGAAAAGCCGCTCCCTCGGCACCCGCCTCGAACACACCGTCATGGCCAGCATGCCCACCCTCGCCCTCAACGCCTACGTCGCCAAAGCCCGCACCATCGCCGATCAGCAAGCCGTCACCGGCGGCCTCCGTCTCGCCGCCTCCATCAAACGCCTCCACGCCCGCTCCATCGCCCCGAAAACAGAGTAGCACCTACTCCACCTCGATCGCCTCCAGCACCCACTCGTGCGCCTTCACCAGCAGCGGTCGCTGCACGTGTTCCACATAGCGCCCCGCCCACTCCGTCCCCTTCGGCCCCGCCCGAAAATCGCTCCTCACCACGTCCACATCCGCCATCGCCGTGGACTCCAATCCAAACAACGTCAACTGCACTCGCTGCACCCTCCGCGTCTCCTCTCCAATCCACGCAATCACCCAATCCTCCTTCGATTCCCCAAAACCCGGTCGCACCACCGCCTCCACCAAAACACAATCCTCACCCGCAAACGACCGCCTCCCCACCACGCGAAAATCCCGCCCCCGCTCCTGCAACCAACTCGCCCCGAACCCGAACAAACAATACGCATCCGCCACCAGCGCCGCCGACGCCCGCTTCACCGCATCCCCTTCTCTCACCCCATTGTAAACCACTTCCACCTCCCGCCCCACCCGCGTCACCACCTTCATCCCCATCGGACCCACATGCGTCTGGGTCACCCGTCCCTTCCCCGGTTCATAAACCTCCACCGACCGCTTCCGAAATCCCGTATCCACCAGCCCCGGTTGCAACCGTTCCACAATCCGCCGCCACTCCCCTGAAAACCGCATCTCCACCCGCTCCGCCTTCCTCCACGCATCCCCCTCCACTTCCGCCGCCCGCCTCACCCACTCCCCACCTTCACCCATCCCACTCACCTCAACCAACCCACTCCCCGGCTTCGGCAGCGAACTGCACGCTCCCAAAATAACCATCAAAAAAAGCCCCATCCACGGTCTCATACGCAACGATACGTTTGCGATCTGACCTCCAAACAAATCATTTGCAGCCCCACCCCACTGCGCGTTGGCTAACTGGCAGTCGCTCGTCCCCGCTCCGCCATGTCACGCCGCCGTCGCCGCCCCTCCAAGCCGATCATCCCAGGCCTCCGCTGGCTCCTCCTCCTTCTCCTCCTTCTCGCCGCCACCTTCGGCATCTACGGCGCCCTCTCCCACTGGACCATCATTGAGCGCACCCCGCCCGCTCCCGCCGCTCCTTGACCTCCAAACGCCCCTTGCAAGCTCCCCCACCCACCGCATCCTGTCGCCTTCCACACCCTCGTCTCAAATGATCGCCCTCCGCTCCACCCCCCTCCTCGCCATCGGGCTCGTCCTCTGCCTCAGCGCCTGTGACACCATCAAAAAATACACCCCCTCCATTCCTCTCCCTCCGCTCCCCGACCTCACCCAAGTCGCCCGCATCCTTCCCGGCAGTGCCGATAAAGTCGACAGCCAGGACCCCGACATCGACTTCGACCCTCGCGGCACCCTTCGCCCCGGCCACACCCTCCGTCTGCAAATCCACGAAGGCCTCCGCTCCGCCAAATCCCTCTGGAAAGGCCTCGCCGTCATCGAACTCGACGGCACTGCCCAAATCGGTAAAATCGGGTCCGCCAAACTCCGCGGCCTCACCCTCCCCGAAGCCGCCGCCTCCATCGGCGCCGTCTTTCGCGTCGCCGGCATGACCTCCTCCCCCGTCGCCGTCCACATCCTCTCCGTCGAAAACACCCCCGTCATCGCCGTCGAAGGCGACCTCACCTCCGGCCCCCAACCCCTCCCCCTCTACGACAACATCACCGTCGCCGACGCCGTCCGCCTCGCCGGTGGACGCAAACCAAGCTCCAGCGCTCACGGCCTCTACATCACCCGCGAAGGCCAGAAACGCTACTTCCGCTCCATCACCGCCGCCAACGACTGGCGCCTCGCCGCTGGCGACATCATCCACCTCTCCGCAGACCATTGATCGGCACCCCGCCCCATGCTCGAATCCTACGGCCCCAATCCCCGCCAAGCGCAAAATCCCCTCGGCTCCCTCCTCAAAACCTCCGCCATCCTCCGAATCGGCGCGGGCATCGTCCTCATGACGCGTCACGCCTGGGATGCCGTCTTCAACGCCTATCATTTCCTCTGGAAGGAAATCCCGTGGGAATGGGTCACCACCTTTGTCAATGAAGGCGTCCCCATGCCCCACCTCGCCGCCCCCTTCGCCGCCCTCAGCCTCTTCATCATCGCCACCACCTGGATCGTCGGCTTCCTCACCCGCCTTTTCTCCGTCCTCATGATGCTCCTCTGCATCGCCGCCCTCGGCTTCGCCAGTACCGAATTCGCCGCCTTCTCCGAACTCTGCTGGCTCTACCTCCTTATCGCCTTCACCCTCACCCTCTTCGGCTCCGGCGCCATCTCCCTCGACAAACTTTTCCGCATCGGCTCCCAGCGCGGCAAATCCAGCCCCCAGCGCTACTAACCGTCCTCTCAAGTCTTCGTGCAACCCACCCCCACAGAGCGCGTCCTCGCCATCGACCCCGCCCTCCGCAAAACCGGCTTCGCCATCGTCGAATCCGCTGGCAAAGAACTCCGCGCCCTCACCTACGGCACCATCACCAACAACCCCAAACTCCTCCCCTCCGGCTGCCTCGTCGCCATCCGTGAACAACTCAACGACGTCATCCGCCAATACCAGCCCACCGTCTGCGCCATCGAAGCCACCATCTTCGTCCAAAGCCTCAAAACCGCCATCGTCCTCGGCTCCGCCCGCGGCGCCGCCCTCATCGCCGCCGCCGAACACGGCCTCGCCATCTACGAATACGCCCCGCGCGAAATCAAACAAGCCGCTGTCGGACGCGGCGCCGCCGCCAAAGAGCAGGTCGCCTTCATGATCCGCTCCATGCTCCGCCTCCGCGAAACCCCACCCGCCGACGCCGCCGACGCCCTCGCCGTCGCCATCACCCACTTCCAAAGCAGCGAAGCCCACCGCCTCACCGCCCGCGAAGCGCGCCGCTGCTAAACGGTGCCCATAACCACCACAGGTGATCTCCCCCCAAAGCACCCATCACTGCTCCGCGTGATTTCCCCAAAAGGATCCATCCCCGCTCACCTAACCAAAGCGAGATCACCATCCACAGCCTGCCCGAAGGATGAAGCAAAGCGCCCGCAAATGCCCCTCCCTCTGCGCCTCTCCTCATCTCCGCGCCTCTGCGTGCCCTAAGCCTTCACCGCCCACTCCAAAAGCGCCTGCGCATCCGCCCACACCCCGCTCTTCCCCCCGTTCAACACCACCACAATCCGCCGCTTCCCGTTCTTCTCCCCGCTCGCCACCAAACAATACCCCGCCGCATTCGTGAACCCCGTCTTCATCCCATCACAAATCGAGTAACTGCTCAGCACCCGATTCGTATTCTCCAACGTCAAACTCGTCTGCCCCGCACGCTCAAACACAAACCGCTTCAGCTTCACCATCGCCCGAATATCCGGCATCAAATCCACCACTGACGCGATCTTCGACAAATTCCTCGCCGTCGAATACTGCTCCGGATCCGATGGCAAACCATGCGGGTTCTGAAACAACGAATCCTCCAACCCCAGCGACTTCGCCTTCGCATTCATCGCCACCACAAACGCCTCCACAGATCCCGAATGATCCCGCGCCAAAGCCTGCGCAATGTCGTTCGAACTCTTCACCATCAGCGCCGTCAAAAGCTGCCTCCGCGAATACTCCTCCCCCTCCTTGATCCCCAACCGCACCGGCGCGCAATCCGAGTCACTTTTCTCCACCTTCATCATCCCATCGAGGTTCCCCTTCTCCACCACCAGCAGCGCCGTCAGCAACTTCTGCGTGCTCGCAATCGCCCCTCGCTTGTCCGCATTCTTCTCATAAAGCACCTCCCCCGTCGCTGGATCGATCACGATCACCCGCTCCGCCGTAATCCTCGGTGCCTGCCCACGCAAATTCTTGATCTCAAACGCCCGCCGCGCCGCCTTCATCTTTTCCAACTCCGCCTCCATCTCCCCCTTCACTTTCGCCAACTCCGCCTCCCTCGCCGCAATCATCAACCGCGCCGCCGCAATCTCCTCCCGCTCCCGCAGCAAATCCCGATCCTTCCGCACCACCGCCGCCTCCTTCGCGTTCACCTCCTCCTCGCGCCACCGCAACCGCGCCTCCCGCTCCGGATCATCACACCCCGGCACCAGCATCAGCAACCACGCCACCCCCATCAGCAACCTCAGTTGCCGACCACTACCCCATTTCACTGAACTCATTTCAAACATCAAAAATCAACCGTCAAAGCTCCGCCAACACCGCCTTTAAGCGCCGCGCTGGCCATTGCCCCGGCGCATTGCCATTCGCACCGAGAAACCCGTAATTCAACACGCTGCCACACTTTGCAAGCGCCAAGCGCGAGACCGGACCTAAAGTCCCCATTCCCATCACCGATACCCGCGCTCGCCGTTCCTTCCCCGCAAACCGCACCAGCGTCGCCAAATCCTCCGCACCCTGCAAAAAAGTCGCCACCTTCACCGCCGCCAAACCCGTCGCCTCAGCCATCCCCGCCGCCCCCTCCAACACCTCCGCCGACGGCGTCCGCTCAAAATCGTGAAACGACCCGATCACCCCCACCCCAGCCGCCTGCGCCTGCCGCACCCCCTCCCGCATCTCCCCCAAACTCCGCAGCTCCACATCCCATAGCGCCGCGCGCCCCAAAAACGGCTCCACCAGCCCCCACCGCGCCTCCGCACTCAGATTCCCCTCGCCCCCCTCCGCCCCATGCCTCGCCGTCACCAACAACGGTGTCTCCACCCCCTCCAGCATCCTCAGCAACTCATCCGCCCCCACCTTAAGCAAATCCAACCTCAATTCCAACACATCACATTGCGCCGCCTGCGACTCCGCCCCCTCCGCCACAAACCCCCGCAAAGCCTCCATCCCAGCAGGCACTCCCACCACCAACGGCCTCGCAGAAAGCAGCAAATTTTTCGATGAAACAAGTTGAGCCATTTATTAGGAGTGCTATAATTTTCAGGTTATTGGAAGTAAATCAGAATTCACTCCTTTCACTATGCTCGGTAGGCGACAAGAAATCAATTTGCAGCTCACAGAACTCACCGACAGCGGTCTTCTGGCATTTTTCTTGTGGTTCGGCCACTACCTCCGCTCCGAACTCGCCCTCCACTTCTTCCCCAACCTCGGCGCCATCCCTCCCTTCAGTGAGTCCCTCTGGCTCCTCGCCGTCATCGTCCCCTTCACCCCCGTCATCCTCGAAAGCCGCGGTTTCTATACGAACCTTATCAGCAAAACCCCCGCCCGCTCCATCCGGCAAATCCTTGAAGCCCTGGTCATCGTCGGCATGATCATCGGTGCCCTCTCCATCTTTGTCCGCTGGCAGGTCCCCAGTCGCGCCGTCCTCATCCTCGGCCTCTCCCTCGGCGTCCTCGCCATCCTCCTGCGCGAAAGCTGCCAGCGCATCTCCCTCCGTCGCCGCATCCACTCCGGCGTCGGTCGCGAACCCGTCCTCATCGCCGGCCTCACCGAGGACATGGACCGCCTCCTCGAATCCATGAGCGACGAACACCGCGCCGAAATCGACGTCCGCGCCTGCATCGACCTCACCCAGCACCCGGTCGAAACCCTGGTGTCCGCCATGCATCAGCATGCCGTCAGCCGCGTCCTCCTCGCCGCCCAGCACATCCACTTCGCCCGAGTCGAAGAAGCCGTCCAAGCCTGTGAAACCGAAGGCGTCGAAGCCTGGATCGCCTCCGACTTCTTCCAAACCGCCATCGCCCGCCCCACCTTCGACACCCTCGCCGGACGCCTCATGCTCGTCTTCCACAGCACCCCGCAAGTCTCCTGGGCGCTCCTCTTTAAAGACACTCTCGACCGCGTTGGCGCCGCTGTCCTCCTCGTCCTCAGCATCCCCTTCTGGATCATCGCCCTCGTCGGCATTCGCCTCGCCTCTTCCGGCCCCATCTTTTTCCGCCAGGAACGCGCCGGACGCAATGGCAAGCCCTTCATGATGTGGAAATTCCGCACCATGCACACCAACGCCGAAGCCATGCGCGAGGAACTCGCCGCTCAAAACGAAATGGACGGCCCTGTCTTCAAAATCCGCAACGACCCCCGCATCTTCGCCTTCGGCTCCTGGCTCCGCCGCCTCAGCATCGACGAACTCCCCCAACTCCTCAACGTCCTCCGTGGCGAAATGAGCCTCGTCGGCCCCCGCCCCCTCCCCGTTTACGAAATCGACCGCATCGAAAAACACGCCCAACGCCGCCGCCTCAGCGTCAAACCCGGCCTCACCTGCCTCTGGCAAGTCTCCGGCCGCAACGGCATCAAAAACTTCGAAGAATGGGTCGCCCTCGACCTCGCCTACATCGACAACTGGTCCCTCTGGCTCGACCTCCAAATCCTCCTCCGCACCCTCCCCGCCGTCCTCCGCGGCAGCGGCGCCCACTAAAAAGGCGCCAAAGGCAAGTCCACAAAGCCATCCCGCCCCGCACCCCGGCGCACCGCCGCCACCTCACGGCCCCTCAGCCAACCAAGCTAACGTCGCGCCCCCACCCAACCGTCACCTAGACCGGTTCTCGAAAAGATTGTCATTTTGATCCGGCGAGCGCAGCGGCCTCAGTGGCAAGGAAGTCGCGCAGCCCGCTATTAAATCAATAACGGGCAAGCGGCTGACGCAGCCAATGAGGCCGCTCCGCCGCCGGGCAAGGTGACAAGACTTTCGAGAGTCGGTCTGAAAACCTCCAAATTTGACACCGCGAAAGCCATCACTACAGTTCCTCTCCCAAAATCCTGTTAATCCTTTCTAAATCCTGTCAATCCTGTCCCCAAATAACGCCTCTATGTCCGCCAAACACGAATTCCAAGCCGAAGTCAAACAGCTCCTCGACATCGTCATCCACTCCCTCTACACCGACCGGGAAATCTTCGTCCGCGAGCTCGTCTCCAACGCCGCCGACGC
>JAIYDW010000013.1 GCA_027487315.1 Verrucomicrobiaceae bacterium | reverse complement strand
GGGTTTGTGGTGGCTTTGCCGGCGCTTTGGGTTTTGGCGCGGGGGCTTTGGCCGGAGGGGGTGGGGCGGTTTCGGCGGGTGGCGGAGCTGGGGCTCATCAAGAGTTTTTTGGTGGGGCTGGGGCCTTTGGTGGTGGGGATTGTCTTGATTGCGGTGATTGCGAAGCTGCCGAAGATGGGGGCGCTGGCGGCGCTGGTGGGTGGGGGGTTGCTGGCTTGGGGGTTGATCGGTGCGGGTGGGGTGGCGGCTTTGGTGGGGGAGCGGCTGTGGCCGAACGCGGAGCCTTGGCGGCAGGTGAAGCATGGGGGGCTGACGCTGGTGTGCTGCGCGCTGCTGCCGGTGGTGGGTTGGTTTGTGCTGCTGCCGCTGATGGCGGTGATCGGTGGGGGGATTCAGGTGCGGGCTTGGTTTTTGAAGGAGCCGGTGGAGGGGCAGATCGGGTGATGCGATGAGGACCTTCAATCGGCGTGAGGTTTTGCGTGCGGCTGTGATGGGGGCCGGGGGATTGGTGTCTTGTGATCGGGCGTTGCTGGGGGAGTGGGTGCCGGAGCGGTTGGTGTTGGCTGATGGAGTGGAGGTGGATGAGGCGTTTCATTTGCTTTCGCGGGCGGGGTTTGGGCCGTGGCCGGGGGAGGTGGAGCGGGTGAAGAAGATGGGGCGGGAGGCGTGGCTGGAGGAGCAGTTGCATCCGGAGCGGATCGATGACACGGGGTGTGATTTGCGGGCGGAGCGGTTTGAGAGTGTTTATTTCAGCGCGGGGGAGGCGTATGAGTTTCGCAAGCCGGTGCTGCGGGATGAGATCACCCGGCATACGCTGCTGCGGGCGATTTACAGCAGGCGGCAGTTGTTTGAGGTGATGGTGGAGTTTTGGACGGATCATCTCAATATCGACCTGGAGAAGGGGGACTGCATTTACCTGAAGCCGAGTGATGATCGGGAGGTGATCCGGAAGCATGCGCTGGGGAATTTTTTTGAGTTGATCCGGGCGTCGGCGACGAGTCCGGCGATGCTTGTGTATCTGGATGGGAAGTCAAACCAGGTGCGTCGGGGCTCTGGGGACAAGCCGAATGAGAACTATGCGCGGGAGTTGCTGGAGTTGCACACGATGGGGGTGCATGGGGGTTACACGCAGGCAGATGTGCTGGAGGCGGCGCGCTGTCTGAGTGGGTGGACGTTTGATCGGAACCGGTTTTGGGCGATGAATGCGGGGGAGTCGTTTTTCAAGGCGGACTGGCATGATGAGGGGGAGAAGCGGGTGCTGGGGGTGGTGATTCCGAAGGGTGGAGGGAAAGGGGATCTGGATCGGTTGGTGGAGATTGTGTGCGGGCATGCGAGTACGGCGCGGTTCATTGCGACGAAGCTGTGCAAGCGGTTCGTGAGTGTGGAGCCGCCGGAGGTGCTGGTGGAGGCGGTGGCGGGGGCGTTCACGCGGACGCGGGGGGACATCAAGGCGATGCTGCGGGCGGTGTTTGGGTCGGAGGCGTTTGCCGCGAGTCGGGGGCAGTTGTTGAAGCGGCCGCTGAAGTTTATGGTGTCGGCGATGCGGGCTTTGGCGGCGGATACGCAGGCGGAGAAGGCGGTGCTGGAGCCGTTGCAGCGGATGGGACAGGGGTTGTTTCAGTATCCGACACCGGACGGGTATTCGGATGAGGAACTGCCGTGGATGGGGACGCTGATGTGGCGATGGAATTTTGGATTGGCGCTGGCGGCGGGGAAGCAGGGCGGGGTGAGGGTGGATTTGGGGACTTTGAGGCGGGCGATGGGCAAGGGGGCGGGGGCGAGGGAGTGGTTTCGGTATTTGGTGGGGCGGGTGCCGTCGGCGGAGGAGTTGGCGGCGGTGACGGGGGAGAATGAAGAACAGTCGGTGGGGCTGGTTTTGGCGAGCCCGGCTTTTCAGAGGTGTTGACCTGGGTGTTGCGATGCTGTTTACCTTTTCTTGCCATGATTCCATTTAACTTCTCTTTTGGCTCCGGTGCGGTTGTTCAAATCTTCATCTTGGTGCTTTGGCTGGTTTACATGGCGCTTTACTGGCGGGGGTTGGTGCTGATCATGAAGGCGGGAAAGTTTGATAGCACGGACAAGATGCTGTGGTTCCTGGTGATCACGATGGCGCCGGTGATTGGGTTGATCACGTTTCATGCGATGTGCCCGCCGCATTTGCGCGAGTTGGGTACGGAAGGCAAACCGCCTGGTGATTCATGAAACGGCGCGCTTTTGTTTCGAAGCTGGCGCTGGCGGCGACGTCTGCTTTTGCGGGGATTCCGAGGGAGGAGGGGCATACGTTGATTCATGTGTTTTTGCGTGGGGGGGCGGACACGCTGAATGTGTTTGTGCCGTTTGCGGATGATCGGTATTACCGGTTGCGGCCTGGGTTGGCGGTGGCGCGGGCGGAGGCGATTGGGATTTCGGATCGGTATGCGCTGCATCCGGCGATGGGGCCGCTGGAGGCGGTGTTTAAGGAGGGTCGGTTTGGGGCGGTGCAGTCGGTGGGGGTGGATAACACGAGCGGGTCGCACTTTGATTGCCAGGATCAGATGGAGCACGGGGATTCGATG
>JAIYDW010000120.1 GCA_027487315.1 Verrucomicrobiaceae bacterium | reverse complement strand
GACATCAGCCGGATGCTGCCCAGATGGCTGCCGATCTCATCATGCAGATCGCGCGAGATGCGCTGACGCAGGATCTCCATCTCACGTTCGCGAACACGCCGTGAATGCAACACGGCTAATACTGCAAAAGAAGTCGCGCCCAGCAAAACCGCACCGACAAGCCAAAAGGCGCGGGTTTGCGCAACTCCGAGAGCAGTGGCCTGAGTGCTGGCGAGCGTGCCAAGTTCCGCCGTGAGTTCACGGCGCTTCGAGAGTCCCGCCAGCCATTCGTCTTCGTCTATCAGCACACCTGAACTGCTGAGGCCATCCACCATATGCTCGCTCTTCCAAGCTACCGTAGTTGTCTCATCCGAACTCGTGACCGAGCTACCAAGCGCAAGGTTTTTCCCTCCGGCAAAGGCTTGAAGCTCAGCAAGAGCGAAGACGAAATCACCACTGCGTTCCCAGAGCTGGGTGGCCGTGATGCGGATGTTGCGAGCCTGCAAGCCAGGAGCCGGGATGGCTACGGGAGTATCGCCGGGATTGGGGAAGTCTGCGTTCGTGCTGTCGAAGATCGTCTGCCCGTCCGCCTCGATCTTGAATCGCCGGGGAAACCCAAAGCCAAAGCGATCCGGGTAATCACGTGGGTGCGCCGGGATGAGGCGAATCTCATCCAATCGTTGTTTCGATCCTAAATCCACCTGCACCCATTTCGTGGCATCCGCCGTGGATGAGATCGCGCTATGCCAGCCATTCGAATACTTCTCCCCAGTTTTCACCGGTAATCCCAGCGCATGAGTGCCATCCACCAAATGCCTCGGAGACCAAGTGGGCAGCGTCTCCGCCGCATTCGGTGCGAACACCTCGCCTTGCAGCGCGACATTTCGACCACCGCTGAAGACGAGAAGTTCTCCGAGACAAAAGATGAACCGCGACCCCAATCCCGGCTGCGGAGAGAGCTTCGTTGCCGTGAATCGCACATAGCGAGCTTTCACGTCATGGGCAGGGATATGCCAAGGTGCCAGCCCCGGCGACACATCGGCATTGCTTTGATCCTGCAGCGGCACTGAATCCGCAAACAGCGGATCATTCGATGCGTCCACGCGGAATCGCTGCGGGAACCCATACGCCTGGACCCCTCCGAGCATCGCGGGCACCAGCACCACCGCATCCAACGCCTGCGCTACTCCCAAATCCACCTGCACCCACCGGACAACATCGGCCCTCGGCGCAAAGCCGCTGTGAAACCCCGCCCGCTCATGCGGCTGTGGCTGTGGATAGGCCAGAAGAGCCTCCAGCTCGGACTCCAGCGCCTGTCGCTGTTTGTCCACCTTCCTGATCTCCCCATTCAGCCATGCCCAAGGACCACCAGCCTGCACGGCGGTGGCTATGACAATGCTTAGAAGAAGCTCTTTCAATGGCATCATGTTCCACAACGAAGGGCAACGCACAATTCACGCAAAGGCGTGACATTAGCGCTGGACGATGCGAACTGGCAGAGTGGGCTGGGTTTTGAGGGTGAGTTGCACGTTGTCGGCAAAGAGGTTTTCGAGTTTGGCGGGTCGCAGGTTGGGGCGGGCGGCGATTTGGATGACGGCGAAGTCGGCTTCGGCGGGGACGAGGCACTTGGCGGTGAGGGTGCGGGTGCCTTTCGCATCGGAGCCGAGCGTGGTGGCTTGGGCGCAGCCGCTGGCGAGGGTGTCGGTGATGTTTTGCGGCCAGCCTTGATGCAGGGTAGCGGGATCGCCTTGGAAGAGGTAGATCTGGCAGAAGAAGGTGACGGAAGGCTTAGTGTTGTGAGGGCGGGCGTCGAGGAAGTCGGTGCTGAGTTCCAGAACCGAGTTGCCGTCGGGGCTGAGCGTGTGGCGCAGCGGGCGGAGATCGACGAGTTGGAAGACATCGCACGAGATGGCGCGCGCATTGGGATCGCCCGAATCACTGCCGGGGGCGATGAAACGAATTTTGCCATCAGCGATGGTGGCTTCATCGCCGCTCCAGACGCCATTTTGGCGGGGGAAACCCGTTTCGAGGCGGGGCTCGTCGAAGCTGCCGTTCAGGAGGGAAAAGAGGCGCTCGGTGGTGGTCTTTGGGGAGGAAATGGCCCAGACCAGAGAGGCGCTGAAGAGGCCGATGGCGAGGCCTGCAGCCATGGAGGCGATGGGACGGCTGAACCAGGTGATGCGCTTCTTTTCAGTGCGGGAAGAGGCACGGACAGAAGTGTCTGTGTGGCGCTGGAAAGCCTCCTGGCGGAAGCGATCATGGAGTGCCATCGAGCGCAGTTGAGTGTCGGTGAAGATCTGGCGTTTCGTGGCATCATCGCGCATGACGGCTTCGAGCGCGGCAAGCTCATCGGACGTGAGCACGCTGTCTTGATAGCGCATGAGCAGGTGGAGAAAATCGGTATCGTTCATGGGGAGGCCTCGTTTTGGATGCGTGAGCGCACACAGTCACCGAGGGTTCTGTGCAGGCGGGCGAGTGCTTGATAGACGGTTTCGATTTTTCGGCCCATGATTGCGGCGACATCGGTGCAGTTTCGGCGCTCGAAGTAGCGGAGGCGGAGGAGTTCGCGATTGTTTGGGGTGATTTGTTCGATGCAGTGACTGAGGGCGTCGTGCTGGGAGTCTGATGGGGAAGGGGCGGGCCAGTCTGCTGAGAGTACTGCGAGCATTTCGTCGCTAAGGCCGACGTAGCGGCCATCGCGAGCGCGGAGGATGTCGATGGCGCGATTTTTGCCAGCGAGTCTTGCCCAGTTGAGGAGATGGGCGGGGGACGCGAATTCAGAGCGACGGATGGCTTTGACGCAGACTTCTTGAAAGACGTCTTCAGCGAGGTGGAAGTCGCGGGTGACACTGGCGACAAATGCGGTCAGGGGCAGGCGTTCGGCGAGCAGGATGGAGGCGATTTCCTCGGGGGGAAGCATGTCTAATGGAATACGGGAGGGTAGCTTAAAACTCGACAGGGGATCGCAAAAAACCCTGAATGAGGCTTGCGTGAGTTGGATGAAGCATGAGACGATGGTGGAATGAAAAGGGCAAAGCAATTGATGGACGGGAATTCACCCAAGACGACGAATGGTTGGAATCGCCGGCAGTTTGGTTCGGTTTTGGCGGGTGGAATGGCGGGGTGGATGGTATCGGGAAGTCCGGTGCGGGGGGCTCTTTCGCCGATGGGGGAATTGATTGATTTTGGGTTGGTGACTTACATGTGGGGGGCGGATTGGGATTTGCCGACGTTGCTGGCGAATTGCACGACGGCTGGAGTGGCGGGGGTTGAGTTGCGTGTGGAGCACGCGCACGGGGTGGATGTGTCATTGAGTGCGGCGCAACGGGAGGAAGTTCGGAATCGATTTGAGGAGGGGCGGGTGGCGCTGCTGGGTATGGGGACGAATTTTGAGTTTCATTCTCCAGATCCGGCGGAACTGAAGAAGAACCTTGAGGGAGCCAAGGCCTTTTTGCAGTTGAGTCATGATGTGGGGGGGAGCGGGGTGAAGGTGAAGCCGAATCAGTTACCGAAGGAGGTGCCGGTGGAGAAGACGTTGGAGCAGATTGGGAAAGCGCTGGCGGAATTGGGTGATGCGGGTTTGGGATTTGGGCAGGAGATCCGACTGGAGGTTCATGGTGGAGTGTCTGATTTGGGGCATATCAAGACGATCATGGAGGTGGCGGATCATCCCGGAGTGCGGGTGTGCTGGAATAGCAATGACGAGGATTTGAAGGGGGAGGGGATTGAGGCGAATTTTGCCAAGGTGCAGCCTTATCTGGGTAAGACAGTGCATATTCGAGAGGTCAACGAGGGGGCGTATCCTTACCCGGCCTTGGCCGAGTTGCTGGTCAAGGCGGACTACCAGGGCTGGGTTTGCCTGGAGGCGCGGACGAAACCGGCAGATCGGGTGGTGGCTTTGGCGGAGCAGCGGAGGTTGTTTATGGAGATGGTGCAGAAAGCGCGGCAGGCTGCGGGTTGACCTGAGCGAGGGGTGGGGCTCTGTTGGAGAGTACTTTTTCTAATGCGCATCGCCCTTTTTGATCTGGATCACACCCTGCTGCCGCACGACACGCAGGCGCTTTTTTGCAATTATGTGATCAAGCATGAGCCTTGGCGGATCCTTTTGCATGGGTTGTTTCTGCCCTTTGCGCTGTTGCGGATGGTGCGTCTGGTGAGCACGGCGACAGCCAAGCGGGCGTTTCATTCCTACCTGTGGGGAATGCCTGTGGAGAAACTGAGAAAGTATGCGCGGCAGTTTGCGGGCGAGAGCGTGGATGGATGGATGTATCCGGATTTGAGGGCAGAGTTGATGCGGCATCGGCATCAGGGGAGAGTGACGATTTTAAACACGGCGAGCCCGAGTTTTTACGCTCAGGCGATCGCTGAGCAGTGGGAGTTTGATCATTGGGTGGCGACGGAGGTGGTGATTGGTGAAAGGGTGCCTTGGTTGCCCAAGTTGGACGGGACGAACAATAAGCGGGCGGTGAAGATTGGTGCGATGGAGCGCAAGGTGCCGGGCGTGAAGGATCAAAGTCTGGCGGATAAGAGGGATTCGTGGGGGTACAGTGACAGCAGTGCGGACATTCCGCTGTTGGAGTATTGCGGGCACCGGATTTTGATTCACCCTGGGCGCGAATTGAAGGAGCACTTTGCTCACGACTCGCTGACCGTGGAACTGAAACCGAAACGCCCCTACCTTACCAAGCTTGGCAATATGGTGTGCGCTGTCAGGCAGGTGCTGGGTTTGTATCCGGTGCGGGGTTAGAGTCCCCAGCCGCCGCGCTTGGCTTTTTTGGCTTCGGCTTCGAGTTTCTTGAGATGGCGTTCGAAGTCGGCTTTTTTACGGCCGTCCGGGAGGTCGGTGCCTTCGGTGTAGATGCGGGAAAGTCCTTCGCGGGTGAGGGATTCGGAGAGTTCCTCGCCAGTATCGTCAAAGAAGATGAAGGCGTAGAAGCGACCGCTTTCGAAGACGGGTTGCCAGCGGGTGATCACACGGAAGGGGCGACTCTTGAGGAGGCGCTCGGTGTGAGCTTTGGCTTTGAGCCCGATAGAGATGGTTTGGTCGCGTGAGAGTTTGCCGAAGTAGCGGCCTTGGTGGTCGATGCGTTCGCCGTTGTATTGGTGGAGGCGTTTTTCGGGGGCGTCGACAAAGTAGAGTCGAAGTTCGATGACCTGGCCTTGGTGAAGGATCTTGAAGCTATCGCCGTCGTTGTTGCGGTCTTCGTGGAGCTTGCAACCGGAGAGGGTTTCGAATCCGGTAGAGGATTTGGACTTGGGCGATTGCGGTGTCTTGGTCGTGGAAGGTGAGGGTGGTTTCGACGATGACGGGGCTTTGGGGGCGGGGAGGGAGGAGGGTGTTGAGTTGGGCTGTGGCGGCCGGTTCTTTTTGAATTCCTCACTGATCTGAATGCCGACCAAGAGGGCGATGAGGCTGATCCAGGCGAGGTTTTTGATGCGTTTTTTCCACATGGGTATCACCGATGCACAGGTTGAGCGGGTTTTGAAGCGTTTTTGAGATTGCTTGACATGTGGAGATGGGCACAATGGGCGGCGATGTGGGATTTTGAATTTTCAGCCAAAGTTGCTCAACGGAACCGGGTGATGGTAGGCGCCTTGGTTTTTATGGCGTGTTTCGGGGGCGAGGGAATGGGGCAGGAGACCTCGTCGGGCCAGCCAACGAGTCCGGCAGTCGAAAAGAAAAAGGCATTTCAATTTGAGGACGGTGATCGCGTGGTATTGATCGGAAGTACTGTCATGGAGAGGGAGCAACGGTACAGCTGTTTTGAACCTCGGCTGGCTTTGGCGTTGGGGGACAAGGCGGTGACGGTTCGGAATTTGGCGTGGAGTGGGGATACGGTGTTTGGGCACGCGAGGTCCTATTTTGGTCCGCCTCAAGAGGGGTTGGATCGCCTGAAGGTTCATGTGGAGTTGCTGAAGCCGACGGTGGTGGTGCTTTGCTATGGCAGTGAGTTGGCTTTTGAGGGGTTGGCTGGACTGCCCGAGTTTCTGACGGGGTATCGTAAGTTGTTGGATTTGTTTCGGGCGAAGGTGGCCGATGTGAGGTTTGTGATTGTCGCACCACCACCCCTGGAGTCGCTGCCGCCACCGTTGCCGGATTTGGAGAAACAGAATCGCAATCTTTTGAGTTTGAGGGATGCGCTCGGGAAGTTCGCGCAAGCTCAGGATGCGGTTTTTGTGGATTGGTTTGGTGCGATGGGCGGGATGCCCAAGTCAGGGCGGACGGCGAATCCGCTGACGGAGAACGGGGTGCATTATCAGGCGAGAGGATATGATCGATTGGCGGAGGCTTTGGTGACAGGTTTGGGATTGAAGATTCCCGAGGTGGGACAGGGTGAGATGGCTGCCTTAAAGAAAGAGGTGGGGCATAAAGACGAGTTGTTTTTCAATCGCTGGAGACCGCAAAATGAAACCTATTTGTTTGGCTTTCGAAAACATGAGCAGGGACAAAATGCGAAGGAGATTCCAATGTTCGACCCGTTGATTGAAGCGGCGGACAAACGTATTCAAGAACTGAAACAAGCGGCGCTGGCGACGGCATCGCGCTTGTGAAGTTGAAAGAAGTGTCATTTGAACGGTTAAAATGTTTATGAAGATTTTTGGTTGGATGGGACTGATGGTGGTGGGGATGGTTGTGCCGATGAACGCAGCACAACCTCGTGGGTTGACGGATATACCTAGCGCGGAGGTGGAAGTGGAGAAGGCGGCGTTTGTTGTGCCGGAGGGCTTTGAAATTGAGTTGTTTGCGGGAGAGCCGATGATTCAGAAGCCGGTGCAGATGAATTGGGATGCTCAGGGGCGGCTTTGGGTGGTTAGCAGCACGACTTATCCGCATATTGAGGTGGGGGCTGCTGCGGCGGATCAGGTGGTGGTTCTGGAGGACACTGATGGCGACGGGAAGGCGGACAAGAGTACCGTGTTTGCGGATGGTTTGCACATACCGACGGGCTTGATTCCGGGTGATGGCGGATTGTATGTGGCAAACTCTACTGAATTGCTGTTTTTGAAGGACACCAATGGAGATGGCAAGGCAGATGAGCGGACCGTTTTGCTTTCAGGGTTTGGCACGGAGGATACTCATCATCTGCTGCACACGTTGAGGTTTGGACCTGAGGGGTTGCTTTATTTCCTCCAATCCATTTACATTCACAGCCATGTTGAGACTCCTTACGGGGTGCGACGGTTGATGGGTGGAGGGGTTTGGGAGTTTCGGCCAGAAACGCGACGGCTGGAGACGCTAAGCAAAGGCTTGATCAATCCATGGGGATTTGAATTTGATCGTTGGGGACAAAGTTTTGCGACGGATGGCGCAGGCAGCGAGGGGATCAATTTCATTTTTCCGTTTTCGGTTTTCGCGACTTCTCCTGGCGCGTCTCGAGTGTTGAGAGGGATGAGCCCCGGGCAGCCGAAACACTCTGGGCTGGAGATCATTGAGGATCCCCATTTCCCGGAGAGTTGGCAGCAGACTCTTGTGTGCTGTGATTTTCGCGGCAATCGGGTCAATCATTTTCAATTGGAAAGGTCTGGAAGTTCTTACATCGCCAAGCAGTTGCCGGACGTGTTAGCGTCGACACACCGCGCGTTTCGTCCGATTGACGTCAAGACGGGACCCGATGGCGCGCTCTATATCGCTGACTGGTATAATCCGATCATCCAACATGGGGAGGTGGACTTTCGGGATCCACGTCGCGATCACGTGAATGGCCGGATTTGGCGATTGAAGGCAAAGGATCGGCCGCTGTCGCCGAAGGTAAAGATTGCTGGTGCGGCTACGACTGAGCTTTTGCCACTGCTGCAAAGCGATCGGCGTTGGGTGCGGCAGTTTGCGAGATTGGAACTTCGTCAGAAGGGTGCGGACGCGGTGGTGGAGCCTTTGGGGGCGTGGGCGGCGGGATTGGATGTGACGAAGGAAGCCGATCAGCATGCGCTTTTGGAGGGCGCATGGGTCAGGGAAGGATTGAATTCGTTCTCGCCCGAGATGTGGCGATCCGTTTGGAAGGTGAATGATGCCCGGGTAAGGGCGGCTGCGTTACGCATTTTGTCACATCGGTGGAAGGAACTCGAGGATGTGGAGACGGTGCTCAAGGAAGGCATTCAAGATGCTGACCCCCAGGTGCGTTTGTGGGCCATGTCGGTTTGTGCCCTGATTCGTAGGCCCTCGACGACCGAGATCGCGCTCATGGCGCTGGAGCAAACGATGGATGAGCCGTTGGATTTCCTGTTGGAGCAGATTTGCCGGGATCAAGCGGATCGATGGATGCCAGCGTTTTTGGATGGCAAAATGACGTTTGGGGGAAGTTCAAAGCAGATGGTGTATGCCTTGAGAAGCACCGGGCGAGCGGATGCGTTTTCGGCGCTGTTTGCTGCCATGAGGGAAGGTCGACTGTCCACGGAAGAGATTGGCGTTGTGCTCAAGGCTGCGGGCTCGGCTATGGACGCCAAGGTGGCCACTGAATTGGCTCAGATGGCGGGCGAGGAGAAGGATTCTGCAAGGAAGGTGGCGATGTTGGATGCTCTTTTGGCAGCGGCTGGAGCCAGGAAAGTGGTGCCTGAAGGAGGGGTCAATAGAGTGACTGAGTGGTTGAAAGAGGATGAGTCGGCGGTGGCGGTAAGGGGAGCTCAACTGGTTGGATTTTGGAAAGTAGAGAGTTGCCGGTCGGTTTTGACAGGTTGGTTGGAGCGTTCTGACTTTGCAGGGGAACTTCGCATCGCATCTATGAAGGGATTGGCGATGCTTGGAGGGGAATCGAGCAAGACGTTGTTTGATCGGCTGTTTCGCGAGCAGAAGGATCCTGTGAGTCGTGCATTGATGGTCGAGGGACTCATGCAAATGGCTCCTCAACTGGCGGCGAATCGAGCGGCGGAGTATCTGGCAGAGGTTCAGGCTGCGGAACAGGTGGCGCCAGTCATGGG